>QBMS01000113.1 GCA_003249095.1 Snowella sp.
TTTTAGCTTGCTTTTCATGATAAGTTTTGATTATCACTTTTTATTCAGGAGAGCCTGAAATTTTACAACAGGTTCGTCAAACCTATGCTCCCGATGACTCTGAAGATCCTGAGTTCTTTGTTTTATTGAAATTATTAGGTGTAATTGAATATCGCAATGATCGAGAGTGGTATGACGTTCATCCGATTATAGTTGATTTGTTAGGTGAGTGGGAAAGAAATCATGCAAATTCTTGATACTAAAAAGACAGCACAACTTAATCGTGATAGCTATGATGGGCTGATTGTTTCTATTGAAGCAGGTCAGGGAGATTTGAATTTATTATTAGCAGTTTGTGATGATAAAAATTACCGCGATCGCCTAATCGAAGACTATGAAAAAGAGTTAAAAAAAATGGGGATTCGTCCCTATCGTTTAAGCATTAATGCCCAAGATCCGAGTTTATATGATGCCCTATCTCGTCTTTGTCGCTCTGAGGATTATTTAAAACAAAAAGGACAGGTGGTTTTAACGGTAATGGGAGCAACGAATTTATTGCCTTTAAATTTAGGAGAAGCTCGTTCCCAATTAGAAATTTTTGCTGATTATTTGCAATATACCAGGGAAGGTTTACGGGATTTTCCCTTTCCTGTGGTGTTGTGGTTAACGAATGCCATTCATGATTATATTGCTGAAAAAGCGATGGATTTTTATAGTTGGCGGAAGGGAGTTTTCTTTTTTGTTGCTGAATCTATTCCTAAAGAAGATACACCAATACGGGAAATTACGGCTTTTGAAATGCAACCCCAATTAAGCTTTGCTGATATTGAAGAAAGGGGTGTTGGAATGCTTAAAGTTGAAGATTTACAAAATTTAATTGCACAGAAAAAAGGTGAACCCGATGAGAGTTTAGCGACGTTATATTCCAGTTTAGGAAAATCCTATGAACAAAGATTAGATAGCGGTAAAACAACAAGTTATCAAGCAGATTTACAAGCTGCAATTATCGCCTATCAAAAAGCAGTGGAGTTACAAGAAGAACTGAAGTCCGATCTTGCTTTAGCCACCAGTCTCAACAATTTAGCCAAGTTGTACTATACCCAAGGACGCTACGATTTAGCCGAATCCCTCTATCGGCGATTGCTTGTTATTGATAAAAAAGTTTATGGAGAAAATCATCCTCACGTTGCCACTAGTCTCAACAATCTGGCGAGTCTTTATAAATCTCAAGGGAAATACAAAGAAGCCGAACCCCTCCACCTGCGATCGCTTTCTATCAGAGAAAAACAGTTAGGAGAAAATCATCCTCACGTTGCCATTAGTCTCAACAATCTGGCAAGTCTTTATGAATCTCAAGGGAAATACAAAGAAGCCGAACCCCTCCACCTGCGATCGCTTTCTATCAGAGAAAAACAGTTAGGAGAAAATCATCCTCACGTTGCCATTAGTCTCAACAATCTGGCAAGTCTTTATGAATCTCAAGGGAAATACAAAGAAGCCGAACCCCTCCACCTGCGATCGCTTTCTATCAGAGAAAAACAGTTAGGAGCAGACCATCCCGACGTTGCTACCAGTCTCAACAACTTAGCGACACTGTACTATACTCAAGGATGCTACCCCGAAGCCGAACCCCTCTTCCTGCGATCGCTTTCTATCAGGGAAAAACAGTTAGGAGAAGACCATCCCGACGTTGCCTCCAGTCTCAACAACTTAGCGACCCTGTACTATACTCAAGGACGCTACCCCGAAGCCGAACCCCTCTACCTGCGATCACGGACTATCTATGAAAAACAGTTAGGAGCAGACCACCCCCACGTTGCTCAAAGTCTCAACAATTTAGCAATGCTTTATAACGCCCAGGGTAACTATGGAGAGGCAAAAACCCTGTCTCAAGGAGCCTTAACCATTTTCCAAAAAACATTAGGCGATGACCATCCTCAGACTCAAAACTCTCTATTTGCAACAAAGATGCTTAATGTACAAGTCCTTCTGGATTGCGATACCGAAACCTTGTATGGTCTTCTACAAACTCTTGCCCAACAAGAAAAACTTTCCAATCCAGATACAGAAACAAATTTAATGTTGCTAGAAAGAATTGCAACTAATCCTCAATTATTGCAGAGCCTAGAACAAGCATTGTAGGGGTGAATTGCGTTCACCCAAAACCACACATTAATATTGCAGAGCTTACGGGAAACATTGTAGAGGCTTGGTCTCCAAGTCCAATAATCTGAGGATTTAGAAACTAAACCCCTACCCTCATTCTTAAGCCATTGGACTAATGCCTAAAAAAATCCGAGAACTTAAATCTATACTTATGAAAGCAGGATTTACCTATCGCCCTGGTAAAGGCAGTCATACCGTCTGGAGTCATCCTCGTTTAAACTATAGCTTGACCCTATCAGGCAAAGATAGTGGTGATGCTGATCGCTATCAGGAAAAGGACGTAAGAAACGCACTTCAAGAATTGGAAAACTTAAATCAAGGAGACAACCCATGAATTATCACTATAGTATTTCTATTCAATGGTCAGAAGAAGACAGCAAATTTATAGCCCATCTACCTGAATTTGGCCCCTATGCCCATACTCATGGAAACAATTACCAAGAAACCTTAGAAAACGCGCTCCAAGTCCTTGAACTTCTCATAGAAGACTACATAGCACGAGGCAAAGGATTACCCAAATATTTTAGTCAAGAACTAAACAAAAATACCGCTATACTTTCTCGATAAAATAGCAAATATTACAGAACCTATGGAAAGCATTGTAGAGGCAAATTGCGATCAGTGGCCTTGAGAAACTGCGATCGCCCTTTAAACCCAAACATTAATTAGAATGAAAAGTTGCCGCCTTTTCCTCGACGGCTAACCAAGCTCACCCTAATCTTCATGATCATCAAAAGGATCGTCCAAAGCGGCTGAAGGCGGGCCAAAAGACGTATAAATGGCGAATCCAGTGATTCCAATGAGGATCGACGCAAAGGTAATACCAACGACTGCTGCAGGTTCCATAAAAGTTATCTTGATAGTGATGCCTATTTTCCTATATTATTACAGAATATTGCAAAATTTAATTTACACATATTGCGGGTAATCTATGGCACAGCGTACTCGGTTGGGAGATATCCTCAGACCTTTGAACTCAGAATACGGTAAAGTTGTCCCTGGTTGGGGGACTACTCCTGTTATGGGCGTATTTATGTTACTGTTTTTCGTGTTTTTGCTGATCATTCTGCAAATCTATAACTCTTCCCTCGTTTTAGAAGGGTTTACGGTGGGCTGGAAAGGTTAATTCTTTAATTTTTTCCATTTCCAGATTGGCCGTCTATTATTAGCATGGCAATCCAGATCCTGGTTTCGCTGGGATCTTTTCTTTTTTTATTCCGCAAGAAGGAGATATTATGAACGTTTTTGGCATTGGTTTACCAGAAATGGGTTTAATTGTGGTCATCGCGCTGTTGGTCTTTGGCCCGAAAAAATTACCTGAAATTGGCCGTAGTTTAGGAAAAACTCTCAAGGGTTTCCAGGAAGCCTCGAAGGAATTTGAGTCGGAATTTAAACGAGAAGCTCAGAGCATTGAAGAGACGGTCAAAATGCAGGCCCGACTAGAACCCGAAGAAACGGTCTCGGCCACAAAGGTAGAAACCGAATAGTTCTGTTTAGGGAGAAGCAAGCCGTTGATCTGCCCAAAAGCGAAAAAAATGCTTAAAATACTATTGGTTTATGGTAGGAAAAGACAATAATGGTTAATGGCATGAATTTGGCATTTATTGGACTTTTAGCCCAGTTATGGGGAGGAAATGCCCAGACGCTAGAACCTTTACCAATAGTGTCGTGGGAGCAGGCGAAAATTTTCGATGTGCCGACCCAGGCTGATCCTGTGGTGACGGAAATTTTTCAGGACTATCTTAAAACCCTGGCGACGAAGGGCTATGATCCGAATCGTCAGGGAATCTGGATACAATCAGAATGGGCTTATTTAGTCGAAAATAATCAAAATACGCCCGTTTCGGCGGCTTCTTTAACGAAAGTTGCCACAACTCTTGCTTCGATTGATAAATGGGATTTGAATCACCGTTTTGAAACTCGGATTTATGCGATCGGGACGGTGACCAATGGAGTTCTGCAAGGAAATTTATTGATAGAGGGCGGCGGCGATCCGTTGTTTGTTTGGGAAGAGGCGATCGCGTTGGGGAATGCCTTAAATCAACTAGGAATTAGGCAAGTTACAGGGGATTTAATCATCACGGGCAATTTTGCCATGAATTTTAAAAATGATCCTACAATCACAGGCTCTTTACTTCAACAAGCGGTTAATTCGAGTAAATGGTCTGGTTTAATCAAAAAAGCCCACGCAGAATTGCCGAAAGATACTCCCCGTCCCACTGTGGAAATCGAAGGATCTATTCAATCGCAAGCTGTGATTCCGACCGATGCCCAATTATTATTACGTCATCAATCTTTGCCCCTCAGTTCCTTGTTAAAGCAGATGAATATTTACAGTAATAATGACATGGCGGAAATGCTGGCTGAAGAAATCGGGGGCGCGGCGGTAATTAGGGAAAGAGTTTCCCAATTAGCAAAAATTCCTTCAGAAGAAATTCAGTTAAAAAATGGATCGGGATTAGCGGTAGAAAATCGCATTTCGCCCCGTGCGGTGACGTTGATGTTTATGGCATTACAAGAAAAGTTGAAATCAACGCCCTTGAATCTTTCCGATCTGTTTCCTGTGATGGGACGCGATCGCGATGGAACTCTACAGTGGCGTAATATGCCCCCAGGCTTGACGGTGAAGACAGGAACCCTCAATCAAGTGAGTGCTTTAGCAGGGATTATTCCCACCCAGGAAAGGGGAATGGTCTGGTTTACCATTATTAATGGCGGCAGTAATTTTGATCGCCTACGGGCAGAACAGGATAAGGTTTTACAGCGTTTATCTCAACATTGGCAGATTTTACCGACTGCATTAAATCCTGGCCCGACTGATCAGGTTTATTTGGGTGATCCGTCTCGCAATTTGGCAAGTAACGGTTAATTAAATTTTAACAAAAACATCTTAAAAACGCGATCGCCGCCATCAGATTATTTTAATAACAAATAATACAACTGACCATCATCGCTCATCAAACCAGCGCGATCGCCTGCTAAATTGCCTGTCCCCATAAAAATATCAACCCGACCTGGCCCCTTAATCGCACTGCCCGTATCCTGATCCAATACATAGCGACTAACCCATTCTTTTTGTAAATTAGTATTAGGAATCTGAGTCACCAAAACCGCCAACGCTCCTGGTGGCATCAGTGACTTATCCGTTGCGATCGATCGCTCTGCAAGGACAGGTAAGCCCAAACTGCCTGTTGCCTTAGTCGCCGCCGAAGTTGGTTTAAAGAAAATAAAACGATTATTGCGAGGAATGTAGCGATCGACTGCTTCAGGATGTTTTTTGAAATAATCAATCAGAATCGGCAGAGTCAACTCGCCTGCCTGAAAAATACCATCTTTCACTAATTCCTTGCCCAAACTCACGTAGGGATAATCCGTATTGCCATCAAAACTCACCGAAATAGTTTTCCCATTGGTTAAACGCAATTTAGCCGAACCTTGGATCTGCACCAAATAAGGTTCCAAACGATCCTTAAACCAAGCCAATTCATAGCCCTTGAGGGGGGTGTTTTCACCTAATCCGTCAGTTCCTTCCAATTTTGCCCGCGTGGGATGGGGTTTAGACCACTTAGCAAAATTCTGAGGTTTACGGTAGAGGGGATAACGATATTCTGCCGTTTGATAGGGACTTGCAGTATAAATCGGCTCAAAATAGCCCGTGAAGTGAACTGTTCCCTGATTATCGTGACCTGCCGCTTGATAAAAGACAAATTCTTTTTTGACTGCCGCTTGTAATTCTTCAGGCGATCGCGCTTGTTTAACGAGAGAACGAAATCGCACTAAAGAACGCTTGACTCGTGCCAGAGTAACGCCTTTAACGGGATAGTTGCGGTAGGCTTTGGCCGCATTAGAGGTGTTGAGGTAGCGTAAACTTTGATCAATTGCCTGAAGTAAAACCGCGCGATCCTTTGTCCAAATTTGGTCATCTCGACCGACTAACTCAGGATTGGGAAGAGATTGAACAGGTTTGAGGGGTAAAGTCTGCGATAACGATAAATGGGGAGTCGTTGCGATAATTCCTAAGTTCAATAGAAATATTGTAATTGAATTTTTCATTATCTTTTTGAGTAAAGGGTTAATCATACCGTTTTAAAGCACTGTAAAGGATCGAGGTAATACGAGATAAAGGGGACTTCATTTATGAATCGCAAATATTTTGAAGACTTATTATCATAGCTGTTTGGTTGCTATTTTTCCAAATGGAGGTAAAATGTATCAAATATACCTTTAAACTTTCTCTAAGTTAACAGATAAGCGATTAAGTGCTATTGAATTTAGACAAATATTTATTTCGACAAAATATTAAAAAAAAGCAAATTTTGCATTCATAGATAATGAAATAAAACAATGTTATCAGATTCTAGAAGAGGAGCATACCATACTGAATGGAAAAGTTCAAGCTGAAATTGCTAATTTTTGGGGATGCAGCTTGAGAAAAGTAGCGTATTGGTGTGTTCATGGCGATGCAGAGAATTTAGAAAGCGGGTGCATCCCAGTTTGGACATTGAGTAATTATACTCATTTGGTAAAGGCTTGAAATTTAAGACTTCTATGGGTCTTGACATCAGACCATATTTACCAGGTTGCCAAAGTGGGATGCACCCTAGAAAGCTTAGTAGATGAAACAATGAAAGGAAATTATCAAAAAGTGACAGAAAATTTTAGCGTTTCCTTTAATCGCTCAATTTCATCATTAATCATTAGATATAGTTTGGTTTAACAGAGCAGTTATTAACTCGTTATGAATTTCTTCAGGTCTAATAATAGGTTCCTTAGCAAGAGACTCTCCCATTTTTTTTGATGCAAAATCTCTTGGCGAGAGTCTTCAATTTCTTTATCTTTAGCGTTTAAAACAATTTCATATTGCCGATGAATGAACTGGACAGTCGATTCAAAATTCTCAGGACTAACATCAGCCAAATTAACAGAATCTTTAATCGATTCGATTACATTATTTTCAGTAATCATGGTTTTATTTCCTGATTGAAATAATCAATAACACACAGTCTAAAGATAGAATTTTTTTGTTTAACAATTAAACTGATTGAATCTGGGCAAAATCTGACCTATCGAGCCAGTCAATCCACAGAAGCCAGAAGAATCAATCTCTATGGTCATGGTACATAACATTATATAAGATGATAATATCTTCCACACCATTCCCTGAAAGTGCGATAATAAAAAGTTAATAAATGCAAGGAAAATAGGCTATGCGACTCTCTCAAATGCTCTTCGTCACCCTACGAGACGATCCCGCCGATGCGGAAATCCCCAGTCATAAATTATTAGTGCGGGCGGGCTTTATTCGTCGGATTGGGAGTGGTATTTATAGCTATTTACCGCTAATGTGGCGGGTTTTGCAGAAAGTTTCCCAAATTGTCCGCGAAGAAATGAATGCAACGGGAGCGCAGGAATGTTTGTTGCCCCAGTTGCAACCGTCGGAACTCTGGAAAGAATCAGGGCGTTGGGATACCTACACCAAAGCGGAGGGGATTATGTTTGCCCTCACCGATCGCCAAGACAGAGAACTAGGACTTGGCCCCACCCACGAAGAAGTGATTACCACGATCGCGAAGGAAATGATTCGCTCCTATCGGCAATTACCCGTCAATTTATACCAAATTCAGACCAAATTTCGGGATGAGATTCGCCCTCGTTTTGGCTTGATGCGCGGTCGGGAATTCATTATGAAGGATGCCTATTCTTTCCATGCTGATGAGGAAAGTCTCAAGGAAACCTATCGAGCGATGGATCAGGCTTATCGGAATATGTTGCGCCGTTGTGGATTAACATTTCGGGCCGTTGAAGCAGATTCAGGCGCGATCGGGGGATCGGGTTCCCAGGAATTTATGGTTTTGGCCGATGCAGGAGAAGATGAAGTTCTCTATACAGAAGATAGTAAATACGCGGCTAATGTGGAAAAAGCGGTTTCCTTGCCTCCCGATGCGATCGCGTCTCCTTTTAACAGTTACGAAAAACGTGAAACTCCGAATTGCAATACCATCGAAAGTTTGGCTAAATTTTTAAAGTGTTCACCGACCAATATTGTTAAAAACGTACTATATGAAGCGATTTATGACAACGGGAAAACCGTTTTAGTGTTAGTTAGTATTCGCGGAGATCAAGAAGTCAATGAAGTTAAATTAAATAATGAATTAGTCAAAATTGCCGCCGATTATCAAGCTAAAACTTTACTTTCCCTCAAAGTTCCCGATGAATTAGCTCAAAAACAGTGGGCGGCTAAACCGTTGCCTTTAGGTTACATAGCACCTGATTTAGAAGATAATTACATCGCCAAAAATAATGATATTAATCCTAAATTTGTAAGATTAATTGATAAAACCGCTTCTGAAATCACTAACTTTATTACAGGAGCCAATGAAGTTAATTATCATTTTGTGGGAGCCAATTGGGGCAAGGAATTTCCTGCGCCTAAATTAGTGGTTGATATTCGCAAAGCCAAAATCGGCGATCGCGCTGTCCATGATCCCAATCAAACCTTACAAACGGCTAGAGGCATTGAAGCAGGTCACATTTTCCAACTCGGCACGAAATATTCCCAGGCGATGGGAGCCACTTTCACCGATGAACAGGGTAAAGAAAAACCTCTAGTAATGGGTTGTTATGGAGTCGGGGTTTCCCGTTTAGCCCAATCCGCCGTAGAGCAGAGTTACGATAAAGACGGCATTATTTGGCCCGTTGCGATCGCGCCCTACGAAGTCATTATTGTGATTCCTAATATTAGTGACGAAGAACAGGTTAAAGCGGCTGAAAAACTTTATCAAGACTTCAATAATGCTGGTATTGAGGCTCTTTTAGATGACCGCAATGAACGGGCAGGCGTTAAATTTAAAGACGCGGATTTAATCGGCATTCCCTATCGTATTGTCACAGGAAAATCCTTAAAGGAAGGCAAGGTTGAACTGGTGACAAGAGCAACTAAAGAAGCCCAAATGATTAATCTTGATGAGGTAGTTACTACTTTAAGAGAATGGATTGAAACCGCCAAAAAATGAAATCTTAAGACTCTCTAACAATTTCAATTACTACGTTAAATCTATCTGTTAGAGGGCGAACGCAATTCGCCCCTACGTACTATTTTTAAGGTTTTTGTAGGGGCGCAAGGCTTGCGCCCAAAAGTAACAATGTTAACTTGAAAAAAATCTGATGAGTGCATAAATATTGCTTTCACCGATGAATTCGGGATGGGAACTTTATAACCTATTTTTTGCGATCGCTACCCAAAAGTTGACTATAGACGACACTAAATTCACACCCCAGAAAAAAGATTTGAAATACTAAATAAATCCACAACAACAAAACCATAACATTGCCAATCACCCCGTAGGCACGAAATTGCTCTCCAATTTGAATAAATCCATTACTCACTAAGCTTTGCAACAACATCAACAAACTAACAGTCAAAAAAGCTCCTACACTAATATCTTGCCAATAAACTCGACGAGAAGGAAGTATTTTAAACAGTCCCATGATGACGGATAAAATCAACAAAAAAGAAATTCCTAATTGAAGACTTTTAATCAGTAGTAAATCATCAATTTCAATCCCTATAACAAGATTTTTAAATTGATTTACGACTTCAAGAATAACCTTAATAGCGACATTAGAAAGCATCGAGATTAACAATACTAAAACTGTCCCTAAAACCAGAAAAAATGCTAATATTTTATCTTTTAAAAAATCCAAAGCCTTATGTTTAAGTTTCTTTTCGGTTTCGATGTTGCTATGGATTCCCCAAATTTTATCGACAGAGCGATTCAGTGCTTCAAAAATTTTACTCGCTGTTAAAAATAATAGGAAAAAACCGACTAAGCCCGCTCCGACACTGCTTTGGTTTAAGTTTAGCAAAGTATCTTTCACTATATTGTACGGTTCGGTAGGCAATATATTTTTAGCAACGGTTAGTAATTGGGTATAAATATCCGTATTTGGCCCTAATAAGAAGCCCAATATACTTAAGACAACTAAACAAATTGGAAACAAAGAAAATAGGGCATAATAAGCTAAGGCCGCCCCCATTTCTAAGCATTCATCTTTTTGCCATTTGATCGCAGTCTGAATAAAGAGTTGGACAACTTTTAAGGGCAGAACGCGATCGCGGAGATATTGAACATAATTCATGAATAAAAATGTTTTTCTTTCGCAATTAATTTTGCTGATAAAACCCCACCCAAAAAGCCAAATAAATGTCCCTGCCAAGAAACCCCTGGTTGCGTTGGTAATACTCCCCAAATCAAGCCACCGTAGAGAAAACCGACGACTAAAGAGAGTAAAATAGAAGCGATATTTCTCTGAAAATATCCCCGCAATAATAAAAAACCTAAATAGCCAAAAATCAGACTACTTGCACCAATATGAATACTATTGGGCGCACCCAACATCCAGGTTCCGATACCACCGACGATCATTGTGATTATGGTGACAATCCAGAAATCACTGGTTTCCTGAATCATAACTAACCAGCCTAAAATTAAAAAAGGAATGGTATTTGCAATTAAATGACCAAAACCACCGTGCAAAAAAGGAGCAAATAAAATGCCCCTAAGTCCAATCAAGGAGTGGGGACGAATGCCGTAGCTATCTAACGTATGGTGAAAAACAAACTGATCTAGGATTTCTAGAATCCAAAAAATTGCAACAAAACTACCTAAAATAGTGATTTGTTTTTTGATTTCCTGGGAAAATGACGTTTTAGGTTGACTCATAATTTTAAAGTTGAATAAGTACGACATTAGGGGGAATTTTTAGAACAATTTAAGCAATAATTTATCCCTCAAAACAACTGAACAGGAAAAATCGTCAATAGACCAGTCATTACTGCGATCCTGATTGATTTGCTGATTTCCGGAGCGGCTCCTCTGGTGGTGAACCTCCCATTACATCCAAGGATAGCAATTAATCCTCTAAGGATGACAAGGGATAACGGTATAGTAGGTTTCTCTAGCGATGCTTCAGAGAGGTTTGTCTCGATTCATAACGTCTTCAGTTCTAATAAAAAATGCGATCGCCGATAAATTGTCACTCCTATGGGCAACGGTTCATAGGAAAAAGTCGTGAAACCCTCCCTAACAGTTGAAACAAGAGATGCGTTAGGCTGAGACTAGCAAGATTTTCTCAAGATTCTATTGATCTAGTCATCAGAGAAGAATCTTGGGTTAAACCTGATCATTGACCGCAAACTCGTTAAATTAAGAAATAAAGACTTCTAGAGTAGAATTTTTATGTTGAAACACTTTTTACCCAAAATTCAATTTCTTTTAAAGCCTGTTCTCCTCACAGGATTGATTGGAATTTTGCTATTGAGCAATATCCATGATGCCTTAGCCGCTCGGAGTGGTGGACGCATGGGAGGCGGATCGTTTCGCGCTCCTAGTCGGGGTTTAAGTGCGCCTAGTCGTTCAGGGGGTGGTCTTAGCGGTGGAATGGGCGGCGGCATGGGATTTCCCTTTATTATTCCCTTTTTAGGGTTTGGGGGCGGATTTGGTAGTCTTTTTAGTATTTTGATTGTGTTCGCGATCGCCAATTTTGTGATGAGTGCTGTCCGAAATGCTGGCGGTGGAGGCGGTCAAGGGGAACTCGAATCCGATAACCCTCCTGTGAGCGTGGGTAAAATTCAAGTCGGTTTACTGGCAACAGCCCGTGAATTGCAGCGAGAATTAAATGAATTAGGACTATCCGCCGATACGGGAACCTCCCAAGGTCGTGCCATGCTCCTACAGGAAGTGACCCTATCCCTCTTACGCCATCCTGAATACTGGGTCTATGGTTCAACGGAATCCCAAGTCGCGCCTCTTTCAATGGCAGAAGCTAAATTTAATCAATTAGCCCTCGGCGAACGCAGTAAATTTACCTCAGAAACCCTCAGTAATGTTAATAACCAACTTCGTCAGGCCGCTTCTACGGACTTAATTACGGGTAAAGCTGGAGAATTAGCGAATACTCTAGACTCTTCAGGAGATTATATTCTAGTTACCCTAGTGATTGCTTCTCTCGGTCGCTCTGAATTATCCGCCGTCAATGATTCCTCTGAAATGCGTCAGGTATTACAACAAGTCGGTGCGATCGGTAGCGATCGCCTATTAGCCATTGAAGTGCTGTGGACACCCCAAGCGGAAGGAGATACCCTCACCACAGATGATATTTTAGCGGCCTATCCCAATCTCAAATTAATGTAAGGTTAAACCAATATCAATATTAAACAGAGTTAAGCCTTGGATTACTTGACTCTGTTTGATTTTAGACTTTTGACTTGATCAAAGTAAAACTAATTTAAACTAAAAACATTGTAGATATTTTCAAGAAAATCCCGTAGGGACGTAAAGCTTACGCCCAATAAAAGGAAAGTTAATCATGGAAACTATTGCGATCAATCTTCCTAAAAATCTCAAATTAAGTGATGATCAATTTGAAGACCTGATCTTAGCTAATCGAGAAAGCAAATTTGAATTAACGGCAACAGGAGAATTATTAATTATGTCACCAACGGGCGGTGAAACAGGCAATCGTAATTTTGAATTAGGGGGTCAATTTTGGTTATGGAATCGACAAAAAGGGTTAGGGAAAGCCTTTGATTCTTCAACGGGTTTTCAGTTACCCAATGGAGCCAAGCGATCGCCTGATTTGAGTTGGATTACTCTGGAAAAATGGAATGCTTTAACCCCTACCCAACGTCGTAAATTTTTACCGATTTGTCCCGATTTTGTTGTGGAATTGGTTTCTGAATCCGATGATCTTAAAGAGATTGAAGGAAAGATGCAGGAATATTTAGATAATGGGTTAGGTTTAGGATGGTTAATTATTCCTAAAATTCGTCAAGTGCAGATCTATCGATCCCAGCAAGCCGTAGAAATGTTGGCATCACCGATGTCTTTATCAGGAGAATCAATTTTAGTTGACTTTGTTTTAGATTTAACCCCTATTTGGTAAATCCAGAATAAGAAACGCGATCGCTCTTTTAAGCTACTTTAAGGAAAATTTATCATGACAACTCTTAATCTTAATCTTCCTACAAATCTCAAATTAAGTGAGGATCAATTTGAAAATTTAGTTTGGGCGAATCGAGAAAGCAAGTTTGAATTAACGGCAACGGGAGAATTATTAATTATGTCACCAACGGGCGGTGAAACAGGTAATCGTAACTTTGAACTTTATATCGATTTAGGAAATTGGAATCGACAAAAAGGGTTAGGGAAAGCCTTTGATTCTTCGACGGGTTTTCAGTTACCGAATGGAGCCAAGCGATCGCCTGATTTGAGTTGGATTACCCTCGAAAAATGGAATGCTTTAACCCCTACCCAACGCCGTAAATTTTTACCGATTTGTCCTGATTTTGTTGTGGAATTAGTTTCTGAATCCGATGATCTTAAAGAGATTGAAGAGAAGATGCAGGAATATTTAGATAATGGGTTAGGTTTAGGATGGTTAATCATTCCAAAAAGTCGTCAAGTTCAGATCTATCGACCCCAGCAAGCTGTAGAAATTTTAGAATCACCACTTTCTTTATCGGGAGAATCAATTCTAGTGGATTTTGTTTTAGATTTAACCCCTATTTGGTAACTTTTGGACAAAAATTCTGTGTAACAAAAAAAGATTAAGCATCTGGATCTTTTTCTTCAGATTTATTTTGGGCTAATTTGCGTTTGAAACCAATACCAAATGCGGCAGCTGTCATTGCACCGAGAATCGTTAGGGGTTCAGGAACAGCTTCAGGTGAGAGATTAGCAACCCATGCTTCAGATTGTCCCGAAGGATTTACTCCATTCCCAACAATTGTAAAACCATCTGCTGAAATAGTAGCTGAATTGAGCGTCCAGCCACTTACATCTAAACCCAATTAATGTTTCTTTTAGGCTAACCATGCCAGTCTCTTGAGTCCAACGAAATGCCTCATATCCATTAACACTATTACTGCGGCCAACAATAACAGAGCCATCGGCTGATACACCACTAGCATCGCTATAAGAATCACCACCAGGAAGATCGCCCAGACCAACCATGCCACCCGATTCAGTCCAACGAAATGCCT
>QBMS01000114.1:0-630 GCA_003249095.1 Snowella sp.
GTAATTAATTGGTCGGTTTTTAAGAAATAGGATACTGCTTTGTCTTTTTCATTTTGTTCCCAAAAACACTTGCCCAAATAAAACCACGTAATTGTTTGGCTTACATAATCGTTTCTTTTTTCGATTTCGGGTACTGTTTCCTCCAGCAGTTTAATCGCTTTTTGATACTTTTTTAATTTATATTGGTTTATTCCTTCGGAGTTGATAAAATAAGGTATCATTTCTTCGTTCTCCAATTCTTTGGATGCTCTTATGCCAAGTAAATTGTTAAACGAACTCAAATCGTATCGTCCTACTTGATTATAACATAACCCGATACCATGTAATGATTTTAGATACCCTGTTTCGTTTTCTTCTTTGAAAAAGTTAATACAATCGGTAAATAAAGCAATTGCTTCATCAAAATATCCGAGGTAATATTTTGTTTGCGCTATGGTGTATTTTACTTTATGAATTAAGTATTGGTCCTCCGTTTTAGAAATGTAATTGTTCGCTATGATATAATTATCCAATGCTTTGGTGTACTCTTTATTGTCGTAAAAAGCCGCACCAACTGTTAGGTATGCACTTCCAAGAGTGATGTCGTTTTTTGACTCTTTTGCTTTTATCAATAAACTATCGGCATAAATC
>QBMS01000114.1:640-14140 GCA_003249095.1 Snowella sp.
GAATTCTTATGCTTTTTTGCTTCTATTAGCCATGAATTAGCTTCTTTAAGTGCTTTTGCCGTATCGTTTAGATTGTCTAAAACTCGTTTTTCGCGATTCTTATAACTATCCTCATTAGTTTCAATCGTCTCATATACATTCTTACTTTCTGCTTTTACAATTACTGTTGTTACTAGCATTAGGATACAGAAGATTTTTTTCATTTTTATAAAATACCGTTTAAAATAGTGAGAAAATTATTTGTATAAACGCCTTTTTGTTGAAGCAAAAAATAAATATACTAAAAATAATTTAAGTCCATTTACTTTAGAAGACAAGTCTTACTTACACTTACAAAACCTATTGTAAAGTTCCGATTATTATACCTATTTGATTCTAGAATTGCGTAGTTCAAATTCAGCATTTGGCGATTCAAGACTTTGTGTTGCTTGTTTTGTCGTGTTAGTTTTGACCTGAATTCAAATGGCTTCGACTATTTTTTGGAGCCGACATTATTGTTCAGATTACCCCGGGAGAAATGAACTGATTAAAAAAATTATCAGTAACATTTAAAACGTATTCAACATGAAATTTTATTATTTTTATTTAGCTATGGCTTTATTTCTTATTTCTTGTGATTCTTCGATGAATGAGCAAGACAGTACGGCAAACCATTACAAAACCAGTGAAACAAAAGAGGAACTACCCTTTAATTCCGCCAATCCCTTTGATGGTGCAGGAACGATTCATAATGAACTATTGACATCGTATTACAACCATTATCCACAGCCAACGGAAACTGAAAGCATTATTGCCTTATTTTATGAGAAAGCCAAAGCGCATTCTTTTTTCTCCACTATGAGTAGTTCTCCCATTTTGCCCAGTGAACTCAATATGCTGCTT
Source organism: Snowella sp. (assembly GCA_003249095.1). GTDB lineage: Bacteria > Cyanobacteriota > Cyanobacteriia > Cyanobacteriales > Microcystaceae > Snowella. Next base: position 1,523 of record QBMS01000114.1, read on the forward strand.
AAACAACCTAACATTGCGCTGCAGGATTTTTTAGAGTCCAGTAATTTATCTGAAAAAGCAAAAACTAGTTTAAACATTTATATTGAAGCATTATTAGACTACGCCGATTCAAGTGATGACTATGCTGTTATTTATGATTATATCACCAATTATGAGCATACAATTGCAGCTGATTCACTTTATAGTTCAATTGATAAAGCTACTATTTTAACGATTACTTCCATCACAAGGCATAGTGTTTATATGAAGAAAAAACGTCCAAAAAAGAACACGGATCCGGATTGGAATTGGTTAACGACCAATATTGTTGGTGCTACAGCTGGAGCTAATGGTGATTCGCAAAAGGCGATTTATACTGCTCTTGTTGCTGGGATTATTGAGAATAAATAATTGTTCTTTTTAGGATTTAACTAGTAAAGTCGGAAGATGTTCTTCCGACTTTTTTTGCCACGGATTACACAAATTTTCACAAATTGATTTGTGTTTTGGGATGAAATGTATCTTTTTAATAGCCACTTTATAAGTTTTTTTAAACACATAGAAACATAGTTTTTGTAAGTGTTAAAAAGGCGTTTCACTTGGAGTTAGAAAGGCATAGGTTAGGGAAGGCGGGAGGAGATATTCTGACTTCTTTTTTTTTAGCCACGGATTACAAGGATTTTTACAGATTAATTCATAACACAAACGATAGAAAGAACTGTTTATATGTTCTTTTTTTGTTTTAAACACATAGAAACATAGTTTTTGTAGAAGCTAAAAGGCGTTTCACTTGGTATTAGAATAGCATAGTTTATGAAGTCGGAAGAGAATCTTCCGACTTTTTTAGCTACGTATTACACGGATTTTCACAGATTAATTTGTAATACAAACGATAGAAAGTACTGTTTATATATGTCTCTTTTTGTTTTAAACACATAGAAACATAGTTTTTGTAGAAGATAAAAGGTGTTTCACTTGGTATTAGAATAGCATAGTTTATGAAGTCGGGAGAGTACGTTTCGACTTCTTTTTTTTAGCCACGGATTGCACGGATTTTTACAGATTAGTATGTGATTATGGGGTCAAGTAATTTCATAAAAGGTTCTGTGGACTTGACCTATTTCTACATTAAAGACTTTCCCGAAGTTGTAGACGATTTCTCTTAGTTCGCATTTTCCTTCGTTGAAAACTCCTTCTGCATGCAAGGCATAGATTAATTCGACTATTCCTACTTTGGAGCCTGTCCATTTTAGATTTGATTGGTTGTTATTACCTTTTTTTGTGTATTGTTTTATTTCTTCTGTCAACTGCTTTTGTAATTTTTCAAAGGCTATTAGCTGTGCGGCTTTGTAGTCATAACCCGTTGTAAAACTTTTATCGGCGATGAAATAATAGCTGTCCAACGATAGTTTTATGTCATGCTGATTTCTTAGAAAGTATTTATCGTCAAGGTGTTGGTTTCCATTGTTGTAATATTTATAGAACTCTTGATTTTCGTTAAAGAATTGGTTGATTTTTTTTATTTGTTTAGCGTAGTATTTTCTAATTGTTTTTTGAGTTCCAGCCGGTTTGTTTTGCTCCATGTTGTAGCGTTCGTTGTAATAAATTAGTTTACTCGTCCACTGGGGTTTTATTGTTTTGAAAAATTGGATTTCAACCTCAGTATTTATCTCTTTTTGTTGTGTAAAATGGTAACATAATTTTTCTAAGGCTTCTTGAAAAATGAGTACTGCTTGGAAATAGTACTCCGTAATATTGCCTACAGCAGTATATTCTATTTGCTTTAATTTTTGTTCTGTTTCGATGCTCAAGTTTTCTGAAAAGGGTATCATACTTTTTGGCTTTATTTGCTCGACAAATCTATATCGTGTTCAACATCACGACAACTTCATTGCTTTTATATTCCAGAATTGCATAGTACTTATTTCGGAATTGCATACTCTTTTTGGGTTTTCGGTTGTCTTTTTATGATGTTATTTTTTGTAAAAAATGTTCTGTGTTTTAAGCCATGAGCCATATTTTGTTATTCAAGCTATAGCAGCGTTTATTGCTGATTTTACCAATAGAAATTGTCTTTTACATTCTTTGATTTATGGTGTTTAATTCTAGAATTGAATACTATAGTTTTAGCATGAAATGGTTTAATTTGATAGGTTTGTTGTCCTTATTTCAACTTTTTTTTCCACCAAAACATATCAAAATCTATCATCATGTCTGCCTCAACCTATTTGGAAAAAATTAACGTTATTTATCAGCGGCTCTTTGAAATTGCTGTTGGTCAACCGACTAATTTTACTCCTGATACTAATCCAAATGATGAGTATGATGTTTTACTGAATACTATTCTTGGATTAGCTCATCGGCTTCAGCATTTAACTTTATCGCTAGGTATTGTTCCACCTTATTATCCTTATCAAAACTGTACTCAATTGGTATTTATTTTGGATGACCATTATCGCATTCGGGATTATAATTCGGAGGTTGCTCGATTGTTGCACTTTAATCCTGAAGATTTGATAGGTGTTGCTTTTGACACTATAATCAATGAACGGTCAATCGATGTTTGGAAAACATTGTTGACCGATGCGGATGCGACTAACTATTTTTGCAGTAGAATTGAACTCTTTTTTATTACTAAAGACAGGTGTTTATTTCCGGCTTATTGTAGTGTCAGCAGATTGAACCAAGGAACGGCACTACTAATCACTTCACTGATTACCACCCTTAACAAAGTAGCTGCTACAGCAAGTATTTCAACAGAACCTACTGCTGGTTTTGAAGGTGAACTTGAAAAACTACAAAATTTACACCGCTACATATTGGAGCATCTTGATGAGCCATTGCCAACCTTGAGGGAATTGGCTAAGCTGCTCGGTAGTGAAGAACATAAGTTAAAGGTTGGTTTTCGAGAACACTATCACACTAGTGTTTATCATTTTTATCATGAAGAACGGCTAAAAAAAGCTCACTCTCTAATCATGGACAGTTCCATTACTTTAAAAGAGATTGCTTTTATGTGTGGGTTTACCACTTATCTTAATTTCTATAAGGCTTTTAAAAAACAGTATGGTTATGCTCCCAGTGATTTAAGCCGATCTTATTCTAACCGCGATTAATACTCCGCTTTTCCAAATAGAATATCGAAATGCTTGATTTGCATATACTTGTAACGATTTAATTGGCAATTTTACAACAAGAATTTCTAAAAAACGGTTTGTAATGACATTATCTCCAACCATCAAGACCAATATTATTTACGTCGTAGCACTATTGCACATCGTGCTTTTTACCTATGCAGCGGTTAGTAAGCTAATGGATTTCGAAAACTTTCAGGTTCAGTTGGGACAATCTCCTTTGTTAAGTGTTTATGCTACCACAATAACTGTACTAGTTCCGAGTGTAGAAATTGTAATTGCTCTAGCATTAGTGATACCAAAGTATCGATTAAAAGCCCTCTACGCCAGTGCTTTTCTAATGTTTCTATTTACCGTTTATATCTTCATGATACTTCATTTTACTTCTTTTGTTCCCTGCTCTTGTGGTGGAGTACTTGAAAGACTGAGTTGGAACGAACATCTAATTTTTAATCTTGTCTTTGTTTTAATTGGAATTTTGGCTATTTTAATCCAAAAAGGAGTTAAACATACTTTGATTATTACATTAGTTGGTTCGACTGTCGGGATACTTTTTATGACGCTTTTGTTTTTAACTTCTGAGACTACAATCCAAAAAGAAAATCCATTTATTCGAAGACTCCCACAGGGAACCGCAGCCCGAGTAGCAGGAATTGATTTGAGAAACACATCCTATTACCTAGCAGGTGCCACAACCGAAAAAGTATATTTAGCTCATCCTGAAGCACCCTTACAAGTTTTTGAATATGATGCCAATTTAAAGAACCAGAAAGCGCATACCATTACACTAGAACGGGAAAATTATCCATTCAAAGCCTTACAACTAAAAGTAGTGTATCCTTACTTCTATATTTATGATAAAACCGTGCCTGTTATTTATTCCGGTTTAGTAGCTGATTGGAAAGCCAAAATAATAAACGATAAAGAGTTTGGATTCAATGAAATTGTATTTATGAATCAAAAGCAACTGATCATCCGCACCCAAAAGCCTAAGACCTTTGATAATGTACTCGCTTTTGTCTCATTAGAAGATAGCTTGGAAGTAAAATTTAATACCGATTTACTTCAAAAACAAACCGATGGTATTTTTGATACTGATGGTACGCTACAATACAGTCATGAATTGGACAAAATGGTTTATACGTACTACTATAGAAATCAATATCTAATTGCGGATCGCCAACTCCAATTAGAAAAACGTGGAACTACTATTGATACCATAACCAAGGCGAAACTAAAAATAGTAAAAGTAGAAAAATCCAATACTACAAAATTGGCAGCACCACCATTTATGGTTAACAAACTTACCACCGTTACTCATAATCTAGTATTTGTCAATTCAATGTTGAGAGGTCGATTTGAGTCTGTGAATGTTTGGAGAAACGCAACCGTTGTTGATGTTTATGACCTCACAAACCAGCACTATCTATTGAGTTTTTATGTGTATGATGAAGAAACCTTTCGGATGAAAGATTTTACAGCCACTAAGGAAGCTTTATATGTTATCTCGGGACATTTTTTACTAAAATATGGATTTGGAGAACGTATTACCTCTAAGCTTAAAAATTAAACAATATACTGGCCAGTATCAGGCATGAAGACTGAACACCTGTAGAAAAAAGTAGGTCAATATTAAATCATTTAAATTTAAGTATCATGAAAACAAAATTCATCCAATTGTTTATGTTGCCGATTGCAGCATTTACTTTAGCTAGTGCCGCTGCGGTAAGCACCAACAGCGAGGAAGAGAAAACATCCTCTTCCACCATGACTGCTTACATTCACAATCCAACGGTTTTGGATTGTCAATCAGTATCAGTTGAATGTAGAGTTGGTAATGGTCCAACTTGTTTGTATGAAAATCAATGGCAAGCTTTTGACAAGGAATCTGAAAATTCTTGTTCTATTTTGCTGGAAAGAGTAGAATAGCTGCGCGCGATTTTCTGTAAAAAGTAATGCAGTTTCTAAAATAAAGAAACTGCATTATTTATTTAATCTTAGTTTGTTCCCTCACTAATCCAACTTTGTTTGTTCTCCTCTTTTAAGTAATAATCAAACCATGCTGTTATTCGTTGTGTCAAATCTATCTGGTTCTTTGAATTACTTATCGTGTGGTCTTCATTAGGATAAGCCAGTAACAAAGTTTTCAAACGCAATCTTCGTAAAGCCATATAAAAAGATACGCTTTGTTCAAAAGGAACTACTTTATCGTTTTTGCCAGCCCAAAGTAACAGTGGTGTTTTTATTGAATCTGCATATCTAATAGGCCAATTGGTCAAATAGTTTTCTTTACTTTGATAAAAGGATGTTCCCATGCGGTATTGTTGTGATTCATATCGCCACATTTCATTTTTGTGAATGTTATTGGCACTTCTATTAAAATAATGATGCAAAGTGTTGCTCACACTGCCACCACTTACTGCTGCGGCAAAGCCATGATTTTGTGTAATGATATAATTAGTTTCATAGCCTCCAAAAGAATGTCCCATCAGACCGATACGCTTGGAATCAATTTTTCCAGAAGCAATGATTGCTTTTACTGCGCTGCTAACACATTCATTTGCTGAAACTGCCGGATTACCTAATTTGTATTCTATATCCGGTAACAACACAAAATATCCTTTCAAGGTGAAATGGGAAACATTAAACCCTTCATAGTTCAATAAAGTTGGATTTTGATAGCGGTGCACTCTTTGTGATTGTTGTTCATAGATGTGAACTATCAATGGATACTGCTTTGACGAATCATAATTAGCAGGATAAAATAATGCTCCTTTGAGTCTATTGCCATCACTATTGGTATAGTGTACTAGTTCTGATTTTCCATAAAAATACTCTGCTTGTTGTGGGTTTGAGGCATATAAAATTTTACCTTTCTTTTTCTGACTATCCCAATAATGTAGTTTAGGCGATTCTGAAAAAGTTTGACTGCAATAAACATAATGATATCCTCTTTTTTTAATAGTATTACAATAGCGAGCCTCATAAACCCATTCGTTTGTACCTGATTTTGGGTGGTAAATCGCATAACCTGTTTTCCAATCCACTGGGCTTTTTACCTCCAACACCAACTCTTTTGACAAGTCCAATACAAGACGTTTTTCCCCACCATATGCGCTATTAGAAGCTGGTTGGTGTGGCTCTCTAGCTATACGGTATATCTTTTCGTCCTCTTTGCCCTGAGTTAATCGAGTACCACCGTTACCATCGAGTGCAATCTTCCAAATATCGTTGGCGTCATTAATTAAAACACTTTTTCCATCCTTTGACCAACCTGCCACGCCGTGTACTTCAAATTGACTGGGCGTATTTTTACTGGTATTATCCCAATGGGTTTTAATATCTTTTGTCAAACAAGTGGTTTTATCCTTTTCAGGGTTGTAAAGCCACCATTCCGTATCCCTATAATATAAAAAGCTATTGCTCAACGGAGAGAAACACAATTGATTGCTGTCGTGTGATTGTTTTGTTAAGAGTAGTTTTTCTTCGCCAGTTCTCACATTCTTTAAATAATAATCTACTTTCTCATAATAGAAAGGCTCGAGGCTATACTGATGGGGATTTGATAGTACTGCATAGTCCTGTAAACCACTCAAGCGGTGTCTCAATAACATATCATTCGTTATTAGACTTAACCTTCCCTCTTCAGGAAACCAAACCGCTACTTTACGATTTAGTTGTTTTAACTCTTGTTGTACTGAAAACAATGGATTGTCATTACCCTTCCAAACCTCAACGCCACTATCCTCATTCGGTTCGGACATGGATGTACTTGCTACCGAAAAAAACACCTTTTTACCATCGGTTGCTATTCTTAATGGGGCAAACGAACCTGTAACTATTTTAAAGCCCTCGTTTTGAAGTTTTTCCGAGGTTAATGTAAGTAGCTCTTTGTCTTTTAAACGATAATACAACAAGTCATTTTCTTTAAAAAAAACTATACCTTTTCCATGTTCATCCCAAATCCAGCGATGAAAAACCGTACTACCCGTAGTTACCGTAAAATGATTGTAAGCGATTAATTCAATGCAACCTACTTTATAACTGTCGTTGTCTTTTTGACAATACATCACGGTTTGAGAAGCTTCATTGAATGAATAGCTAATGATATTATCTAGTTTTTCTACAGTGGTTTCCTTGTCATTTTTTATCACTAATTGATTATTGGTATGCCAAACAAGCCAATATTTTCCCTCTGCTGAAAAATCATATTGTTTGACTTCTGGGATGATTTGGGTTTTTGCAGTGCGTAGGGATTGTATTAGCAAAGTGTCTGACTTCAAATAGGCAAAACCCTCTTCATTTTTAAAACGTCCATCGCGAGCGGAGGGAAACGAATACTTTAGATTATCTTCCGTCTGTTGTAAAAATAAAGTATCTTTTTTATTGGGATAGGTCATGGTATAGCTTACCCATTTCCCATTATTGGACATTGCTTTGACGGTTAAGTTACCCCATTTATCATACTCCTTTTCGTTTAGTTGCTTTTTTTGCCGCTCTTGTCCAAAAATAGGACAAGAGCAAAGCAAAAAGGATGCCCACAAAAAGGTAAAACAGGCAACAAGTATCTTTTCAGTACCCTTCATTTTGAGGATTTAGGTTTGGATTATTTGTCAATTCCACTTCGGGCAAAGGCCAATGTTGATCGGTTGTATTCCATCCTGGTTTTGAAGTTGTTAAAACCGCATCCAATTGATTGGTTCTTTTTAAGTCAATAAAGCGTTGTCCGAATTCGGTGAACAATTCAAATCGGCGTTGGTTCATGATATCGGCAACAATATCCACAGCGGTAACTGCTGTTGTATTGGGTAATCCAGCGGTGTTTCGGATTACATTCAAATCTTCTTTCGCTGTGCTAAGTTCTCCTTGTTTTGCTCTAGCTTCCGCTCTAATCAGATATTGTTCCGCTAGTCGCAAAACGATTGAATACTCTAAAGAACTAGCCGTTGCAATGCGCTGTTTGTATTTAAATGCATGGTACCATGTGGCACTTCCGTTGGATACCGCTTTAACCCATAGTGATTTTCTTAAATCGTTAGTTGCAAAAGCATTTACAAAATCAGTGCGCAATCCCACTACTACAGGTGGACCCGCAACAAATATGTATAAGCCACCTTCGGCAGTATTGGCACCGGTAGCATTAGGCATGAATTGCCAAATAGTGGTTGTACTTCCTTTTAAAAACACTTTATTCAAATCGGCTTCCCAAACATAAAGTGAACTATTGATAACCGCTGAGGCGGCGTTTGAAGCCTCGGCATAAGCACCAGTATATAGATATGCTCTAGCCAATAGTGCTAAAGCAGCAAATCGATTGGGACGCACTCGTTCTGTCGTAACATAAGTTTCGGGAAGCAATTGTTGTGCTTCTTCTAAATCGGCAATAATTCGCTCATATACTATAGTGCTTGGCATTCGACTAACTTGACGGTTTATGTTATGGTCAGTAGTGGTAACATATGGTATATCGCCAAATAAATTGACTAAATGCAGGTGGATAAAAGCACGAACGAAAAGAGCTTCTCCTTTTAGTTGTTTCCGAGTAGCTTCGGGAAGTGCCACAGAGTTCGTAACGCCTTCAATTATGGCATTTGCTTCATAAACTTGGCGATAGCTTTGGTTCCAAAGGGTTAAAACACTTGACTCGGTAGCGACCAAAGTGTTATTGTAAAAATTATTGGTACCACTAACTTGAAAACTTTCTAATTCATCGGCATACAGTCCTAGATACAAAGAAGCACCTGTAACGCTACCCGATAGCAGACCATTATTTCTCATTTTAGAATAAAGTCCCGTCATTGCCGCATTGGCTGTTGAGACTTCTTCAAACACAGCTTCTGTGGTTAATTGGGAATTGGGTTGGTCAACAGCAACATATTCGTCGCAAGACCAACAAAGTACTACTAAAAGTGTCCCAACCACTTTTTTGAAAGAAGAAAAAATATATCGTTTCATGAGGTTTGTTTTTAAGTTAAAAATTGAGTTGTACACCAGCCGTAAGTACTCTTAGCGGAGGTAAATATCCTGTAAATCTGAATTCGGGATCGCCACCTTTGTATGGGGTAAACGTCAATACATTTTGTCCTTGAAACATGATTTTACATTGAATTCCTTTGCTTTGGAGCGGTACATCATAGCTAATGGCAATATTTTTTAATCGAATGTAGGAACCATCCACTATGAGTGCATCACTATCCATGTACCGATTAAAGGCAGTCACCGCGGCACTGTTTTGTCCAGAGGTAGGCATTTGATAGGTTGCATTATCTCCAGCTTGTTGCCAAACATTGGTTAAAGCACTACTCTGATTAAAAAAATACCCGTTTGGCGCACTCGGGGTATAGCCATTTGTTTGTTGTTTTACAAACTGAAATAAAAAGTCCAATTGCCAATTTTTGTATTGGACTTGGTTTTGTATTGCTCCAAAATACTCTGGGGTTAAATCCATTACTTTTTGCTTGTCGCCAGCGGCTGTAATCAGTCCATCACCGTTTAAATCGGCTACTTCATATAAGCCTGTTTGAGGATTAACACCTTGGTATTCATAAACCTTTACTATGCTGGTAGATTGCCCCACCACATAGCGATTAGCAAAAGTAGAACCGGCTAATCCTGGAAATGATACTAAGGTGTTTCGGGCAGCGGATAAGGTAATGTTAGTTGACCACTTGAAATCATTTCCATTCCAGTTTACGGTTCTAAGGGTAACCTCAACGCCTTTGTTGGCTACTGTAGCATCTAAATTGGCATTGATTGAGCTGTACCCTGTAGTTCCGGGCAATGGAATTCCTACCAGTTGATTGGAGGAACGATTAGTGTACCAAGCTAAGGTTAGGAATACTCTATCTTGCCAAAATCCAGTTTCTATAGCTGCTTCTAACTTGGTACTGCTTTCCCAACCAAAATCAGGATTATAAAGGCGTATGGGTTCTAGCCCTACAATTCCCTGATAATTCAAACCGTTAGTTCCATAGGTATTTAAAAATTGATAATCCCCAATTTGGTCATTGCCACTGGTTCCATAACTCATTCTTAGTTTTCCGAAGCTTAGCACACTACTTTCTTTTAGGAAAGACTCTTTGCTAAACAGCCATGCAGCACCAACGGCACCAAAAGTGGCAAATTGTTTTCCCGGACCAAAACGGCTTGAACCATCCCTACGACCTGTAGCATTGATAATGTATCGTTCTTTGTAGTTGTAGTTAACGCGTCCAAAAAAAGCTTGGTATTTGTATACTGTAATATCACTACCCAAAACATTTTTAGTATTTGCTGAAGCCATATTTGTAATTAAGGTGTTGCTGGCAAATCCTTGTCCATTAGCAAATAATCTTGAGGTTTGCTGGTATTGAGTAGTAGCACCAACCAATACATCTAAACTACTTGATGCAAAATCTTTTTTCCATTGTAGTTGCGGTTCAAACAAGTGCGATTGTCGTTCGGTAGTATTGTTCCAGAGTGAGGATACTGCACTGGTAAAATTTGACGATGGATTGGCAATCGTATGTGGAATAACGCGCTGTTCAAAATTATGCGTATCGGTATATCCTAAGTTTGCTTTGGCAATCAGGTTGGGTAAAATAGCATAACTAAGTACCACGTTTGCTAATAAATCTTTGGTATCTACCGTACTGTAAGTATTTAAAGCGGCAAGCGGATTTTGAAACGTGTTGTTTTCCCAATTTAGATTTCCATTCGCATCGTATAATGCTGGTGCGTTGGGCGCTAAATTTCGGGCTACTTTGGTTAGGTCAGCCGAAGGTTGTTTGTTGTCTTGGAGTGTATAGCCTCCTGAAAATGCAATTTTAAATTTACCATTGTCACTGGAATGGTTGATATTAGTATGAAAAGCAGTTCTACGGTAATTAAAATCACCGGGAATAACGGTAGATTCTGTTCTGCGTGTTCCGCTAAATAGATATTGGGTTAAAGCTGAACCACCGCTAACACTTGCTTGAATGTTGTTGATTTCTGCTGTTCCGCCCAATAGTTCTTTTTGCCAATTGGTATAGCGATTTTCATCCCAAGCGCCATTAACATCGAAGGCGTTTGCTGGATACGTGGTAATTCCATCGTTAGCAAATGCTTTTTTCCGCATGGCTAAATACTGTTCGGTATTCATCAAGTCAATGAATTTGGTAACTCTTCCAACTCCTGTTGTGGAATTGATACTGAATTTGGTTTTTCCTGCTTTTCCTTTTTTGGTGGTGATCAATACGACACCGTTTGCTCCTCTTGAACCGTATATTGCTGTGGCATCGGCATCTTTTAAGACTTCTATGCTTTCTACATCGTTGGGGTTGATGCTGTTTAGCGGACTGGTGCTACTTGCCATTCCTGTGGTGGTATTGTTGTATCCAATAGTTTCACTTGAAAAGGGAACACCGTCTATGATGTATAAGGGTGCATTACCGTCAGCACGGAGACTGTTTAATCCTCTGATTTTAATTTGGAAACCTCCACCCGCTGTTCCTCCATCTTGGATGATGTCCACTCCCGCCATGCGTCCTTGCATTGCGGCTAATATATTGGAAACGGGTTGGTTTTCAATATCCTTACTCGTTATTTTGGCAATACTCCCCGTGCGTTCTTTCTCTTTTACAGAATAGTAACCTGCATTTACCGTTACTTCTTTTAAGGCGGTAGCGTCTTCTTGGAGTTGTACTTTAATTGTGTTTTGATTGTTTACCTTTACCTCCACTGTTTTGTAGCCCATGAAGGAAAAAACAAGGGTATCGCCTACAGCGGCTGTAATGGAAAAATAACCGTTTTGGTCGGTTAGTGTACCAGCGGTTTTACCTTTTACGGTAACAGTTACCGCGGGTATCGGACCAGTGGCATCGCTCACGGTACCGGTAATTTGTTGTGGTGTTTGTTGCCTCACGGAAAGAGGACTTGCCCAAGTGGTTGTACAAAACAGTAGCACTAGTACTGCTAGTGAAAAGTTTATTGTACCACTTTTTAGGATAAATGAAAATTTATTCATAAAATTGGTTTAGTTAAATGAAACATTTGTTTTGTTTGTCTTGTCCTCTAGTGAAGTTTGCCGACCCGCTAGAGGGCTTTTTTTGTTTGAAGTTTAGGACTGTTTGTTTTGCATAGGCGGTATTTTTAAAGGTTACACTACTTGCTTTTGTTTTTCTTATCGCCATACGGACGCCAACTAACTAAACCCAATTATTGGACGCCCGCAGGCAGGAATAAGAAAATACTAGATGGTGCGATTCTTTTTAGAATGAAGCTTGCTTGGAATTGTAAGAGGAGTTTCTAGCCTACACGAGAAGGCATAAAAAAAGCGTGGAACTCAGCTTAAACGCTCCAAGGTACTGGTATACCTGCACACGAATAAGTGAGCCCACGCCATAGGACGTGAGCATCATACTTATCATCTCGTGTGTTTAAAAATTACCAGTTTTTGGAACGAGATTCAAAGCGAATGCTTCAATGCTTTTTGAAGAATCGCAAATTTACATCTTAAGATGCAATTGAAAAACAAATATATTAA
>QBMS01000115.1:0-5146 GCA_003249095.1 Snowella sp.
TGTTAAAATTTTGTTTTAAAAATCTTTTTAAATTTGATAATGATAATAAGTTTCGTCTATTTCACGGTAGATTTAGTTATTGGCATCGAAACTCCGACAAATTTTTTCCTATCGTCGAACTCACGAAAAAAAGTACAATAGTTAAGGAATATCAGCCATTAAAATGATTACCTATATTAAAATTAACGGATTCAAGTCTTTTCACGATTTTGAAATGGAATTTACTCCTCTCACTGTCATTGCAGGAGTCAACGCATCGGGTAAAAGTAATTTATTTGATGCACTACAACTTTTGGCAAGTTTAGCAGAAACCGATTTAAAAACAGCTTTTGGTGAACAACGAGGAAATCCTAGTGAACTTTTTACACAATACGGCGAAGATTGGTACGCATCCGAGATGGAATTTCTCATAGAAATGTTAGTTAATCGTAAAGTCAAGGATAACTGGAGTAGCGAAGCAGAACTTAAATATACTCGTTTGCGATATAAATTAAAAATTAAACGTTTTACCAATGAAAGAGGATTTGAAGATCTAGTTGTTGTAGATGAGAATTTAACAAACTTAAAACACAATGAAGATCAATGGGTTCAACAACACATTCCTAAAGAGCTTTTCGGATATTGGAGACCTAAAGTTACGGGAGGAAGAGGCACTCCTTATATTTTCACTGAAGATCATAATGGCATTCCTACAATTGTCGTTCCTCAAGATGGAACCGCAGGAAATAGAAAAACTTTTTCTGCCCAGAATGCTTCACAAACAGTTTTAAGTACGTTTAAAACCGTTGAATTTAAACATATTTTAGCGGCAAAAGAAGAAATGAAAAGTTGGAAATTTCTTCGTCTTAATCCCGATGATTTAAGAGAACCAACTTCTCAGGATATTGGAATGCGTGATACGGTTACGCCAAGTGGAAAAAATTTGGCAGCAGCTTTATTTCGTATTCAGCAAGATGACCCCTATAATCTCAAAGAAATTTCGCGGAAACTTAATAATCTTTTACCTAATTTGACAGAAGTAAATGTTTACAATGATAAAGCCAATAAACAATTTATTATCAAAATAAAAGGTGAGGATGGCAGAGAGTTTTCCTCCAGAGTCCTTTCAGAAGGAACATTGCGCTTACTGACTTTATGTATTCTGCAATATGATGATCAACATACAGGTTTGCTTTGTTTTGAAGAGCCAGAAAATGGGATTCATCCTTTTCGTATTAAAACAATGACGCAATTACTTAAAGATTTAAGTGTAGATTTTAAAGATACTGATATGCCTTTACGTCAAGTTGTAGTCAACACTCATTCACCTGTCTTAGTCAATCAAATGATTCAGTGGGATGATGATAAAAATGTTAGTATTTGGCTATCTCAATTAAATACACGGATAACGAATATTGGAGAAAAAAGAATCAAACTAAGAATTACAAATATGCTTCCTGTTATCAAAGAAAATGAGGAACAGTTAACTCTACCTATTTCTGAAGAAGAAAAAAAATTAACCTTAATCGGACTAAAGGACTATTTAGAAACTGCCGATACTGAAAATACGATTAAAACTATTACGAGTATGATTAATCAATAGTTCTTTATTAACATGATCAAGCAAGTAATCATTGGATTAGCAACTGAAGGAAGTACGGATACACGTTTTTTAGAAAGTATTGTAAGACGAACTTTTGAAGATGTTGCCCTTGAATGTTCTGAATCGATTGAAATTTTTGATTTGGTTCCTTTAGAAAAATCTTCTGGTAGCTCTCGTAGTATAGAAGAAAAAGCTTTAGACTATGCGGAAAAAGCGAATTTGTCAGGAGTAATGATATTATGTTTTCACGTTGATGCAGATAATAAAACTGATGATAGAGCCTTTAAAGAAAGAGTTAATCCAGCATTTGAAGCTATCATCAAATCAGATGAGGAACTTTGTAAAAATTTAATTGCAATTGTGCCGATACAAATGACTGAAGCGTGGATGTTAGCAGATAAGGAGTTATTAAAAAGTGAGTTAGGCACTCTTAAAAACGATGAAGAGTTAGGCATTAATAAAAAACCTGAAACTTTTGCCGATCCTAAAAAGATAATTGAAGAAAGTATTCAAATAGTTAGACAAGAATTGAGTAAACGTCGCCGTTATCAGTTAAAAATTGATGATTTATATCAACCTATTGGTCAAAAAATTAATCTACAAAAATTAGACACCTTATCTTCCTATTCAAAATTTAAAGAAGCTGTCAGAGAAACTTTTCGGAAATTAAACTACTTACGTTAAGAGCTTAATCTTCAGAGCTAATTTTTCTAAGCGATCGCCTCCAGGGATATCAAAAAGTCTCTTTACACTGATCGCAGTATCGTAGAATAGACATGATGAACAGTCGTCTTGCTCGGATTGTTGAAAATCTGATTTTAAAAGATGCGATCGCTCTTTATTGATTAGTTGAAAATAGCAACAAAACTAATATCATCATGGTAAAATCCACTAGCAGCGATCGCACTTTATGGATTGCTTAAATAGCAGTCATCCTTTTTACTCTTCTCTAAAATACTCACCTAAAATTGAATTAATATCGCCAACTGTAATATCTTCTTTTTCCGCCTTACTATAAATCGTTAACAACAAAATACTGGTCTCTGATTCGAGTAAATAGATTAATCTATAGCCAGCACTTTTTCCTTTTTGAATATTACTATTTTTAACCCTGAGCTTATAAACGTAAATTTCAGAACCAAAACCAACTAGGCGATCGCCGACAATAACACCTTTTTGTAAATCTTCAATAACAGACTGAGTATCAGAACGAATATTCCGATATTTTTTGGCTAAATCTTTTAAATTTCTCCTGTATTCAGGAGTTAAATCAATATTAATTAAATGAGAATTATTCAGCATCAATTCCCTCCCACATATCTTCTAAAGGAATTCTTTTTCCTTCTTTGTACTCTTGCAAAGCCCTTCTCAAACTAGCCTTAACTTCTTCTACAGGCGTATCATCCGGATCAAACTCAACTTCATCCGATTCTAAAATAATCACCTTGACCCGACTCGTATCCCAATCTAAATCACTATCTAATATTAATTGTTTAGAATTACTCACCGTTGCCATTACCTCAAAAGCTCTCATAACCGTTCCTCTTACGACAAAACCAATACCATCATAGCAAAATCCACTAACGGCGATCGCCTGCAAATACCTCAACGATTTAAAATATGTAACCCAACAGGATTTGGTATTAAAAATTGTGTAGGATTGGTATAGTGAAACTTTAGTTTAATTTGAATTTGAAATTCTAACCTATGCCAAGCTCCTTAATGTATCAAGAAGAAATGTTTGTAATTCTGGAAACCGATCAAGAAGAACAGTTTTTAACCCCAGAAGAATTATTAGATAAATTAAAAATTGTTTTGCAAAATTATCCCGAAGAATTGCCCAGAGAACTACAAAAGTTTTCTAACTTAGAAGAAAAAGCAACCTATCTACGGGATAATTTTTGTGAATTGGATATTGGAGAAAATGGCTATTTGCAATGGTATGTCGTAAGACTCGAAAAATAGGCTTGACGGTATAGAAAATCAAGAAAAATCCTAATCTATAATTTTATCCGCTAATAACCATTCACCCCCTAAATTAGAACGACCTAAAACCGAAATTAATTGTTGATTTTCGAGGCTTAATAATTGTTCATTTACCTCTGGCCGTTCCGTGATTAATTGCCAAATTTTTGGGTTCTCCTCATCGGCATTTTTTTCAGTAAAACGATAATCCTGTTCGCCGATTTTTTCAAAAATTCCTGTGAATAATTGAGTATATTTAGGTTGATAATCCATTGTCGGACAGGGACAATTACCATCCAAAGGATAATCTTCTGGATTGTCTAGATAATGCCGTTGCCAACTTAACCAATCGGGATGATCGGGCGGTAAATTGTAACAGGGAATCACCGCAGAAGGAGCCAATTTATCCGTTAATAATGCTTCTTGTAACTGTCGAACAGGGAGATCCTGGGGTTGACAATCTAGCTCAATACAGAGGGCGGCGGCCATTCCTGCGGCTTGTCCCAAATTCATCACGACAGGTTGTAAACGGGTGCTACCATTGGCGATATGGGAAACTGAAATATTTTTTTCACAGACCAAAAATCCTGCTAAATTTTCAGGGACGATCGCCTGATAGGGAATGGTAAAAGGAGTTCCCGTCCAACGACCTCCCCAGCGTAGGGATTTGGGTAACAAGGGAAATTCAATCCCTGGATAGTGATGATCATTGGCATAATCTCCGATCGCGATCGCACTTACTTGATTATCAAACAAAGGTAAAGCGGCGACTAATCCACCTGCTTGGGGTAAAAGATCCTGCTCCGTAATGGTGACTTTTCCCTTTAAACGTCGGCTTTCTCGGTAATAGGGATGGAGCGCAAAAGCGGAATGATAGTTCGGATTTTGTTGAGGGAAAATATTTTCTGCTAACCCAATATTTTTACCCGATTCTTGTTGGAGAAAATAGGCAAAATTATAACTATGTTCATAGGCTTCTGTTAAAAAAGCCTGTTTTTCGGAAGGGGAACCAATCAAACGATTCAAATTTACGCCGTAATCATTTCCCGCGATCGGCCAATTCATCATCAAGCGATCGCCTGGTAAACGCCCATAATTGAGAAACATCTCGACCCCATAATTTTTCCAAGCCCCCTGAAAACACGTTAGATCATAACTGGGTAAGGGACTCAAGGGCGGAGCAGGTTCTTGGCCATAGTCCTGGGCGAGAAAGACCCAAGTCGGGGACTGTACGGGGTATTGTTCCGTTAATTCATTACTGCTCACAGGCGCACTCAGTTCTCCAAATTCTTCTCGCCATTCCCAGCCCCAACGATGGGGAATTTCTCCTAATGCCAACAGATCGCCTAATTCTGTTCCATCTAGGGTAATTTTGGCATTAACTTGGTAATCTTGAAATTTCACGCCTAAAATCCGATTCTCTTGACGAATGACTTCTACAGGTGTTTGCCCCGCTATCCAAGTTAAATTCGGCAATTCTTTAACCCAATCAGCAAAAATCTCTGCCCCCACGCGAGGATCGTAGGTAAACAAACTGACCCAACTATGATCCAGTCCCCCTGGTTGTTTTTGCTGTAATTCCCCTAAAAATCCCCCCCA
>QBMS01000115.1:5309-19100 GCA_003249095.1 Snowella sp.
CCGCACCCCCCGCCACTGTGAGCATTCCCCCCAACCAATCAAATTCACTCACTAAAATGGTCGAAACTCCCCGACGAGCCGCTTGAATCGCGGCGGCAGTTCCCCCAGTCCCCCCCCCTACAATCAGCAGATCGGTTGTCAGTTGAGTTGTCATGAATTGTCCTGGATTTTCTTAAAAACTAAAGAGTGATTTTAACCGTTTTCGCGCCCCAATAACGATATTGCTATCATCCTGTTTTGGGCTGAACTATTCTCCTGGGAGAGCGAATTCTTTCTCAAAACTGCCTTGTAACTTTTGGGTTTAATCAAAAAGATTGTATCAACTTGATTTTGAACGGGAGACCCCCTACCAAGTTATAGTGGTATACAGTGATTATATTGATAAGAGCAACTAACCGCTCGATCCGCTAAGGCTATGGCAACCATTGACATTCTGGGCGTTACCCATAACTACGAGCTGACTCCCAGCGTCTCTTGTTCATCGGCTCCCACTTTAATTTTTATTCACGGTTGGCTCCTTAGTCGCAACTACTGGCAACCCCTCACTGAACGCCTCTCGACCGACTACCAATGCCTCACCTACGACCTCCGAGGATTTGGAGAATCCCAACCGATTAGTAGTTTGAATTCGGCTAATTATTCCCTGAGATTCCAGGAAGATGGTCAATATCCCATCAAAGAAAAGCATGAGCCGTCTCCCTATAGTCTGGCCGCCTATGCCCAGGATCTCATTATTTTATTAGAAAAATTAAATATTACTAATGCCTGGCTCGTGGGTCATTCCCTGGGCGGAAGTATTGCGCTTTGGGGCGCAGATGGCTGTCCTGAACGGGTTAAGGGGGTTATTTGTCTGAATTCGGGAGGGGGTATTTATTTAAAGGAAGAATTTACTCGATTTCGGATATTTGGCAAGCAATTAGTCCAGTTACGTCCCCCCTGGTTGCCCTGTTTGCCAGGAATGGATCGATTATTTTCGAGGGCAATGGTGCATAAACCCCTAGAGCGAAGATGGGGAAAACAACGTGTGATCGATTTTGTGCAAGCTGATACAGAAGCGGCCCTGGGAGCTTTACTGGATTCTACTACTGAAGCGGAAGTTCATCTTTTACCCCAAATTGTTTCTCGTCTCAAAGGGCCTGTGTATTTTCTGGCAGGGGAGCAAGATATGATCATGGAAGTGAAGTATGTCCGTCATTTAGCCAGTTTCCATTGGCTTTTTCACCTCCAAGGCGGAAATATTGTGGAAATTCCTGATTGTGGTCATTTATCAATGCTAGAACAAACCGAGAATGTCACCGCCGCGATCGCAGAAATCTTGCAAAAAGAAACCGCGAGGCATTCTGTTACTGCGTAAAATTTCAAGGGGCTTGAATAACTGGTATACTGTATACAGCGCAACAGTAGCCCTCTGCTTAAACCGCTATAAAGAGGGGGTCTAAGATTAATCAATAATGTTCCTGCCAAGAATAAACCCATGTTAAAAACCCTAAATTTAGATTTAGCCATTGACCAAGCTCGTTTAAGCAAAACCCTAGATCAATTAGCTCAAGTGGGGAAATTGCCCGAAGGGGGGGTACGGAGAATTGCCTTTTCGCCTGAAGACGTTGCCGCCCGTGAATTAGTCCGTCAATGGATGTTGGATTTAGGCATGATGGTTGAAATAGATGCAGCAGGTAATTTGATTGGGGTATATGCGGGGAAAAATTCAGATATCCCTGCCCTAGCAACGGGTTCCCACATTGATACCGTGCCTTCTGGTGGTCGCTATGATGGAGCATTGGGAGTAATTGCGGGCTTGGAAATGATTCGTACATTGGATGATCACAATATCCGTCTAAATCACGATATCAAGGTGATTGTGTTTGCCGACGAAGAAGGAACCATGATCGGGTCAAAAGCCATTTCAGGCACGGCTTCCCTGAAAGCATCGGACTATCGACGCACGGACGGTCAATCTATTCAGGAGTGTTTAGCCAATATTGGTGGAAATTGGGATAAATTAGCAACGGCCAGGCAAACTCCCCAAAATATTGCCGCCTATGTGGAATTACACGTTGAACAGGGAGGAGTCCTGGAAGCGATCGGTCGAGAAATTGGAGTCGTGGAAGGAGTCGTGGGGCAACAGCGTCACCTCATTAAAGTCACTGGAGTTCCTAACCATGCGGGAACAACTCCCATGTCCATGCGCCGAGATGCTCTAGTTGCGGCTTCTTCTTTGGTCTTAGCGGTTGAAGATATGGCGAAACATTACCCAGGCGATCCCGTTGCCACCGTGGGAGCGTTTCAAGTTTGGCCCAATGCGGCCAATATTGTTCCTGGCTACGTGGAAATGACCGTTGATATTCGCGATCTTTCCCAGACAACCATTGATCATCTCGTCGCCCAATTACGTCGAAAAATTGAAACGATCGCCGTTAGTACCCGCACCCGCATCACCATTGAACGAATGTTATCGGTACAACCCACCCCCGCAACCCCCAAGATTCAAGATGTGATCGTTGAAGTTTGTCAACAGTTGGAATTAAGTGATAGTCATCTCCCCAGTCGTGCCAGTCATGATGCCCAGGAAATCGGACGCTTTACCGATATGGGCATGATTTTTGTGCCTTCTAAGGAAGGAATTAGTCATTCGGAGCAAGAATACACTACGCCCGAACAATGCGCCCAGGGAGCCAATGTGTTGTTAAAAACCTTTTTGAAATTGGATTCTTTGTACTAATTTTTTTCAAGATTATTTTTCCCGCAAAAAATCTCTTAAATTAATAACTTTCACGGCATTGAGATTAATTTTTCCATAGACATGGGGAAATTTTTCTCCTTCTGGGATTGAATCAGTCTTTTTTCCGTCGGGATGAACAGGAGCTTCCCATTTTACTGGACTGTCTAATTTTTCTGGGGCGATCGCGAGTAAAACCAAATCAGCCTGATCTTGATAAAAAGCGTTGAAAATCCTGGGAACCTGTTCTGCCGTACTCCCATGAATAAAACCTTCTGTCTCTAGGGAATTCACCGTATAAAAACCCTGTTCGAGAGCATTTTGCCATTGGGCTTGGGTCGTAATATGAAAAATTGTCATCTTGTTATAGTCGTAGGCGATCGCCCTGAAGATTATTGATAATTGGTTATTGATACCGTTGATTTTTAACTCTAAAAGAGATCAAGTAGCACGAAAAATATAACATCAGCTAAATTTTCATCAATATTTTTGTGCCGTAACTAATGATTTAGTACTAAAATGCGACAACATATTCAGTAAATTCATTACAGTCGCACAGGAAAAAGAACTATGGGGAACGAACGCATACAAGTAGGAATTATCGGCGCATCGGGATACGGTGGTATTCAATTGGTGCGGCTCTTGTTGGAACATCCTCATGTTGAATTGGCTTATTTGGGCGGTCACAGTAGCGCAGGAAAAGCCTATTCAGAAATTTATCCCCATCTTAGCAATATTGTTAACCTCAAAATTGAACCGATTGACCTAGACGCGATCGCCGAACGGTGTCAGGTTGTTTTTCTGGGATTGCCCAACGGTTTAGCCTGTGACATGGCTCCTGTCTTGATGGCCAAAGGCTGTAAAGTGCTGGATCTATCGGCAGACTATCGATTTAAAGACCTAGACACCTATACCACCTGGTACAAAAAAGAGAGGTCAGACCAGGAGACCGCCGCCCAAGCCGTCTATGGACTGCCAGAACTCTATCGAGAACATATTAAAACTGCCCAATTAATCGGATGTCCAGGGTGTTATCCAACCGCCAGTTTAATGGCCCTATCACCTCTGTTAAAACAAGGTTTGATCATTCCTGAAACCGCCATTATTGATGCAAAATCAGGCACATCAGGCGGCGGACGGGAAGGAAAAATCAGTATGTTACTGGCTGAAGCTGAAGGATCTCTCGGAGCCTATGGTGTGGCTAAACATCGTCATACCCCTGAAATCGAACAAATAGGGAGTGATTTAGCGGGGAGTGAGATTAGAGTCCAATTTACGCCCCATTTAATTCCGATGGTGCGGGGGATTTTGTCAACGGTTTACGCCACCCTCCGAGATCCAGGTCTAGTGCGAGACGATTTATTGACCATTTATAGTGCTTTTTACCGTTCTTCACCGTTTATCAAAATTTTACCCAGTGGGGTTTATCCCCAAACCAAATGGGCCTGGGGAACCAATCTTTGTTACATCGGCATTGAAACCGACCCCCGCACCGATCGCGTGATTGTCATGTCAGCTATTGATAATTTAGTCAAAGGTCAGGCAGGACAAGCCGTACAGTGTATGAACTTGATGATGGGCTGGGAAGAAGCTTTGGGTTTACCCCGTTTAGCTTTTTATCCCTAATGTTTGTTGAATTTAATTTAAAGTAGGGGCTTGGTCTCCAAGTCCTAAACTTTGTCTCCAAGTCCTAGACCCTATGGGTTTGGAAAAACCCTACAAAATATTAAGCTGTCACGAATTTAGATTGCATAATGACTTTGCTGAAAGTTTTATAATAAGGGGCTTAAGCCCCTTGCCTGTATGCGTTTTAGATAATTAACAGCTTAATGGTGTTTCAAGAACCGACTTAGGATAACCATCCCTAACCTAAAGATTTAAAGCAAGATTCATCAAGATTCCCGTCAGTTTAATCCGATCAAGCATCGTTAAAGACGGATAAACTAGAGAATATCAACTATAATTTGTTGTGATAGACCTAGTGTGGTCATGAGACGATATTTAGATCTACTCAAACTTATACGTTGTCCGAAATTGACAACAAAATGGGAAAAGCTTGAAAAAACTAAGTTCTAGAATCCTTTATATTTTTGATTTTCACCGTTATTTTTTAATAGTGAAACTTTCTACTTTAAAGATAAAATATAATTAGTATTTATTAAATTTTTTAAGCTATTAAATAATAATAAAATCGTGGCACAAACAAACACAGCGACCATTTTAGTCATTGACGATCATCCCTATAGTCGTCTAGCAACCGTTGATATCCTTAAATTTGATGGTTATGAAGTTCTAGAATCCGAGGGTAATGGCGATCTCGTTGCTGAGGCAATCAAGTGTAATCCAGATTTAATTCTGCTGGATATTATGATGCCAGAAAATAATGGATTAGAGGTTTGTCAAAGGCTGAAAATAAATCCTCAAACAGCCCTCATTCCTGTCATTTTAATCACGGTCTTAGATGATCAAGCCTCTCGCCTTAAAAGTCGGGAAATCGGAGCAGATGCGTTTTTACTCAAACCCTTAGAACGGGTTGATCTACTAGCCAGGGTTGATCTGTTAATCCAAAAAAAGCGTTTAGCCGAATGGGTAGAGCAAATCGAACAGGTTTTATTATTAATTGCTCAAACTATTGAAGATCGTTTTGACAAAAACTTTGCGTCAGAATTGTCTTTTAGTCAATTTGCCGAAGCCTTTGGAAAATATTTACACCTATCTCCCCCCGCCCTACAGGATTTGGTGTTTGCCGCTCGTTTTCATGATATAGGAACCTTGGCGATTCCCGATGCCATTATGCTCAAAAAAGGTGAACTCACGGAGTCGGAAAAAGAACTGGTTAAACAACACGTTTTAGTGGGAGAAAAAATTTTTCAACCCCTATCTTCTCGGCGGGAAGTGGGGCGCATTATCCGCCATCACCATGAACGTTGGGATGGGAGCGGTTATCCCGATGGGCTAGTGGGGGAGCAAATTCCCTGGTTAGCTCAAATTTTCCAGATTTTAGACATTTATGATGCACTGACCAGCGATCGCTCCTATAAAGACGCGGTTTCTTCCGAAAATGCCCTAGCGATTTTAAACCAAGAAGTCGAGCAGGGATGGCGCAATCCAGATTTAGTAGCCAAATTTGCCGATTTTATTAGCCAACAAACTCAAAATAAATCTTAGTTTATCTTTTTTGTCCTGTTTAGGTTGCTTCTATGTCTCTTGTTCCTACTGAAACTCAATTTCCCTCGGTTTTAGTGGTAATTGTGAATTATCGCACTTCCCAGTTAACGGTTGATTGTCTCCAGTCCCTTGAAGATGAAGTCGAGAAATTTCCGTCTATTAAAGTGGTGGTGGTGGATAATCTGTCGGGGGATAATTCAGTAGAACAAATTCAGTCCGCGATCGCCGATAAAAACTGGCAATCTTGGGTTTCCTTGGTGCCTGCTGATCAAAATGGGGGCTATTCCTACGGTAATAATGTGGCGATTCGTCCCGCTCTTGCCTCAAAAAATCCGCCCGATTATGTGTTATTACTCAATCCCGATACCGTCATTCGCCCCAACGCGATCGCCTCCTTGGTGGAATTCATGGAAGCCCATCCCCAGGCAGGCATTGCAGGAAGTCGCCTAGAAGACCCCGATGGAACTCCCCAGCGATCGGCCTTTCGGTTCCCGACCATTTGGAGTGAATTGGATGGGGGATTAAGCTTGGGTTTAGTCACCAAACTCCTCGAAAAATGGGTAGTTGCGCCCCCTGTTTCTAACGTCAACTGTCGGACTGAGTGGGTCGCAGGGGCAAGCATGATTATTCGTCGGGATGTGTTTAAGACAGTGGGATTAATGGATGAGGGCTATTTTCTCTACTTTGAAGAAGTGGATTTTTGTCTGCAAAGCGATCGCCAAGGCTGGGAAGGTTGGTATGTCCCCGAAAGTCGGGTCGTTCATCTCGTCGGCCAAAGTTCGGGCGTTACGACTCCCACCACTCAACCCAAGCGTCTGCCCAAATATTGGTTTGAATCACGGCAACGCTATTTTGTAAAAAATCATGGCTGGTGGTACGGATTAATGGCCGATACTTTTTGGTTAAGCGGTTACCTGCTCTGGCTAGTGCGTTCTCGGATTCAACAAAAACCCTATCATGATTCTCCCCAGCGATTACAGGATTTTTGGGCCAATAGTCTCTGGATGCAAGCCTATGCCAAGCTCAAACAAGCCATTCAGAAAACATTTAAGCAAAATTCAGCGATCGCCCCTTCGGAAACAAAGTCTTTCTCCCAAAAAGCAGAATTAACTCTATGGCAACAGATCCAAGAAGATTGGATTGCCCATGAGCGGGATTGGACACGGTCAGGTTTTCGAGCCGTTGCGGTTCAACGATTTGGGGTATGGCGGATGACCATTGAACCCAAATTATTAAGAGGCCCCTTGAGTGTGGTCTATCGATTCTTCTATCGATTTGTGCGAAATGTCTATGGAATCGAACTTCCCTATACGGTGAAATTGGGTCGTCGAGTCATTTTTGAGCATCAACACGGCATTGTAATTCACGGCGGCTGTGTGATTGGCGATGATTGTATTATTCGTCAGGGAGTGACCCTGGGAAATCGTTTCCTAGATCGTCCCTTCGATGCCCCGCAATTGGGAAAACGGGTCAATATTGGAGCGGGGGCTAAAATTTTAGGTAAGGTTCAACTGGGTGATGATGTTAATATCGGGGCCAATGCGGTGGTTTTATGCGATGTTGAAGCGGGCAAAACCGCCGTCGGAATTCCTGCCAAAGTGATTCATTCTTCTGTCCCCAAAGATTCCTAAAAGGTTTGTTCAACCTGATAGATCATCTAACAGATTTGGTATCAAGATTTAGATTTATGGTCAAAGCCGCGATCGCCAAATTAATTCTCAAAAAGAGAAAGAAGGTATTAATAGGAGAATTTCTTAACCCAGGGATAAATTACGAACTCCTGTCTTAGCAGTACAATAGGAAATCATCTCTTCAATCCTTGGGCTAAAAGATTTTCTTGTTAATGCGGCCAAACCTATGACTTATACGAAAAACGACACTGCCACGCTGAACCTAAAAACGACCGAAGATTATCTCAACCGAGAATTAAGTTGGTTGGCCTTCAACTATCGGGTTCTCCATGAGGGCATTGACGATCGCACTCCCCTGCTAGAAAGACTGAAATTTCTGGCGATTTTTAGCTCGAATCTAGACGAATATTTCATGGTGAGAGTGGCCGCTCTCAAGCAACAAGTTAATGCAGAAGTGACTAAGCTAACCCTAGACGGACGGACTCCCTCCGAACAACTAGAAGCCATTAATGAAAATTTACGCCCTTTGGTTAAACAACAAACAGATTTGTTTGAAAATGTCCTCAAACAAGAATTAGAAATTGAAGGAATTTATCTCACTAATTATGTTGATCTAACCCAGGAACAACGCTCCTATCTCCACACCTATTTTGAAGAACATATTTTTCCTGTTTTAACGCCTTTAGCCGTTGATCCCAGTCATCCTTTTCCCTACATTTCCAATCTGAGCTTAAATCTCGCCGTCCTTCTCAGAGACCCCGATACGGATGAGGAGCTATTTGCTAGGGTCAAAGTCCCCCAGGTTCTGCCCCGTTTTGTGTCCTTGCCCCAGGAACTTTGTCACTCCCTTAATGGAAAAGTCTGGGTCTGGACGGGCGTTCCCCTGGAACAGGTCATTGCTCACAATTTGGACGCACTTTTCACGGGCATGGTGATTCAGGAGTGTCACCCTTTTCGAGTCACTCGTAATGCCGATTTAGCCGTCGAAGAAGATGAAGCCGATGATTTGTTGTTAGCCATTGAACAGGAAGTTCGTAAGCGTTGGCTCGGTAAATCTGCCGTTCGCCTAGAAATTCATGCCTCTACGCCCGAAGCCGTCCGCGATCGCCTGAGAACGGATTTAGAACTTGCAGAATTTGACGTTTATGACATCGAAGGAATGTTGGGCTTAAAAGACTTATTTTTCTTCTTATCTTTGCCCTGTTCTCACCTCAAAGATAAACCCTGGCATCCCGTTGTCCCGCATTTTCTAAGCCGAGTGAAAGAAATTGTCGATGGCAATGAAGATGGAGAAATTCAACAGGACGGAACGGATTTTTTTACCCTCATTCGCAACGGAGATATCTTAGTCCATCATCCCTATCATTCCTTTACCGCTTCTGTCCAACAATTTATCACCCAGGCCGCCTACGATCCCGATGTCCTCGCCATCAAAATGACCCTCTATCGTACCTCTGGAGATTCTCCGATTATTAATGCCCTCATTGCCGCCGCTGCTAACCAGAAACAGGTAGCAGTTTTAGTGGAATTAAAAGCTCGTTTTGATGAAGAAAATAATATTAATTGGGCGAAAAAATTAGAACAAGCAGGCGTTCATGTTGTCTATGGTTTAGTGGGATTAAAAACCCATACCAAAACGATTTTAGTCGTTCGTCAAGAAAAAAATAAAATTCGTCGTTATGTCCATATTGGGACGGGAAACTATAACCCCAAAACGGCTAATCTCTACACTGATTTAGGCTTATTTACCTGTCGGGAAGATCTGGGAACGGATTTAACCAATTTATTTAATCTCTTAACGGGTTATTCTCGCCAAAAGAGTTTTCGTAAATTATTAGTCGCTCCCATTAATATGCGCGATCGCATGATTGAAATGATTGATCGAGAAACAGAGCATAGCCGCAAAGGAGGAAGTGGTCGGATTGTGGCAAAAATGAACGCCCTCGTTGATCCCCCGATTATTCAAGCCCTCTATGCCGCATCCCAGGCTGGCGTAAAAATTGATCTGATTATTCGAGGAATTTGCTGTTTACGACCTAACACAGAAGGATTAAGTGAAAATATCCGCGTGATCAGTGTGGTAGGACGTTTTCTAGAACATTCCCGCATCTTTTATTTTCACAATAATGGGCAAGAAGAAATTTATATTGGCAGTGCCGATTGGATGACACGCAATTTAAGCCGTCGAGTGGAAGCCATTACTCCCATTGAATCGCCCCAAGCCTTTTTAGAACTCCAAGAGATTTTAGGTGTTCTTTTAGCCGATAATCGTCATGCCTGGGAATTGCAATCCGATGGAAAATATATCCAGCGACAATCCCCAGAAGATCAAGTCCAAAATGCCCAGGCTATTTTTATGAAAATGGCTCTTAAAGCCAGTACGGATGACTACGGTTCCTGATCACTCCCCATTCCCCAGGTTGACTCAAGGAACGAGATAATCCCTTTGTGCTATTTTTTCTAATGAATAGAGTTTGATGAAGGGCAAAATCATGATTGGGGTTGTCCTTTTTTAATTGCTTGGTCATAAAATCAGATGTCATCAGGATTAATTCCCAGCATTTTTAATCGTTCTGCTAACCGTTCAGCTTTTTGCTCTGCTTCTTGTTTTGCTAGTCGTTCTTGATGAGCAATTAAACGTTCTTGATTCGCTATCATTTCCGCATTAATTGATCTCTCATTTGCCGTCAGATAGCGATCGCCTTTTTTAATAATGAGATGAAAACTGGCAATTTTCCAAGGATGAATCTCCGTTACCGAATCCGTTGTTCGTTCCAATAAATCGACGTTTTCTGCGATCGCTAAGTTCAAATTATTTTGAAATCCTAATTCTGCAACTTTTCCTGCCCATTCATAGACCCGCAAAATCCAACTTTCTGGAGCGAATTCAGCTTGTTTTAAAGCCATTATGCAAAGATGATCAACATTGATATTTAGGAATTCATGAACAGGAGGCAACGACATTTTACGAGAATTTTGTGATAGATAACTATTTTCCCCAGGACTAAAAATACGAAGCGGACAATTTAGCTCGTAACCCCGTTGAACCGTTTTTGCGGTTTGCCAGTTTCCACTATGGGGATAGATACTATAGATAAATTGATGTAATCCCTTATCCGCTTGGGGATCGGGCCATTCCGCACTGCGTAAAAGCGTTAAGCGAAGTTGACTCGGTTGGCCGTCATAGCCATATTTACTGTCATTCAGTAAACTTACCCCATAATTTTGGTCAATATCGGTTAAATCAGCCCATTGTAATGCAGGAACTTCCCATTTTGCTTTGTCTGCGGCGGTTTCAGGTCGAGTGGGTCGGGCGATCGCGGCACAGGGAATTTCATAATAAATTTGCTCACTTTCTAGGGTCAGGGGAAAAGCCGCTTTAACCAAAACATGACTTTCTTGCCAATTAACTTGGGTAATAATCTTCAGAATAGGGGAATTAATCTCTAAACAATAATCTTGACAAAACTCTGAGTGGTTAAATTGCTTGATTACTCGAATTCGTTGGTGAATTGACCCAGATTCTAGAATGTCAATTGATTTTAAAATGGCATTCGGTAACGGATATTGAGCATAATTAGGATCGATGTTCCAAGCATCCCAATATTGGCCTTTATCTTCAAAGAATTGTAATTGATTGCCTGAACTTTGCAGAATTTCTTTTTGATAATTTTTATCAAAAATACTGTCAATTTCACCTATTTCAGGATTAATTTTGACTTTAAGATAATCATTTTCTAAGATAAATTCTGAAGGCTCTTTCTGTTGAGCTAATACATCTAAAGTTTTCTGGGGACAAAGCCAAAACACTCGATAACCCAAGGAGGGAATATTACTGGCCCAAAAACAAAGCTGATGATCAAAGGTTATTTGGGAAGGTAATAAATTGCCATCAAGATCATAAATTACCCAATTTTCTGACTCAACAGGATAACGAATAACTTCCGATCGCATCCAATTTAGACTATTAAAAATCACAATCGGTTTCGCATTTTCCTGGAGAGCCGAGGAAAAATCAATTTGAGATGCGATCGCTTCTAAAGCTTGATCGATAATTTGCTGAGTAATTTTTTGTACAGAACCCCAAGCTTGATTCGCATCTTTAAAAACCTGGGGAATCGATGTGCCAGGTAAAATATCATGAAATTGATTTAATAAAACCTCTTTCCAAGCTTTTTCTAATTTATCTTTAGGATAGGTATATTGATCCAGAATATGAGCAATAGATGACCAGATTTCCGCTTCAGAAAGTAA
The DNA here is from genome assembly GCA_003249095.1 of Snowella sp. Taxonomy (GTDB): domain Bacteria; phylum Cyanobacteriota; class Cyanobacteriia; order Cyanobacteriales; family Microcystaceae; genus Snowella. The sequence continues at coordinate 17,079 of QBMS01000115.1, forward strand.
TGCTTCACACCGCCGATTTTGCTGTTTTTGATCCGCATGGGTCGTATAACAACCGCGATGAAATTCTAAATACAATTCATCCTGCCAGAGGGGAATATTGTCAGGTTTATGTAATAATTGATTTTTAATATTAGATAAATAATCAAATGCCGTTGTGGTCTTAATTTGTGGAAAAAAATCAGAGTGTTCCCAACGATGTTTCACTTGCCACATATCCCGACTAGGGCCACCGCCGTGATCTCCTACCCCAGGCAACCAAAGACTATCCTGTAATCCTGTTTGTTGTTCCCAATTTACGGCATAATTGACCATTGTAATCGGGTTAGTATCCATCACTCCTGCCACATTAGGAGGAGACATAGCAGTAAATAATTTTGTACCGTCGGGAGATTCCCACCAAAAAGCTCCTAGCGGAAATTTGGTACTATCATTCCAATGGAGTTTTCCCGTCACAAAATATTCAATTCCTGCTTGCTCACACAGCTGGGGGAGTTGCCAAGAAAAACCAAAACTATCGGGCAACCAAGCCACTTTACTAATCGCTCCAAATTTTTCTTGAAAATATTTTTGACCATAGAGTAATTGACGAACTAAAGATTCTCCCGAAATCAAATTAACCTCTGGTTCGACCCACATTCCTCCTAATAATTCCCAGCTTTGATGATTAACGGCTTCTTGAATTTGTGAAAATAAATCGGGGCGATGATTCTCTATCCATTCGTATAAAATAGGACTAGTATGACCAAATTTAAGATCGGGAAATTCTTGTTGTAAATTGATAACAGAACGAAAAGTTCTTTCTCCCACTTCCCAGGTTTCTGCTAGGGGCCAGAGCCAAGCCATATCAAGATGGGCATGACCCATGAGATGAAATTGACGTTTTTTAATTGTGTTCGCTAAGGGTTTTAGGGTTTGACGAAGTTGAATCAGAGATTGATCAAAGAGTTGAAAATGACTCACATTTTCCCAATCAATCGCTTGCAGTGATTCTTCTAAAAAAGGTATTTTATCGGGTTCAAATGCCTCTAGATATTGACTTAAAACATCTAATTCATCAGCAATGAAGCCAGGATCAATTTCAGGATAATCTCTTTCATAAATTAAACGCGATCGCATTAATCCTCCGATGTCATGGGCAGGACTGACTAGGCGAAGAGTGACCGTTATTTCTTCCCCAGGTTGAGCAAAGGGCGTTAATAAAACCCTAGCACTGGAATCAAATAAATCCCCCGCTTGGACTAATTGTTGATCAACATAAATTTGGGCATCTTCTGCCCACCAGGTTAACGCTAATCTGAGACCAAAACCTTCTAGGGGATAACCTGCTAAATTTTCAGGAATGGTAATTTTTTGCGTTAACCATTGCACCTGACGACCCTTGAGCCACACGATATAATTATTTTCATTTAAGGTTGCAATTTCACTCATTTCTGCGCGAAAAGAAGATCCTAAAACAGTCTCAGAAGTTTTATACCATTGGGATTGGATATCTAGTTGAGTAAGGTGACGCAGTTTTTGAATGGGCAAAATATTCATGGTTATTGCGGTAAAGAAGAAGAAAAAGCAAGAATGACTTAGTGACTAAATTTTCGATTTTCGTTAATATTCTATTGTGACATTAACGATGATTTTGTGAGTTGGAAAATATCATAATAAGTTGCTTTTTTTTGAATATTGCTATACTGAATAGAATTTTAGTTTTAAGTGTCATATTATAAGAACAAATGACTAGTTTTTTATTCAATTACGTTAGATAATAGAACTAAAGGTGTAGTATCTACTCAAGTTTAAATTTTTTAAGGAGATTAATTAATGAATCGTCGTGAATTTGTTACTTTGGTTGGTGTTGGTGGTGCGATCGCCTGTACGCCTGAAGTGGTGACTGCTTCAACAGAAAGAACAAAACAGAAACGTCCCGATGGGTTTGTTCCTGTTGGTACGGTCAAAGAATTAGAACAAAAGGGACAGGCACTGGTTCAGTCTAATTATTAGAATGAAATCCTTACAAGACAAGGACTTAAC
>QBMS01000116.1 GCA_003249095.1 Snowella sp.
GTATTATACGTTTCTGAATATAGTGACTCACATTTTTGACAGATAAATATTTTTCTCTCTCCATTATTTTTCGTTTTGTAATGAGAATGAATTTTCACTTCCTCGCTGTGACAATGAGGACAGTCTCGTTTAAATAATTCTTTTTCTTTCCCATTGCAAAATATAGAATCATTAAACTCTTGGATTGGCTTTATCTTTTGGATTGACATACTCTCTCTCCTTTTTTTACCGATTTATTTATAGTATTATTACCCTTAACACCCCTGTAAAGTTATAACCATTACTTCCAAGCTTATATTTGCTTCTTTGTTTCTCTAATCCTTTGCCCAGTAATCCTTTCTGCCTTTAATCAGGCTGAACCATTGCCGCGATCTTTCGGGAATAGCGATCATTTTTTGTGATGATGAGGAGCGATCGCTGCCATCTTCTTGATTAAGCCTTAAAAATGCGATCTCGTATTCCCGTCTTTATAAATCGTAGATGCAATTGTGAGGCTAAAATGAGAGGGCGATTGTTTTCTTGTTGATTAAATTTTAAAAATGCGATCGCGTATTCCCGTCTTCATAAATCGTAGATGCAATTGTGAGGCTAAAATGAGAGAGCGATTATTTTTGGAAGTGCGATCGCCTGCCCTGAGATTAATCTCTCAACAAAGCTCGAAAACCAGCTTGCTGAAAATGAATATCCGTTGTTAATGCTTCCGTTATTCTACGCTCTCCCATTACAATAAAGGAAATACAGTCAACAATTCCCCAATTTTTATCGTTTCTTTGACAATATAGTTGAAAAGCTTTTTGATAAAGAGTTTCCGATAAAGGAATAACTGTCACGGTTTTGTCCTTTTCTAATGAGGACAATAATTTAATTGACTTAGAGCGATATTTTTGTTTAGATAAAGCATTGCCAATCTCTAAAATAATGGCTCTGGTTGTAACTAAAGGTGTTTTTGAGGCTTTTAATTGCTGGGCAATGACAAGTGCTTTATGATGATAATCGTCCGTAGATGAAGATAAGGCGATCGCATAACTTGTATCGAGAAATTTCTCAGGATTCATGCTCTTTTTCTTCACCATATAAATATTTATCTAGATTTTCTGACCAATCTGAGGGGCCGTCTAGTTGCAATGATTCTGCTGTCTCTAAAAAAGAAGTGAGTTCATTATTTTCATCCGATAAGTTATCAACAATAATGCGGACGCGAGTATTGGCCTTCAATGTAACGGGTTGCTCTGGATGAAAGACTTTTCCGTCAAATAATGCGTCAATAGAATTAAGCATGATCTGTTGGTGAAATAATTTTTGCTTGAAATATCTGTATTGTAAATGTAACACACCAAATTGATTGTTATTCGCTGTCATCTTGTTGGTTAAACTTTAAAAATGCGATCATTTTAGCTGTTGAAAGTGCGATCATCGCTTGAGATAGTGCGATCGTTTGCTATCACTTTAGTTTTTGAAAGTGCGATCGCCGATCTTGTAGGAACGCAACCCAACATTACTTTTTCCTCGTATTATCTTTTGCTTGTCATTTATTACCTGAATTTGTTGAGTTTTATTTTATTTAACCCAAGCTACATTTTATTCCATCAGCTAATTACGCATAATCCTTGAGTCCAAAGTACAATGAATGTAATTCCCTATTAAATGATTAAATCCCTAAATAACCATGACACTTGAAAATCTTGAGGCTGAAGTTCTTTCACTTCCGAGAGCCTCTCAAGCCACATTATTAGCTCGGCTCTTGGAGCATTTAGGTCAAAGTAATGAAATTGATCAAGAAGTCGCCTCTGTGTGGGCTGAGGAAGCTGAACTACGCGATCAGGCAATGGATAACAGTCAAACTGATGGAGTTCCTGCTCAAGAAGTGTTTCAGAGAATTCGTGCGTCTTTAAAATGAAAATCGTCGTATTTCATCCACTAGCGGAACAAGAGTTATTTGATGCTGTAACCTATTACGAGGAGTAAAGAGTTGGGCTTGGATTGGAGTACCTAGAAGAAGTAGAACACACAGTCAGCTTTCTCATACGATACCCTGAAGCAGGTTCCAAAGTTCGAGGTTCAGTGCGTCGTCTAGCTTTACCCAAATTCTCCTTTCCTGCTGTATCGCACCTTAGAAAGTGGCCAGATTCGTATTTTGGCAGTGGCGCACCATAAGCGTAGACCGCAATATTGGCTTGATCGAGAGTAGTTGACGGCTTCGTTAGTGCGATCGCCGATCTGTAGTTTCGTTTGAGATTTCTATACGCGATCACACTTCTCGAAAGTAGTTTTTGTCTTGGTGCGATCGCTGATCTGTCGGTTTGGTTGTGTTCCTTAACGACAGTAGCCTCGGTTGATATCAAAATTATTTCTGGATAGTATGACTATGGGGTATGTTATCCTGAAAGTCTCTGAATAATCTCCTCTACGGGGCGAATATACAAAAAATTTCTGTTTTATGTCCCATAGGAGTTGATTAGCCAAAAAAATTCCGACACTTAAATTAAAATAAAGTCTAATTTGGATAAACAGTAATAACTTTAAATTAGGTTTCATTTTCCACAAGAGGAATAAAAAATCGTGCCTGCAATACAACAAGTTAGTTTTCAAGAATGTAACGCTCAATTTTCAAAAATATTCGAGCGGGTTTTACAAAATCATGAAATAATTTCAGTCTATAGAGAAACTGAACAAGAAATAATCATTCTAGACGCAAAAGAATACACTAGTCTAATGGAAACCTTATATTTATTAAGCAATCCTATCAATGCTAGTCGTTTGCGCGAAGGTATTTCACAACACCAACTTGGGCAGGTAAGGGAAATAGATGTTACGACTTACTTGGACTGAAAATGCTCTAGAAGATTTAGATTGGTGGCAACAGCATGATCCTAAAATGCTAAAACGTATTATTCAGCTTTGTCTTGAAATTTGTAAAAATCCAATGAAAGGTGTGGGAAAGCCAGAACCTTTGAAATTCGATTTTCAAGGTTATTGGTCTAGGCGCATTAATCAAGAACACAGAATTATTTATGCTTTTGATGATAAACAAGTCACGATTACACAGTGTCGCTTTCATTATCATAAATAGTGCGATCGCCGATCTTTGACTTGGTTTGAAGAAACGAAACCCAACATTAACTTTTTCTAAACTCTAATATGCGATCGCACTCCTAGAAAGTAGTTTTTTGTCTTGGTGCGATCCCTGATCTGTAGGTTGGGTTGCGTTTCTTAACTACAACCCCCTTGGTTGATATCAAGACTAATTCTGGATAGTATAGCCAACCTAAATGAGATGTGAACAGGCCAAGGATGGAATCTTTTAATTTCCCAAAACTCAATTAGCTTCTCTCCATGACTTCTGTTAGAAATAAGGAATCAGTAAAAAGAGCTTGAAGTTTTCACAATTGATTTAGGCCCGCTATAAGACTATGGGGTATATTATCCCGAAAGTTTCTGAATAACCTCCTCTAACGAGAGATCTACCTTCAAAATCTGAACAAGTCCAATATAGTTCCTTCTAGTGATGAATCCAAACAGAATATCTCCAATAACAAGTCTTCTTGACGAAGTGTTTTACAAAAGCTCTATCGCAGATATGCGTAACTTCTATTTTAGTAATACAAGGACATTGGAAAATTGGCTGCTATTTAGCGATTACTACTTAGACAATAAAAAGCCTAATAATGTCATCACTTTTACAGCATTACCGTATGTTATTAACTTAATGGAGCTACAAAAAACTATCAAGCAAGTAGCACCAAAAGATATTAAACATACAAAGAACATCAGCTCTGATTTTGTAGAGCTAATTAATTCCTTACCTGTTATCAATATACAATTTATCTTTGAGCAGAAAAAATATTTTATTTGGGATTCAGGATATGATGTCCAGTCATCAATGTTGGAGTATATTCAGATCCTAGCTATTTACGTTGACTACTGGAGATCAAGCGAACCTGAGCGAAGCACAAGACTAAATAAAATATCCAAAAATCTTCGATGCCTAGAAAACTTACTAAAGTCAGGAAAGAAGCTTAAATTGATAGCAGCTATGTTTCTGATTTCTTTGCTTGGAGGTTATGTTGGAAGCTTACTCTGTAGAGAAACAAATTTATCATCCTTGCTTTGGTTCGCCGACAGAGATAGTACAAATGAAATATGCCATAATCTCATTCGAGATTTTTTTCAAATAACATTAATAGATATAACTAAAAAGAATATCCAATTTTCATTTACTACTGCTAACTCGAACTCAGATGAATGGTACTCAGAAATAACTAGAATACCAGATTATTTAACAGGCGCAGTTTCAAGTTTTGACTTTAATAAAAATTTAGTGATAGATGAAAAATCAGCACAAATGCTAAATCTTCATTTTCGGATAAATATCAAAAATACTTTTTTGTATAAATTGAAGATTGATGGTGAAAGCATGAGGATACAACGAATGATTATTATGTGAATTATCTACACAATGTGATCGCTGATTTGTAGATTGAATTAAAGTAACAAACCCAACATTACCTTAAATTTATGAAGGGATAAAATCAGGATCAAGCACTTCAAGCAAAGAAAAAGGACACTCTTGAGGAAATAGGGTTGAAGGAAGTTGATACTTGCAGAGAGTATCATTTCTGGCATCCTGATAGCAGTCTAAAAACATATCATTTACAATCGCTTTCAAACTGGGACTATCTGCTAACGTATAAGCAATTTGTCGCCTTTGTTCAACAATTGTATTGCGCCATCCTCTCCCATTGTAATCTTTTTCTGTTGTCCAATATTGCAGTTTTAATAGATGTTCAATCAACACAGTTAAGCGGGTTTTTAGTTCTTTTCTTTGACTTTTCCCCATGCTATCGACTTCTTCAATTAAATTTTCAATATCTAATTGTTCTAGTTGACCTTTTTTCAATATTTCAACAGTTTCTTGTATCCACAAATAAAAATCTTGTTCGTATAATGACGTTCTGGAATCAGTCGTGAGCATTTAAACATCTCCTAACTTGATGAGATACTAGCTCTATTATACGGCGATCGCCCTCTATAAAAAGATAAAGAGCGATCGCCACTCTTTAGCTTGGTTTGAGGTAACGAAACCCAACATCATATTTTTCCGAACTCTCATATGCGATCGCACTCCTAGAAAATACTTTTTTGTCTTGGTGCGATCGCTGGTTTCTTAAGCAGGTAGATCCGTACTTCCCATCAAATACAGATCACAGGCACGAGCCACCCCCCGACCTTCATTAAAGGCCCAGACAACTAAACTTTGACCCCGACGACAATCTCCTGCCGCAAAAACTCCCTTCAAACTAGTTTCGTATTGGCCATAATCGGCTTTAACATTACCCCGTCCATCCTGTTCCAGATTCAAAGCTTTAATCAAAGGCTCTTCAGGGCCAAGGAAACCCATCGCCAATAAAACTAATTGGGCAGGTCGGACTTTTTCGGTGCCAGGAATAGGCTTGGGAATAAATTGCCCTTTTTCGTTTTTTGTCCACTCAACTTCGACGGTATGAACGGCCTTCACATGACCATTTTCATCGCCTTCAAATTGGGTTGAGGTCGTTAAATAAACCCTGGGATCATCCCCAAACACGGCTTCGGCTTCTTCTTGCCCGTAGTCCATTTTATAAACCTTGGGCCATTCGGGCCAGGGATTGTTGGCCGCCCTTTCTTTCGGGGGTTTGGGCATAATTTCTAATTGCACCAGACTCCTGCAACCGTGTCGAATGGAAGTTCCCACACAGTCCGTTCCCGTATCGCCACCGCCGATAATCACCACATCTTTTCCCTGAGCAGAAATAAAATCGCTACCAGGCGTTTTATCTAAAATCGCTTTCGTATTAGCGGTCAGAAAATCCATCGCAAAATGAATTCCTTTCAGATCGCGGTTAGGAATGGGCAAATCACGGGGTTTAGTCGCTCCCGTACAGAGAATGACGGAATCATAGTCCTTTAGTAAGGTTTCAACGGGTAAATCTTTGCCGATTTCTGTATTACATACAAACGTCACTCCTTCCGCTTCTAGCACGTTTAATCTCCGTAAAACGACTTCTTCTTTGTCCAGCTTCATGTTGGGGATGCCATACATCAGTAATCCCCCTGGGCGATCGGCTCTTTCATAGACCGTTACCCAATGGCCTGCTTTATTCAACTGGGCCGCCGCAGAGAGTCCCGCAGGGCCTGAACCAATGACCGCAACTTTTTTGCCTGTGCGTGTGGTGGGCGGTTCGGGAGTAATCCAACCTTCTTGCCAGCCTTTATCAATGATGGAATATTCAATATTTTTAATGGTGACAGGGGGATTATTGATGCCCAATACACAGGAACCTTCGCAGGGCGCGGGACACACTCGGCCTGTAAATTCGGGAAAGTTATTTGTTTTATGTAAACGATCTAGGGCTTCTTTCCATAGTCCCCGATAAACTAAATCGTTGAATTCGGGAATCAAATTGTTAATGGGACAACCACTGGCCATGCCACCCACTAGGTTGCCTGTGTGACAGAAAGGCGTTCCGCAGTCCATACACCGTGCGCCCTGGTTGCGGAGTTTTACTTCTTCCATCGGCAAATGGAACTCGTCCCAGTTGTGGATGCGATCGCGGGGTGAGACTTCCGAGGCTATTTCGCGGACATATTCCATGAAACCAGTTGGTTTTCCCATAATGCAGACCTACTAATTAATTTCCCATACAAATCAAGCTAGAGGATTTTTGAAAGAGTTGTCAAACGTTTCCCCCGACAATGTTGTGGTTTATTGATTTTAGCGACAAAAATTTACCAATCTGATTTATAAAGTTTTGTGAATAACGCGATCACCCAAGAGTTAATCTAACGATTTCTGAGCAGGTTTAAACAGAAATGACTCAAATTCAAAAATTGGATGAGAGGCTAACCGCTATGGTAAGTTTATCAAAGAGGCTTGAAGACTTGCCAAAAGTTGCCTCAACTTGCCGTCACATACTCGGCCTTAGAATTTTAGCCGATTAATTAACTATTTAGAAGGAGACACCCAGTTTGGTTAGCCTAACCCCCTTTACAACCACTAAATCAGAAGAAATTTTTGCCGAAGCCCAGGACTTAATGCCAGGCGGCGTTAGTTCTCCCGTTCGTGCCTTTAAATCCGTTGGGGGTCAGCCCATTGTTTTTGATCGAGTGAAAGGGGCCTATATCTGGGATGTCGATGGCAACGAATTTATTGATTATGTGGGAACCTGGGGCCCTGCCATCTGTGGCCATGCCCATCCTGAAGTAATTACCGCTCTCCAGGAAGCATTACTCAAAGGAACCAGCTTTGGTGCGCCTTGCCAAAAAGAAAATGTTTTGGCGGAAATGGTGATTGATGCCGTGCCGAGCATTGAGATGGTGCGCTTTGTCAATTCAGGAACCGAAGCCTGTATGTCGGTTTTGCGCCTGATGCGAGCTTTTACAGGCAGAGAAAAAATTATTAAGTTTGAAGGTTGTTATCACGGTCACGCGGATATGTTCCTGGTCAAAGCGGGATCGGGAGTGGCTACCCTGGGTTTACCCGATTCGCCAGGCGTTCCCAAATCCACCACTGCCACCACCCTAACTGCTCCTTACAATGATTTAGAAGCGGTCAAAGCTTTATTTGCCGAAAATCCCGATGAGATTGCAGGGGTTATTTTAGAGCCTGTGGTAGGAAATGCGGGCTTCATTGTGCCTGATGCGGGCTTTTTAGAAGGATTACGAGAATTAACTAAGGAATACGGTGCGTTACTCGTTTTTGATGAAGTGATGACAGGATTTCGCATTGCCTACGGGGGAGCGCAGGAAAAATTTGGTATTACCCCTGATTTAACCACTCTCGGTAAGGTGATCGGCGGCGGTTTACCGGTGGGAGCTTACGGAGGACGCAAGGATATTATGTCAATGGTTGCCCCCTCTGGCCCGATGTATCAAGCGGGAACTCTTTCAGGCAATCCTTTAGCCATGACCGCAGGCATTAAAACCCTAGAACTCTTACAAAAACCTGGAACCTACGAGTATTTAGAAAAAATTACTCACAAATTATCCCAGGGCTTGTTACAGGTCGCGAAAGAAACAGGTCATTCGGTTTGTGGGGGTTCTATCAGTGCCATGTTTGGAATGTTCTTTACGGGCGGCCCTGTCCACAATTATGAAGATGCCAAAAAAGCAGATACGGCTAAATTTGGTCGTTTTCATCGCGGAATGTTAGAGCGGGGTGTTTATCTGGCTCCTTCCCAATATGAAGCGGGTTTTACGTCTCTGGCTCATACGGACGCGGATATTGACCGCACTCTCGCGATCGCCAAAGAGGTTTTAAGTAATCTTTAGGAATTGAGAAAAAACTACTGTGTTATTTAGGCTGTAAATAGCCTAGAATAGAACACGGTAGCAACGGGATGTAGCGCAGCTTGGTAGCGCGCTTGCTTTGGGAGCAAGATGTCGCAGGTTCAAATCCTGTCATCCCGATCGCCATTTACTACAATATTAAGTTATGTTAAGAGCAGTCTCTATTGTTAGGATTGTCCCCATTTTCCATGAATATCCTCAGTAATTTATTCGCGCCTCCCCAAACGACCAAAAAGGATTCCCCCACTCAACCCCAGGGACAACCCAAAGCCAAAAAGAATAAACGGGGAGTAGAAATAAAATCTGCCCAGGAAATTGAGATCATGCGCCAGGCATCGGCGATCGTGGCGACGGTGCTGAAAGAAATTGGGGAACGGGTAGAGCCAGGAATGACAACGGGAGATTTGGATCTTTATGCCGAGAAACGTATCCGAGAAATGGGCGCAACCCCCAGTTTTAAGGGCTATCATGGCTTTCCTGCATCGATTTGTGCCTCCATTAATGCGGAAGTCGTTCATGGAATTCCCAGTAAAAAGAAGGTTATTCGGGCGGGAGATGTTTTAAAAGTGGATACGGGAGCCTATTTTCAGGGTTATCACGGGGATTCTTGTATTACGATCGCCGTCGGCAAGGTTTCCCAGAAAGCGGATAAATTAATTCAGGTGGCGGAAGAAGCTCTTTATGAAGGGATACATCAGGTAAAAGCGGGCAATTATTTATTGGATATTGCAGGAGCGATTGAGGATCACGTCAAAAAACACGGTTACAGTGTGGTAGAAGATTTTACGGGTCACGGTGTCGGGCGCAATCTCCATGAAGAACCCCATGTTTTTAATTTTCGGACTCGTCAACTGCCCAATGTCCAGTTAAAGGCAGGCATGACTTTGGCCATTGAACCGATTCTCAATGCGGGATCTAAGTTTACCCGTCTTTTACGCGATCGCTGGACGGTGGTAACGGTGGATAATGCACTCTCGGCTCAGTTTGAGCATACGGTATTGGTCACGGCAACGGGCTATGAAATTCTCACCGATAGAAATAAGATTTAATGATGATGGCAACCAACAAAATCCGTAATTCCATCCTGGCGATCGTGGCAGTGCTGTTGAGTACGGCGATCTTTTTTGGCTTTCAATCCCAGGTCAATTCTAGTTCCCTGTCCGCTCAAGCCCAGGCATCTGTTCCCATAGAAATTGCCCTCAGTAACGGCAAACCGACACTGACCGAGTTTTACGCCGATTGGTGTAGTAGTTGTCAGGCAATGGCGAAGGATTTGGCAATTGTCAAAAATAAGTACGGTGAATCGGTTAATTTTGTCATGCTCAATGTCGATAACAATAAATGGTTGCCCGAAGTGTTGCGTTATCGAGTCGATGGTATTCCCCATTTTGTTTTTCTTAATCCAACGGGAGACGCAATCGCCCAGACGATTGGGGAGCAACCTTTAGCCATTATGGAAGCGAATTTGGATGCACTCATCGCAGACGCGCCTTTGCCCTACGCCTATGCAACGGGACAGACTTCCATTTTTGAACCCTCTGTGTCAACCTCTGCGATCGATGATCCCCGCAGTCATTCCACCCAAAAGTGACTAATTCGACCTCATGTTTTATTTTTATGATGAAACGGCTTAAAGGTTATTCACAACTAACAATTACCTGATTTCTTCCCTTAGCCTTGGCTTGATAAAGGGCCACATCTGCGGCTTGGAGAATCTCTTTAACGGTCTTGCCTTGATCGGGAAAACAGGCCACACCAAAGGAAGAGGTTACTTTAATGAATAACTCGTCATTGTAATTTAATGGGAGTTTTTCGATCGCGACTCGAATTTCTTCTGCTTTTTTGGCCGTATCTTTGAGGGAGCTTTCGGATAAAATCAGGATCATTTCTTCTCCTCCGTAACGACAGACCGTATCAGAGGAACGAATCATATTTGTCAGAAGATTCGCTACTTCCTTGAGGGCAAAATCCCCCGCATTATGTCCCCAGGTATTATTAATATTTCTAAAATGATCTAGATCCATCATAATGATGCCAATGGAATATCCATTACGGTTAGCACGATGAATTTCTTTGGTTAAAAATTCTTCTAGATAGCGACGATTAAATAAACCCGTTAAGGGATCACGAATACTTTGAAGTTGTAATTTTTCTCGCAACATTAAGTTAGCGATCGCGGAACTCGTTTGTTCGGCAATGGTTACCGCCAATTGTTTTTGTGCTTCACCGAGTTGGTCAACTTTAAACACTGACAAGGAGAATAAACCGAGAGTTTCCCCCTGGGCAATGAGGGGAATACAAAGGGATTCAAGGGGGGGATGTTCAATTTGAATGTGATTACAGAGTAATTTTTGACAATGCTCGGTGACGTGATGAACTTTTCCCCGTCGCAATGCCCAACAATCGTTGGATTCAAAAAAATCATCCTTATCACAATTTTTTCCCCAACACGCAACTTTTTCTAGATAGTTACGAGAGTTATTAATCACAGAAATTTCTCCCGAAGAGTCTGGAAATAAAGGTTGCATAAAAGTTGCTACTGTTCGACAGGCTTCTTCGACAGTGATACAGGACTGTAAAAAATCATTGATTTCACTAAGAATCAGCATTTCTGCATTGCGTTGTTTGAGTTCATCGACCCTAATTTTGAGCTGTTCAGTGGCTAGTTGTAAAGATTGCTTAGAGGTTTCTAATTCATATTGAATTTTCATGAGTTCGGTAATATCCGAATGGCTTCCAATCATACGGATTACTCGATCTTGATCATCTTTAAGATAAATTCCCCTAGCCATAATATAAACTGTAGAGCCGTCTTTGTGGGTAAAATGTTTGGTCATGGAAAAGTGATCAATTTTACCAGCTTGATAATCTTGGATTAATCGGTTGGCGATCGCATAATCTTCTGGGGAAATCAGCGATCGCCAAGTCTCTAGGGTATTGGGAAGTTCATGATCTGCGTAACCGAGCATTTCTTTCCAACGGGGAGAATAATAAATTTCGTTGGTGATAAAATCCCAATCCCAAAAACCATCATTCGAGGCTTGGATGACTAGTTCAAACTGTTCTTTTGATTGTTGTAAATCCACTTCCATTTTTTGGCGTTCCTGGAGTTCTTTTTGCAGTTTTTCATAAAGTTCTGATTGATAAATGGCGATCGCGAGTTGGGTTGCAATTTGTTCCAGTAATTCTATTTCCCAGGGTTGCCAATGACGGGGCATTGTATTTTGATAAATTCCGAGTAAGCCCCAGAGAGAATCCCCCGTAAAAATAGGAGAAGCGACGTAGGCTTTGGCTTGAAAAGTCTCTAGAATTTCGAGATGACAGGGTTGGAGATTCATTTGATGAATATCGGAAGCCACATAGGATTTCTGATAACGGAAACGTCCGCCCTGATTTTTTTGCAAACAGCTATCTTTCCAAATAATGGGATTATCTTTGTCCAGTAATTTTACCCAATTTTCATCAACTGATTCAATAATAAAATCTCCACTCCAATCAGGATTAAAACGATAAACTGTCACGCGATCAACTTGTAAGATGTCTTTTACTTCCCTGGTGGTGGTTGCTAAAATTTCCTGCAAATCCAAAGATTGGCGGATCGCCTGGCTCACAGAAAATAATAATTGTTCCTGTTGAATTTGCTGTCGTATCATTTTTTCAGATTCTTTACGATCGCTAATATCTCTATTCACTCCGACTAGTCCGATCGCTTCTCCTGCTTGATCCCGCAAAATGACTGTAAAAGTTTCCGTAATTCTTTCTATGCCATCCTTTCTGAGAATCGTTAATTCACCTGACCAAGAACCTTTTTGTAAGGTTTCACTGATAATTTCCAATTCTAATTTCATTGCCTCTTCTATTTTATGCAACATTCTAGGTTTTTTGCCCAAAACTTCTGCTTTGGTATAACCATACAAACGTTCCGCTCCCCTATTCCAATCAATAATTTCCCCTTTCATGTCGGTGATCATAACGCCATCGGAAATATTTTCAAACACCAAAGCTTGTTTGTGGAGGGCAATTTCGGCTCGTTTGCGGTCAGTAACATCGCGAATAATCATCAATACTTCATCATCATTAACGGGGGCAACCCGTACTTCTTCGTAGCGTCGCTCATCCTCAAACTCTACGACTTGTTCATAGACTTGAAGTTTATGAGTATCTAGGGCGAGATTCGCATAATAAAGCTGTTGCTCGGCTAAGTAAGGCGGTAGAATATCATGGATGTGCAGTTTGATCAAAACTTTTTCAGGTTCAATTACTCGGACATCGCTTCCCCCTGATTTACGGATGTAATTTCCTTGTCGATCCATCTGAACCAGTAGATCGGGCATTGTTGCTAACATGACTCGGTTAGTCATTTCACTCTGCTTGAGAGTAATTTCTGCCTGTTTGCAATCGCGAATATTACGAACAATCACTAAAACTTCCTGATCATTCAGGGCTAAGATTCTGATTTCTTCATAGTGGATCAAACCATTTTTAAGAAATTGATGTTCATAAATTTGTAATTCTCCTGTGGCGATCGCCGTTTTAATAACCTCTAATTGTTTTTCTAATAAATCAGGTGGAAGAACTTCCGAAATATGATTCATAATCGGTAAAAAATTGTTTAGCTCAATCCTTGAATCGATGTGATTAAGACAAGTTCCATCTCGACGGAGGTGTAATAGTAAATCAGGAATCGTTTCCAAAATTACCCGCTTGGTACTTTCGCTTTGCTGGAGAGCAATTTCTGTTTGTTTGCGATCGCTGATATCTGTCCCTGAAACAATAATATTAATTACCCTCCCCCGACTGTCGAAAAGAGGATTAAAAAACAGATCCGCATTCATCAATTCCCCAGCAACGGTTTGAAGAGGAATATCAAAGCGCACTTTTTCGCCTTGTTCTGCTTGCTGGCAATGGTTCAGCCTGATTAAAGGCAGAAAGGATTACTGGGCAAAGGATTAGAGAAACAAAGAAGCAAATATAAGCTTGGAAGTAATGGTTATAACTTTACAGGGGTGTTAAGGGTAATAATACTATAAATAAATCGGTAAAAAAAGGAGAGAGAGTATGTCAATCCAAAAGATAAAGCCAATCCAAGAGTTTAATGATTCTATATTTTGCAATGGGAAAGAAAAAGAATTATTTAAACGAGACTGTCCTCATTGTCACAGCGAGGAAGTGAAAATTCATTCTCATTACAAAACGAAAAATAATGGAGAGAGAAAAATATTTATCTGTCAAAAATGTGAGTCACTATATTCAGAAACGTATAATAC
>QBMS01000117.1 GCA_003249095.1 Snowella sp.
GTAGGGACAGTTCCACTCACACTGGCTGCACCTTCTAAACGGTGAATGCGTCCTGCGACTAATTCGGCTCGTTTTTCTTTGAAACCTTCGGGCCGATCAATCGTGTCCATTTTTAAACGACCTTCGATCACGATGTGATCGCCGATGGTATAGGATTGTTGAATTTCTGTTGCTAGATTTCCCCAACCAACGACTTTTAAGGTTGATGGAGGATCTTCAGGTTTACCGCCCTGGAACTCGACCAACATTTGGGCGATCGCCGTTTGATTTTCCTGGGTATAGCGCAACTCAGGGTTGCCGATGACCGTAGCCATTAAAATACAACTATTCATAGCAGGTAAAAACCCCTCATATTTTAGAAATTAATCCGTAGAACTATTTAAACAAAAAACAAGCCATCTTTTAAAAAAAACTCGTCGAATCGCTCCGAGAATCATCAATAAATCGTTGTACCTGAAGGCGATAATCCTTTAAATTTTGATCGACCCAATCTCGGTCTTCACTATTGGCATAGATATGCACCAACGGTTCCCCCGCATCAGGCAGAATCAGCACCCAATTATCATTACTCGGATTAATAATCTTCACGCCGTCAATTAATTCTAAATGATGATTGCGATGAATTTCGACGAGATAACGCATCAAAGAGCCTTTCATTTTCCAAGGACAACGGACGGTGCAGGAACGATGATAAACCCTGGGTAGTTCAGCCCTGACTTGGGCCAGCGATCGCCCCTGGAGGGTCAACATTTCCACGACTTTGGCGATACTAAACATGGCATCAAAGCCTGGATGAAGCTTGGGAAAAATAAAGCCCGTTTCCCCACTGCCCCCTAAAACCACATTGCCATGACTCTGGGCCGCCTCCATCAGAGCCGTTGGGTTAGCCTTGGTGCGAATGACTCTGCCATTGTATTGACGCGCTAATTTTTCGACTGCGCTAGAAGCCTGAACGGGGACAACCACTGTGCCGTTGGTGTACATGGAAAGAATCATATTCACCATCAAGGCCGTTAACAATTCGCCGCGAATGGGTAGCCCCGATTCATCCACTAAAATTAACTGTTCCCCATTGGCCGAAACCTGAACGCCTAAATTGGCTTTTAAGGCTTCCACAACTTGCCCTAATTGGTGGAGCATGGTTTCCCGTTCTTCATTGGAAACCGCCGTTTGACGCAGACTAGCATTCAAAACCACCGCATCACAACCAAATTTACTTAATAGCTGGGGTAAAATCGCGCCCGATACACCATACACGTAATCAATAACGATTTTTCCGCCGCCTTGGCTTAAAACTTCGGATTCTAACTGGGTTTCAAAGGTGGTGCTATAGGTTTCTAAGACCTGGGCGGGATAGGACATATCACCAATATCAGGGATGGAAACTCTTCTCAAATCTTCCTTAAAATAGGCTCCTTCAATTTTCTTTTCGGTTGTCTTAGAGATATTAATGCCCTGACTATCTAAAAATTCAATCAGGATGAATTCAGGGCGATCGGGATGAATCCGCACATGAATTCCTCCCACAACGTTTAATTTGGGGATAATCGTGCGAGAAATGGGAATGGCAGTCGCATCCAAATTTTTAATATTGATCCCCACAGACATCAAACCCGCAATCAAGGAACGAGTCACCATCCGAGAAACGTTGCGCTGATCACGGGAAACCACGATTTCCGCGCCTATTTTCAGGGTTGAACCGTAGGCGGCCCCCAACTTCACCGCAAATTCTGGGGTCATATCAATATTGACAATGCCCGATACTCCCCGTTGTCCAAAAAGATTGCGATGGGCAATATTTCCCCAAATCAAGTTAATATTTAAAATTGCGCCCGATTCTACCCGTTTACTGGGCCAGACTTTGACATTCGAGCTAATTTGAGCTTCTTCTCCGATAATCGACAGCGCACCAATAACCGCCCCTTCAAAGACGTGGGTGCGACGTTCCATCCGTACATTTCTGGCAATCACACAGGCGGCCAAGAAACACTCGTCTCCAATCATGGCCCCATTCCAAACGATCGCCCGTTTTAGATCGGCTCCTGCCCCAATGGTGACATTATCCCCAATGACGGTTCCCGCTTCCAGGGAAGAACCAGCCCCAATGCGACAATCATTACCAATAAGAATGGGAGGTTGGAGATTAACGGTGGGATCAATGATCGTATTTCTGCCGATCCAGATGCCAGGAGCGGTTTCTTCTTCCACAAAATCCAGGTTAACTTTGCGGTCTAGGGCATCGTATTGGGCTTCTCGGTAGGCATCTAAATTTCCGACATCACACCAATAACCTTCGGCAATGTAACCATACATGGGTTCGTCTTTTTCGAGGAGGAGGGGGAAGAGATCTTTGGAAAAATCACTTTCTTCTTTGGCGGGTAAATAGTCTAAAATTTCGGGTTCGAGGATGTAGGTTCCCGTATTCACCGTGTCGGAAAAAATTTCGCTAGTGGAAGGTTTTTCGAGAAAACGGCAGATTCGATGGTCATCGTCGGTGATCACGACCCCAAATTCAATGGGATTGGGAACACGGGTTAAAATCAGGGTGGCTTTTGATCCTTTTTCTTTGTGAAAGGCGATCGCGGCTTGGAGGTCGAAATCCGTAATACTATCACCGCTAATCACTAAAAAAGTGTCATTGAGGAGTTCTTCAATATTTTTGACACAACCTGCGGTGCCGAGGGGTTGTTCATCTTCCACCGAATAGGTCATTTGTACGCCAAAAGCATTGCCATCCTGGAAATAATCCCGCATCATGTCGGGCAAATAATGGAGCGTTACGATCACCTCGGTAATATTGTGTCGTTTGAGGAGATTAATAATATGTTCAGCGATGGGCCGATTGAGAATGGGAACCATTGGCTTGGGTAGATCACAGGTCAGTGGGCGCAATCGAGTTCCCGATCCTCCCGCCATCAGCACTGCACGCATAATTTTCTCCTTATCTACCGAATCATTACCTATCTATCTTAGGTCAAACTTTCTTTCTAAACTGTCACCCAGAACAATTCTTGAAAAATACGCGAAAAATAAAAATGCGATCGCCGATTTTTAGAACGCGATCGCTGATTAATGGTTAATTTATAAAAAACGTAAAAACTATTTCCAATCCTTTGCCGCTTGAGCCAAAACGTAGGCGGCAATGTCTTCTCTTTGTTCTGGATTTAAACGAGTCTCAAAGGCGGGCATGGCGTTTTTGCCCTTGGTGATTTGAGCAACAATAGCCTCTGCCGTATCCTTGCCATTGGCCGCTAAAGCTTCTTTTTTCAATGTCATTTCTTTTGCGATCGCATTTCCTCCTCCCATATGGCAAGCGGCACAATTAGAACTAAATAGCTTGGCTCCGTTTTCGATATCTACGGCGAGGGCGGTGGGACTAAAGACTAAATTTGCAATGGTTAAAAGCATTACAACGAAGGCAAAAATTCTTTTCATGAGTATCTCCCTTTTTTCTAGATGGTCTGATTTTGTATTGATCGTCAAGAAAATTGAGTAATTTGTCAAAAGACAGTCCGTAAAAGATGCACAAATGAGTTGATAAGCGATATTCGCATCAGTTAGGTCTGTCCATAGTCTTATACAGTAAGCCTTTCAACGTCTTGAGCACCTCTCGCACGGCTAAAAAATCGCCATCAATCACTATTTACTTTTTTGGCTAATATTTTTGCTAGAATGAAAACTATTAAATTATTGTTCCTCATTAACTTCTGATATTATGCAAGCAGATCCATACTCTATTTCTGAAGTCTTTCGCAGTGGTGGAGATATTCGTTACGTACTTCCTCCATTTCAAAGGGAATATAGTTGGGAAAAGCAGCAATGGCAAACGCTTCTTCAAGATATTTTTACTATTTATAAAGAATATGAGGAAGAATTTGACGAAGAAGATAAGGAGAGTAAGCTACCTGAACATTTTTTAGGATCTTTGGTTGTCATTAATGATGGCTATCATAATAATGGCACATACAAGTTAGTTGATGGACAACAAAGACTGACAACTATTTCTCTTTTGTGCTGTGCATTACGCAATATTGTTAAACCTAACAACTCTAAATTAGCTGGCAAATGTAATAATTTTCTAGTCAACAATCAAGAAAAACCAGAAGATGACACATACTACAAGTTACTTCCTACAAATAAATATGGTGATCGTGAGGCTTACCAAGCAATTATTAATGATCAAGAAATACCAAACTCAGTTAAATCTTCTATTCCTAGCGCATATCAATATATTTTTCATGAAGTTCATCAAAAAATAAAGCTGGAAAGAACTCATCCAAACACTATTTACAAAGTAATATCTAATTGTTTTCAGGTTGTTTATATTAGGTTAGATCGAAATGAAAGTCCTTATAAAATTTTTGAAAGTCTTAATGCAAAAGGAAAAGATTTGTCTCAAGCCGACTTAGTTCGCAACTATATTGCAATGAGATTACCTTTTCAAGATCAGGAAAAAGTTTTTAATAATTGTTGGTCAAAAATTGAAACTTTACTTCAAGAAAAAGAAACTGTCGGAAAATCTAGAATTGGAGAATTAACTGCATTTATTAGGCATTATTTAGCAACACATTCCCGAATTTTATGTGCTAAAGATCATATCTATATTCGTTTTAGAGATCGTTGTGAAAAGTATTTTCCCAAAGATAGTCAATTTATTGCAGAAATAACTAAGCTTAGTAAATTTGCTGAATATTATAATTGTTTGATTCGTCCTGAAGAGGAGAAAGAGCAAGAAATAAGAGCATATTTAACACGCCTTAATAAGCTTGAGATTTCAACAGCATATCCCTTTTTATTAGCACTTTATAGTGCTTATAATTCCCAAGAAATTAGTAAAAAAGACTGTTTACATATTCTAAAAACTTTAGAAAATTATTTGGTAAGACGCTATATTGCAGGTGAATCCACTAATTATTTAAGTCAAGTTTTTCCTGTATTATGGAATGATATTCTCAAAGAAAAGAGCAATCAAAATATTAAAGAAGCTACTGAAAAATTGCTTGCAAGTAAGCGATATCCTTCGGATCAAGAAATACGAGAATCTATTAAAAAAGCTAAACTATATGAAAAAAATCCGACAGGAAGAGAAAAACTGTGCTTTGTTTTAGAAGAAATTAATCGTCATTTATCTAAAGGTTCGGGTGGTTATACTATTTTAGAAGATAAGGCAACAATTGAACATATAATGCCGCAAACTCCTAGTCATGAATGGAAAAGATCATTAGGTGAAGATTATGAAACTGTTTATCAGAATTATCTTAATACATTAGGAAATCTGACTTTGGTAACTTCTGAGTGGAATAGCAGTTTGTCTAATCGTCCCTTTGAAGAAAAAAAGCAAAAACTAGCTTCTCACGCTCTGAAAATAAATAAGGATTACTTCTCTCAAGATATTTTATATTGGAATGAAATTGAAATTCTTAAAAGAATGGAATTTATTACTGATAATTTTCTCGAAGTCTGGCCGTCATTTGGCCAAACAGAATCTTTAAATAAAAATCATAAAAAATCACCTAGATCAGTCACCATTCGTCAAGATACAATAGAAATTCCTGATCAAACTTGGTTACAATTTAGAGTTTTAGTCGTTGAATGGGGAATCAAAAATTATCCTAATTCGTTTGAATTAATTAGAGAATCATTACCAACTCATTTTTGTGATGATCCTACACAAGAACAATCAACGAAAAATTGGCATAAACTCAGTAACGGTATCTGGTTATCCAAAAGTTATTCTGCAAAAGACCATTATCGTTTTTGTTTACGTTTTTTAGATATTTTAGACATTTCTGAATCTGAGTGGAGTTATCAAGAAATTGATTAAAAAATTAGTGAACTTTATTTTTGTTCTTTATTAAAATTCAATGCCTCTTACTTTTGACCTAAATAACTATCGTAATCTCTTGTTTGAAACTGCCCCAAAAGTCATTGAATCTGACGAAGAATGTGAACAAGCTTTAACAATAACTGAACAATTGCATTTCGAGAAAAATCGTCTTCCCGAAGAAACGGCACTCTATCTATTATTAATCACTTTAATTGAAGCCTACGAAACTGAGAATTATCCGATGGAACCCTCAAGTCCCCACGATATTCTCCAACATTTAATGGAATCTAGTGGAACTCGTCAGGCTGATCTCGTCGGAATTATTGGTTCCAGTGGGGTCGTTTCTGAACTCGTCAATGGCAAACGAGCAATTAGTAAAGCGCAAGCAAAAGCATTAGGAAAATATTTCAATCTTTCCCCTAGTTTATTCATTTAGAAGCTTCAAATAAATGTACCCTATCGACAAAACGAGTCGTTTGGCTAATTTTTAGCATTCATAGATGCGATCGCTGACTAAATTGCTCAAAAATCAAAACATTATTTTGGCCAACCCTTTTCTGCTTGATCTAACACATAGGCAGCCACATCTTCTATTTCTTCGGGTTTCAAACGTCCCTTAAAGTTGGGCATTGCATTTTTTCCATTAGTGATCTGGGCAATGATAGCTTCTGCTGAATCTTTGCCATTTTCGACTAAAGCTTCTTTTTTTAAGGTGAGTTTTTTGGCCGCAATATTCCCTCCCCCTGCATGGCAAGCGGCACAATTAGAACTAAATAGCTTAGCTCCATTGCCGATATCTGCGGCGATCGCGGCAGGACTAAAGGCCAAATTTGCAATGGTTAAAAGCATTACAAGAACGGCAAAAATTCTTTTCATGAGTATCTCTCTTTTTTCTAGATGATCTGATTTTGTATTGATCATCAAGAAAATTAGGTGATTTGTCAAAAGACAGCCTGTAAAAGATATGCAAATGAGTTGATAAAACCGTATTTGCATCAGTAAGGAATATTTCAACCTTATCTGATACGGTAAGCCTTTTAATGTTCTTATTCCAGAGCATCCTTAAGAGCCGTTCTCGCCGCCAGATGATTACGGGTAGAAATCAAAATTTCAGCCTCTTTTTGCAATCGTTCCGAGGTACTTTGTAATTCCAAAAGAGCCTGTTGTTCTGAGGCCACTCCGTAGAGATTTCCTGCTACCCAATAGGAAAGCTCAACGGGTAAAACAGGGATATCATCGGGTAATTCTAACGGCTGATCGGTTAATTTCGCCGAAAGTTTCACCACGTCATGGAGTAGGCGATCGACTTCTTTCGCGAGGGGACGCAGGTCTTGATTGGTGGCTTCATCCTCAATCCATTCCACCAAACCCACACGGTAAGGCTTTTCTCGCACATATTCCAACACTCGAAAACGTTGTTGCCCCAAGGCCAGCATCTTCATTCGATCATCGGGTAAACGCTGAAACCGTAAGACTTCTGCACAACAACCGACATTCGCAATCTCTCCCGTCGCAGGATCAATCATTAACACCCCAAAACGGCGGTCATCTTCCAAAATCGTATTCATCATGATGCGATAACGAAATTCAAAAATATGAAGCGGTAGAGGGCGGCCTGGAAAGAGAACCACTTCGGGCAGGGGAAATAGGGGAAGTTCTCTAATGGCGAGGGAGGATGATGATCGCATGATCGCTTCTATAAAAGGGGGTAAAGGGGTTAATGATTCTTTAGTTTAATATAGCGGAGATAGGTCAGATATGGGGGTAGGCGATCGCGCTTTATAATCACTTCAAATAGTCTTTTTAAGGCTTATTTTCCCGTTAATTTGACCAGACCAATTCCCCCAAAATATAACCCTAAAACTGCCCCTGCTAAGAGAGATTGGGTCAGGGGATCGGTGGAGGGAGTTAGCACTGCACCGAGAATCACCGAGCCTAAAACGACATAACGCCAGCCGCCGATCATTTTTTGGGAAGAAACAATGCCTAAATAGCCCAAAATTAACTGAATCACGGGAATTTGGAAGGTTAAACCCGTACTTAGCATTAAGAGTAAAACAAACTCAAAATAACGATCAATTGACCAGAGTTGCTCGACCACATCCTCACCGTAGCTGATAAAAAAGTTGAGGGCGGCGGGAATCAGGGCGAAATAGGCAAAGGCTAATCCGACAAAAAAGAGGACACTGGAACCGAGGACAACAGGGCCTAGAAGGCGACGTTCTCGGCGGGTTAGACCAGGCAAGACAAATTGAATGATTTGGTAAAGAATAAAGGGACTGGCGACGAGAACCCCACTGTAACCCGCAACTTTGATTGAAACAAAAAAGAATTCTCCAGGGGCAAGTTGGAGGAATTTAACGTCCTGGGCGGGCAGTTCTAAAGCTCTGACCAAGGGTTTAACTACGATAAAACAGCCCACCATCCCTACTGCGATCGCGCCGAGAGAATAAAAAATGCGTAATCGAAATTCTTCCAGGTGATCGAAGAGGGACATTTCTACTTCGTCAGGAAGTTCATCCAGAAAGGTTTCAGGATTTGGCTCTTGATTGCTGAGGGTTTTGGTTTCGAGTTCTGTGGGGGGCATAGTTTCCAAGGTTAAATCCGAGGTCGGTTAACTTATTCTAGCTAAATGTCGCTCGTCAAACTTTAAGTATCCCCCTTTGGACGATGAAATCATCAATCGGTCGCCTAAAAAAGTTTATTGACTGACGGAAGGCTGACGGACAAAACTCGGTAAATCAACGCAACGACGGCTTTTGGGTTCCGAGGGATGGATCGCAAAACTGAGAAAGGAGCGATCGCGTTGAGACGGAATTTTTTCTATGGGCTTAGAGGGAGGCGTTTCAGGTTCCGCCAGGGCAACAGGACTGAGTTCAGTAATAGCCGTTGGTGGGGGGGCAATCATTTCTGGACTTTCGTTGGATTCCCAAATTTCATCGACGGGGGCCACTTCCGCACTTTCTGCGGTAACTACGGGTATTTGCGCGATCGCAGGGTTTAACTCTTGAGGGGTATTTTTATCGGGAAATTTAAATGGTGTTGTCTCGTTGGTTTGGGTTTGGGCTGACCAAGGTTGAATGGGGGTAACTTGTCCCGTCAGAGAAGCGATCGCGTGAGCAATATCAGAAGACGGATTGAGATTGGGCGTGGCCAAACACTGTTCTAGGGCCGTTTTGTACTGAATTGCGTACCGTTGTTGACGTTGGAGACGGGCGCGGACTTCTTCTAATTGTTGTTCTAATACCTTAATTTGATGACCCTTTTCCTCACAAAATTCCTGCAATAGGGAACATTCTCGCTCCAGTTCGGCCGTCCGTGCTTGGCTAGTGACAGTTTTTTCCGTTAGGCTTTCCACTTGGAATTGTTGACGTTGGGCTTCTTCTCGGTAAACCTGAAATTCTGCGACGGTATAGGCCAAATGTTCCTGGACTTTGCTTAATTCTTCCGCTTGTTGGGCAATTAACTGATCGGCACTTTGCGATCGCCTAGCTTGACCCTCAAGTTGTCTCTCTGCTTCACTTAAAGCCTGTTTATAAACTGAAAGTTCCTGAAGTAAATCCTGATGTTCTACTAAAAAAGGAGGCGTTAACACGGAAACCGCAGAAACTTCCTGCGATCGCGCACCCTCTTCTGAGATCACCCCCCAGGAATTTTCCGAATCATCGAATAAAGGAGCCGATTCATCGGTCGTAAAGGTTAAATGACTGAAAATATCCTCCAAAGATTCCAAGCTTTGCTGAACTTCTCCCTCCGCCAAACTAGACGGAACTCGCTCAATGTCAAAAAGAGAAGTCAATGACTCCGAGGATGGTTCCTCTTCAGAAAACAAGGAAAAAAAGTCAGAATTACTCATAGGGGATTAGGCGACCTGGCGTTGGCTTGATTAACAAATAGATGACATTTACCCCGATTTGGTTTCCTGTAAAGACAAATGACCTTAGAATAAATCTTTGGTTAAGAAATATTAAGGTATCGAGAAAACTCATGGGAGAAAAACTCAGTCAATTATTAGAACCGATCACCGCCTGGTTTAGTAGTTTCGGTTTACCAGAGGTGATCACCCATTGGGGCCATCCCGTCATGATGGGGACGGTAATTTTCGGGATGGGAGGTTATGTCGCCTACGCAGGTTGGCAAAGCCGTTTAAATCCCGATGCTGAAATTGCCGCCAAGAATCGTACCGATCACCGTAAATTAGCCCCCTGGATGTTTTTATTCCTTGCTTTGGGTTATACGGGCGGTATTTTATCCCTGGTCATGCAGAAACATTCCCTCCTAGAAAGTCCTCACTTTCTGACGGGTTCCATTGCCCTATTACTTTTAGCGACCAATGGAATGATTTCCCTCTTTGGCTTCGGCGGTTCCCAAAAGGAAACCCTCCGTTCTGTTCATGCCTATTTAGGGGCGGGAATTATGGTGTTGCTCATTGTTCATACTGCTTTTGGTTTAAGTCTCGGTTTTTCCCTTTCGTAAATCCTTAGCCGTTAAATTCCCTAGAATCTTGATTTTTCAGGGTTTTAGGAATTTAATCTTTCAATGTAAAAAATATACGCTCAAAAAGGCGATCGCGCTTCAAACTCAATTTAAATAGGAATAATAACTTGCTTGAAGTCTGAATAATTGCCGATATTTATCAACCAAGAGTTTAATTTCTTTAGCCTATTTCTCATACAACTCCATAGGTTACAACTTCAGATTAAAAGTAAAGATAACAAAACTGACTTAGAATGCCTATTAAAGTTATCAGACAGTAAGCTCGAAAATTGCTTAATCTCGGTAGCCGCGAGCCTCTGGAGATTTAACGCACGATTTTTCAATCCCTTTATACCCTTAATTAATCATTCCAATGTTTTCTTCTCATTTACTCATTACGGGCGGTGCGGGTTTTATCGGTTCTAATTTTGTCCATCATTGGTGTCATCAATATCCCCAACATCGCGTAATCGTTCTAGATGCCTTGACCTACGCAGGCAATCGTCAAACCCTAGCTGATTTAGAAGGAAAAGACAATTTTCGTTTTGTTCAGGGTGATATCTGCGATCGCGACCTAATCGACTCTTTACTCAGAGAAGAACAAATTGGTATGGTGGCTCATTTTGCAGCAGAATCCCATGTTGACCGCTCAATTTTAGGGCCTGGAGCCTTTGTGCAAACGAATGTGGTGGGAACGTTTACTTTATTAGAAAGTTTTCGACAGTATTGGAATGAAAAAGGACAACCCCAAGGCGATCGCTTCCTCCATGTTTCCACCGATGAAGTCTATGGCAGTCTGGAACACGATGATCCCGCTTTTACCGAAACAACTCCCTATTCTCCCAACAGCCCCTATTCGGCATCAAAAGCAGGGAGTGATCACCTCGCAAGAGCGTATTTTCATACCTACGGAATGCCGACGATAATTACCAATTGCTCTAATAATTATGGGCCTTATCATTTTCCTGAAAAATTAATTCCCTTGATGTGTATTAATATTCTTTTGGGAAAACCTCTGCCTGTTTATGGCGATGGACAGAACGTGCGGGATTGGCTCTACGTCGGGGATCATTGTCAAGCGTTAGAGACGGTTTTACACAAAGGAAAAGCAGGAGAAACCTACAATATTGGGGGCAATAATGAGGTTAAAAATCTGGAGTTAGTCACGCTTTTATGCCAACTTATGGATGAATTAGCTCCTGATTTACCCGTTAAACCCGCCAGTCAATTAATTACCTTCGTTAAAGACCGTGCAGGCCATGACCGCCGCCTATGCGATCGATGCCACTAAAATCCGTACTGAGTTGGGTTGGACACCCCAGGAAACCGTTGAGCAGGGATTACGCAAAACTATCCAATGGTATTTAGAAAATCCCGACTGGTGGCAACCGTTATTATCAGAGGACTATAAAAATTATTATCAAAAAGTTTACGGTTAATCGGGTCGATAACTGCCCATCACTCGTCCGCAACTCCACCATTTTTGGTAATAACTTTGGCTGATTTCATCGCCTTCGGGGGAAAGAATATCAATGCCAATGCCATTTCGTCCCATAGTTTTTCCTGAACTGTGGATATAGTAGCGATCGCCTAAATGGAGGGCGACATGATCAACCCGTTTACTCCCAAAAAAGATCAGATCTCCAGGCAGTAAATCCGCGATCGCCACTCGTTCCGTAAAAGCTTCTTGCTGATAGGAATCCCTGGGTAACCAAATGCCTGATGCCGCAAAGGCCGCTTGCATTAATCCCGAACAATCATAGTTGGGGCCGAGGGTTCCTCCCCAGAGATAATAATTGGGTTGCTCCTTGGCCGCTTGGACGTAGGGAATAATCTCAGGAAGACGGGCTTCAATTTCTACACGGGCCAGGGCGATCGGCTTATATTTTTCTGAGACGGGTTGGAGAGTGCTTAATTTTTCGAGGGGAAGCCAGGCCTGATAGCCATCCTCTACTAAATTCACCTTGACGGAGATCGGGTTAGATTCATTTTCGACTACGGTGAGGTGTCTGCCTTCTTTGGCTTGGGTTGCCAGGGTTTTACAATCCGTTTCGTCGTACAGATCGAGAGAAACTGAGCATTGGTATTCAAGAGTTATCGAGCGGGCTAAATTCGGAAAACAATTGGTCATCAGGGAATTTTGGGAAAAAGACTGATTCACTTTAGCAAAAAATTGTCGAGTTGGAATGGCAATCCTTTGTTCCATGACAAACAAACGCGATCGCAGTTTTATGATAATATCCTGACAAGATGAATAACTCCACAGACGACTACGATAGCCCTTGGAAAGAAGCCCTAACTCGTTATTTCCCCGAATTTTTGGACTTTTACTTTCCCCTAGCCCATCAAGCAATCGACTGGACTCAACCCCACACTTTCCTCGATCAAGAATTAGCCCAAATTGTTCGGGATGGAGAAATCGGCAAGCGACGAATTGACCGCCTAGTTCAAGTTACCACGCTAGAAACGGGTCTAGAATGGGTGTATATCCACATCGAAGTCCAGAGTCAGCCTGATGCGGACTTTGCTGAGAGGTTGTTTACCTATAATTATCGCCTTTATGACCGTTATCATCGTCCCGTCGCGACTCTCGCCGTATTAGCCGATGAAAGCTTAACCTGGCGACCAGAGGGGTTTAGTTATCATCTATTTGGCAGTCAGATGTGTTTGCAGTTTGCCAGCGTTAAAATTCTAGATTATGCCCCCCAATTAGAAACTCTTCTGCAAAATACCAACCCTTTTGCTTTAGGGCAATGGTTCAGCCTGATTAAAGGCAGAAAGGATTACTGGGCAAAGGATTAGAGAAACAAAGAAGCAAATATAAGCTTGGAAGTAATGGTTATAACTTTACAGGGGTGTTAAGGGTAATAATACTATAAATAAATCGGTAAAAAAAGGAGAGAGAGTATGTCAATCCAAAAGATAAAGCCAATCCAAGAGTTTAATGATTCTATATTTTGCAATGGGAAAGAAAAAGAATTATTTAAACGAGACTGTCCTCATTGTCACAGCGAGGAAGTGAAAATTCATTCTCATTACAAAACGAAAAATAATGGAGAGAGAAAAATATTTATCTGTCAAAAATGTGAGTCACTATATTCAGAAACGTATAATAC
>QBMS01000118.1 GCA_003249095.1 Snowella sp.
GTTAAGTCCTTGTCTTGTAAGGATTTCATTCTAATAATTAGACTGAACCAGTGCCATCTCAAAAATGAGGAATTAATTGTTAGCCATGCCATTAAGGATTATACTGAAGACCTAAAAGCATACCGACAGTGGGCAGTTAGTTTTCAGGCTAGTTAGTAGTTTCAATTTTTTTATTAAACCATTATGCTAGGTAGTGTAAAAGAAACGGTTGCTGATCTCGCAGTAAAAGTTAGTGAACTTTACCGAGAACTTGTAACTAATACCGTTCAGTTTTAAGAGTTACGAAACTGTACAAAAGAAACGCTGGATGAGTTCAAGCATCTTTTGGAAAGATTAAGCGATAAGCTTGAAGAATCTGAAAAAGATCGAGTTAGGCGAGAGACTGAACTTTTATCTAAAATTAATGCTCTAGAAGCCAAACTTTCTGCATTAAGTGAGCAAGCATTACACGCAGCCGCAAAAGAAGCCGCCCGCGAAGTTTTTGAGAAAATGGTGACGGATAGAAAATTAGATTCCCTCTCTGATCAAGTTCAAGGTGGAACAAAGGGATTACCGAATAAAATTGATTAATATCGTAATTTTGTTGTTATTTTTAAAACTGTTTTTATTAATTTAGTTTGAAGAGAAAATTAACAGTAGAGCGAAATATTTTTACTCCAAAAGCCTTCAAAGCCTTGTCAAATAAGGAACATAGCTTTTTCAAGGGTCTTACCTAATCAAGGAATTAATTTACAGGGCGAAAAAGTAGTACAAATGTATTATCTCGTTCCTTGAGTCAACCTGCGGAATGCGGGTGGGAGAAAAACATCAGAACCGAAAAAGCGATCGCCATAAAAAATCCCCCAACCTTTGAAAGATCAGGGGAGTTATTTAACATCTAATCAAAAAAGATTAATCTCTACCATTGAGAGCAATCAACAAACGAAGAATAAAAACAAACAAGTTGATATAGGTCAAATACATCGACAGAGAAACCGAGAGATACTGATCATCAGAATAGGTGCGAGGCAGAATATAAAAATCAACAACAGAAGCCCCAGCAAAGATCAAAACCCCTAAACCCGAAATCGCAATCTCTAACCAACTGGGAGTATAAATGCCAAAAAGAGATAAAACGACCTGTCCCAAAATGACGACAAAGAGGGCGATCATTGCTAGACCAATGGTTTGGCTCAGAGCTAATCCATCTTTATCGGAAAGATTAGACCCCATTGAACGGGCAACAATAAAGGTGACTCCACAACCCAACGCGGCGATACCAATTCCCTGAATGCCGACTCCTTGGGTTCCGAGGGCAACATAAACAATGCCACTGAGAGTATAGCCAGTTAATAGACTATAAAGCGCTAAAAGGGGCAAAGCAAGAGTATTGTTAGCATTTTCGGCAATACCGCGTGCAACAAAGAAAAGAATCAAAGATGCAATCATTGCGCCGATGAAAGTGGGCATGGCGAGAGCAGGATTGTTTTGAATCATTCCCAATCCACCGTAGGTTCCCACTGCGGTTAGAACGAGTCCACCACCTAAAAAGGGGAGTGCTTTGGGGATAACGTTAGGCCCAATCAGGGCTTGGCCTTGGACTTCCTTCATTGCTTGGCGGAAGTTACTGGTATTACTCATGGATACTCCGAATTGAATGAGGTTCTATGTTAGATTTTATCGCGAAAAAATGATTGGTTGCGCTAGTGGGTTGTCAACTTTCCGATAAACGCCGAACAGACTCACCCCCTAAAAGCTCATCGGTCTCCTTTAAAAGTTGAGGAATAATCTTTCGATGGGAACTATTTTTTAAACACTCACTCAAATCTAACTCGCTGACATTTTTTGCCTGTTTTCCTGGAAACCAATGACCCCCATTGCCTAATAGGTTATAACGCATTTTTCCGTAGTCTACTAAATCATAGGCTAGGGCTAAATTCCGCAACCACAAAATTGTATGAATATTAATATTATTAGGCGTATCTTGATGATTTGGTAAACCAATTTGCCAGGTTTCTACCCACTCTTTGCCTAATGTATTGACTAACTCTTGTTCGAGATTTTTAATAATCGGTTCTAAAAATTGAGAACTTTGATCTAAATAATCTAAAGTCTTTAAATGTTCCTGAAAATCCGTTGGTCTAGAGGCTCCCACACTGAGGGTATGAACCTGGGGGTGGGACAAACAAAAAAGATTATTAAAAACCATCGGACTCAGAGGTTGACAGAGTTTAACTAACTTTTCGGGAGGATTATATAACTGCCCGCCTTTATCCGAAGGACTAATGATAAAAACCCCCATATCTTGCTTAGTTGCGGCTTCAATGGCTGGCCAATTCACCTGATTGATATAGTACCAGTGCAGATTAACATAATCAAATTCTCCGCTTTCAATGGTTTTAATAATAACGTCGGTCGGCCCATGAGTCGAAAACCCAATAAAACGAACTTTACCTTCTTTTTGGAGTTTTCTTGCTTCATCTAAACATCCGCCTGGACGGAGACTGTAATCTAATATTTCGGGAGTATTAATCCCATGTAAACCTAAAAGATCCACATAGTCTAGATTGAGATATTGAAAAGATTGATCAAAATTTTCTCGAAATTTCTGGGGATTTTCTGTCGGTGAAACTTTGGTTTGTACAATTAATTTTTCTCTGTCGAATCGGGGTAAAATTTTCCCTAATTGCATCTCAGAAGT
The DNA here is from genome assembly GCA_003249095.1 of Snowella sp. GTDB lineage: Bacteria > Cyanobacteriota > Cyanobacteriia > Cyanobacteriales > Microcystaceae > Snowella. The sequence continues at coordinate 2,681 of QBMS01000118.1, forward strand.
GCCATAACCCCGTGCCGTTTCAATATGATTAATTCCTAAGGCTAAGGCTTGTTCAATGGTTGCTTCTAGATTCTGTTGATTGTCCAGGGGAATTTTATCTTCGCTGGTATCTTGCCATTGATATTGATAGCGCATCCCGCCACAGGAAAAAACGGGCATTGCAAGTTCTGTACGGCCAAAACGTCGATATTCCATAGATTTAATGAAACTATTTTTAATCTATTTTTTAATATGGCACTAAAAACTAAATTTAACCTTAAATTAATCTTTAACGATCGCACCAAAGTCAGCTAAGACCCGTGAGTGATTTCGCAGTAATCCTAGTAAATTAAGACGATTGGCACGAATTTCTAAGTTTTCATCCATTACCAAAACGCTATCTTCCCCATCAAAAAAGTGGGTAACTGTCGGGGCAATTTGCCCTAGACCTTCAACAAGATACTGATAATTGCGATCGCGTTGGGCTTTTTCCGTAATCGGGACTAGGGCAATGAGAGCATCATAAAAAGCTTTTTCAGAAGACTTCACAAACAAATCGGGGTTAATGACGGATTGGGGATTTAATGCTTGGAGATCGAGGTTGCCTTTGCTTGCCAAACGAGTAGAGCGATTAATGGTTTCATAGATACGTTCGAGTTGACCGTTACGGCGAATCTGTTGTAAAAACTGAGCGCGATCGCGGACATCGAGTAAATTTTCTAAAGCGCGAGTTGTATAGTCTGGATCATTGTCCCCCAGAACGGCATTAACTAAATCGTAATCAATTTTTAATTCATCTTCTAATAAAGTCTTAATGCGTTGAATAAAGAAATTTTTCAGGAGTTCTAAGGGAGAGTTTTTATCACTATGAGCGGTCAGAAAATCGGCTGAAATTTGAGTTAATAATTGCTCTAGATTAATCCCTAAGTTAGCAGACCAAGTAATATTCACAATGGCATTAGCAGCCCGTCTCAGGGCAAAGGGATCGGAGGAACCTGTGGGTAATAATCCCAGTCCAAAAATACTGACTAAGGTATCTAGGCGATCGCTGATTCCCACGACTTGACCCGTTAAAGATTCAGGTAAATCATCCTCAATATTACGGGGTAAGTAATGTTCAAAAATTCCATCTGCAACCGCTTTCGATTCACCACTTGCCAAGGCATACTTTTGTCCCATAATGCCCTGCAATTCAGGAAATTCATAGACCATTTGGGTGACTAAATCTGCCTTGCATAACATTGCGATACTTTCGATTTCTTGGCAATTTTTTTCATCTAAATTGAGTTGTTCTGTAATTTGTTGAGCGACTTCTATAATGCGATCAACTTTATCTCGCATGGTTCCTAATTCTTCTTGGAAAGTCACTGTTTCGAGTTGCGGTAAATAACTTTCTAAGGATTGATCACAATCCGCTTGATAAAAGAATTGCGCATCAGCTAAACGGGCGCGAATCACTCTTGCATTTCCCTCGGCAATAAGTTCTGCTTTTTTAGGATCACCGTTAGCAATAGTAATAAAGTTTGCGAATAAATTTTCATCAGCTTTTTTAACAGGAAAATAACGCTGGTGCGTCACCATAACAATGGTAATGACTTCTGTAGGTAACTTGAGAAAATCCGTATCAAATTTGCCAATAACAGCAGTGGGATATTCAACTAAATTAACAACTTCTGAGAGTAAATCAGGATAAATTTCCGCCGTTCCTTCCAACGATTTAGCCGCATTTTTAACTTGTTCTGTAATGATTTGACGACGCTCTTCGGGGTCAACAATGACATAAGCCGATCGCAAGTTTTCTTGATAATCTTTCGCCTGTTTAATACTGATTATTTCAGGATGTAAAACCCGATGGCCCCAGGAAAGGCGATCACTATTGAGGGTTGTGGAACCATTAACTAATTGCAGAGGTAAAATTTCTTGATCAAGTAAGGCGACTAACCAACGAATCGGTCGAGGAAAACGCAAATCCCCATCACCCCAACGCATAAAACGCTTACCTTCCAGATTATTGAGCCAATTCAGGACTAATTCAGCTAAAATTTCTTGGGCAGGACGGCCAGGCGTTTTTTTCTGGACAAAAACAAAATCTCCCTTATCCGTCGCTTCAATGGTTAAGGCACTCACCTCCACACCCTGTTTTTTGGCAAATCCGATCGCGGCGTTGGTCGGTTCACCATTTTTAAATGCGGCGGCGACGGGTGGGCCTTTGACAGCTTCTTCGCGATCGGGTTGCTGACTGGGTAAACCTTGAATTAATACGGCTAAACGGCGGGGCGTACCGTACACCTGAACGGATTCGGGCGTTAATAAATTGTCGGTCAAACTTTTTGGGATTCGACTCTGCCATTGGGCGATCGCGTTGGCCACAAAATCTGCGGGTAGTTCTTCTGTACCGATTTCCAATAAAAAAGTCAAGTTAGACATACACAAGTCCCAAACGGCGATCGCGTCAAATTAAGGTATCTAGGGCATTTTAGCAAATTTGGGTCTAGCTTTTATTTAGAGTTATGATTCGCATTACCGAAGATTGGTTCTACGATGTTTAGAATCGGTACGGAATATTTGTGGGGCTTTGGCTCGCAAAACTATAAATCATTCTAGTTCCGAACAAGTTTGTGTCTTCTTGTATTTCTAAAAGCTTCTTGCTCAAAGGCTTTACGAAAAAACATACATCAAGCATCGTCTTTTGTACCTTCCGATGAGTGTTATTGAGCGAAAAACACACCATCAAAGGACTTTAGAACGGGGTTCAGGAAGCTGAAAGGCTTATTCTCTCGTAGCCACAAACTTGTCTGGAACTAGATTTTTCCATCCATAAATTTTCCTCAAATTTAGGTTTATTGTAAATTAAATGGGGAATCGTTTCATCATAGACACAGCTTTTCTGGCATTCTCCTTTAATCCATTGGCAACCCTGGGAACCTGAGGAATTTGCCAAAGCAGATCAATAGTACGCCGCAAAATTCGGACTAAATCGCCTTCATCTAAGCTGGTATTACTACACAATTCATCCCAGGTTGCACCTAACGCCCATTGTTCAATTAACCCTAATAAATCCACTTCTAACCAGAGGGGAATGTTGATTTCATGGCGTTTTTGAGTCTGAATTAATTTGCGTCGTACTTCCCAAAGATTGGTGCGATCGCAGTAATAAATTAAAAAGAGGATCGTAGAAAGGGGAAGGGACAGATTGATGCCAGACCGAAAAACGAGGGTCATCAACGTTAAATCTAAGCCTGGGCGAAGAACGGCTAATACTTCGGGGGCGGGATTGTAGTGTGTCCAGGTGTCAGGACGTAGGGTTTCTGTAATGAGTCCACTGACAGCAGAGGCTAAATGGTGGGGAGCCAGGTGATTGAATTTACCCGACATAAACACCAAGCCTAACCAAAGCTCATTTTCTCCGCGTAAAGTGGCGGCAGCTTCTCCTAAAGGAGTGGGAGAAAATCCATCTAGGGCTTCTAGTTCCTGTAAAATCACGATTAAATCTAAAAATTCTTGCCAGTAATAGGATTGTCGCGATTGCAGACGTTGATACTCAATTTGACGTTTTTCTAATTCCTCTCTGAGCATTACCCGTTGGTGATAGTTTTCGATAATGCGCTGGGGATGTTTGTGTTTTTGGAGGGGGTGGGTATCCAGAATTTTTTGAACATGATCGACTCGTCCCTGCTGTTCTAAAATTTCGGGGGGAGTTTGATTGGGCAGGGCAGAGGAGGCGATCGCGTTGGCGATGGGAATGGTTGCCTCGTCGCCTTTAAAGGGTCTGCCTGGGGAAAGAAATTCTAAGGGAGGTAGGGTTAAATTTGCTAATAAATGGGCAGGAAGAAGACCTTCGTTAATTTCAAAAATATCGCTAGAAGTGGCCCGATACCAGCGATTGTCGGAAGCAAAACAAATTAATTCGGGAACCTGGCTAAATCCCTGGGCTTTTTCCACAACAACGGCGATCAGGGGACGGGAAACCTTGATATATTTGCCTTTCAGGTAAAGAATTTGGCCCGACGGTAATACGGCAAGTCGCGGTGTTATTTCCTTTTTACGATTGCTTTCCGATTGTTGTTGTAATAATTTGAGTAATCTTTGTTCTTCTCGCAGTCGGGCGCGGAATTTCTCAAAACTCCGAACCTCGGTTTCATTAACCCCTGCCAATTTAATATCCATTTGGGTTAATTGGGTCATCAAACGGGCGATCGCGGCTTGGGTGGGTTCCAGTTCTAATTGGGCTAAATATTCAGCAAAACTACGTTCTAAAAGGTCTTTTGCTTCTTCAAGGGTATGTTTTTGCAATAAATTTAACACCATACCGTAGGAAGGCGTAAACCAGCTACGGAGAGGGTCAGCATTCGCCAAAGCGAGATAGGTCGCTTCTTTTGCCCCTTCAAAGGGAGATTGAACCGTTACCACATGGCCCACCTTGTCCATGCCCCGACGACCTGCGCGACCTGCGATCTGCAAAAACTCAGAGGGGGTGAGCATACTGTGACCATCGTCCGTCCGTTTAGAAAGGGCAGAAATCACGGTGGTGCGGGCAGGCATATTAATCCCCGCAGAAAGGGTTGCGGTGGCAAAAACGACTTTGATTAAACCCATTTCAAACAGTTTTTCTACCAATTCTTTCCAATTAGGTAGTACCCCCGCATGGTGAACGGCAATTCCCCCTAATAAGGGTTCAATTTGCTCTAAATGGGTCATCGGTGAAGATTGGGCCAACCATTGCCAGAGTTTCCAGGTGGTTTCAGGTTGACTGCTCAGGGTTTGGGTGAGTTTTGCGCCCCAGCCTTCGGGATTGAGGGCAAAGTCTAGGATCTGTTCCGCAAACTCTGGGTGTTCCCGACCAAACTCGACTCGTAATTTATTTTTAAGTAGGGGATTTTCAAAGAGAAAAAAAGCAAGCAGATTTAATTGAATTGCCTGGGATTCTTCGGGAGTTACTAGGGTTAAATGGCGCAGTTCTTTAACGGCTTGTTCGCAACCTCTACGACTAAAAATGACGTAAATGGCAGGTAGAAAATTCTGTTCTTGTAGTTGTTGAACAATGGTTAAAACACTGGGACAATCTTCCCTTCTCAGGCGTTTAGGTTTCTTGTCTCGTTGCGTTTTTTTAGGTAATAAATGAGGGTTAACGCCATTATTTTTATTGTTTAATAGGGGAAATAAACCTGCTTTATTACTGAAATGAAAGTGCAGGGGAACGGGACGAAAATCGGAGTTGACCAGTTCACAATGGGATAAATCCTCATCGGGCGATCGCCGTCGATTACTTTTGAGAGAACTGCCTAAACGGACTTGATTAATCCAATCGGTTAATTGTTCAGGTTTACCGATGGTGGCAGAAAGGGCGACTAGTTGAATGGTGGCAGGACAATAGATGATGGATTCTTCCCAAACTGTCCCCCGTCCGCGATCGCTGATGTAATGACATTCATCAAAAACCACCGTTTCCACATTTTCGAGAGACGTTCCCACCTGACCAATGGGAGTTTCGTAGAGCATATTGCGAAAAATTTCGGTCGTCATCACCACGATGGGCGCGTTGGGATTAATCACAATATCCCCCGTAATCAGACCTACGGCGGACTCTGCACCTTCTACCCCAATTTCTCGCAACTTATCCTGAAAATCTCGGACTTTTTGGTTAGAAAGAGCTTTTAAAGGAGTGGTATAAAAAACCCTTTTTCCCCTCGTTAGGGCGCGATAAATGGCATATTCCCCAATGACCGTCTTTCCCGATCCCGTCGGCGCACAGACTACTACGGATTTTCCCGACTCTAAAACGGCGATCGCTTCTTGTTGAAAATCATCAAGCTTGTAGGGAAAAAGATCTTGAGGCGTTAAAGTAGGTAAGGAAAAATTTTTCACTGGAATTTCAAGTAGAACAGTTGAGAGAGCGCAAGATTGATGAAACGGCGATGGTCTTCGTATTAGCCAATATCTCTATGGTAGGATAAAAAATCGATATTCGTTTAATGTCCCCTTGAATTTTCTCCGTATTGAACGTCAAAGATAGTTTTCCTCTAATTATTTTACCTTAAAAATTCAACATAAACTATTGATTAATGACTATTGAATCCTATCTCAAACCCTACCAACGCTTTGGTGTCCATCTTGGATTAGACAGAATTTTATCCCTTCTAGAAAAATTAGGTAATCCTCAACAAAAAGTCCCCATTATTCATGTGGCAGGAACCAATGGCAAGGGGTCAGTTTGTGCCTATTTATCTTCAATTTTAACGGCGGCGGGCTATAGAGTAGGGCGTTATACTTCTCCCCATTTGGTTAATTGGACAGAACGAATTTGTATCAATGAAGTTTCAATTACCGAAGAAAAATTAATTGATTTATTAGAAATTATTCAGCAAAAAATTCCTGACCATGAGGCTGATATTCCTACCCAATTTGAAGTAATTACGGCGGCGGCTTGGCTTTATTTTGCGAAGGAAAAAGTCGATATCGCCGTGATTGAAGTGGGCTTGGGAGGTCGTCTGGATGCCACAAATGTGGTTAGCAATCCTTTGGTCAGTGTGATTACCTCTTTGAGTATGGAACATTGGCAGATATTGGGGCCGACGTTGAGGGATATTGCCCAGGAAAAAGCAGGAATTATCAAACCCTATCGTCCTGCTGTGATCGGGGTTTTGCCAACCGAAGTGACGGTTTTGATCCGCACTTATCTAGAAAGTTTGCAATGTCCTGCTCGCTGGATTTCCCCCGCCAAAGAAGTTATCAAGGAAAATCAACGATGGGCGCGATATCAGGGATTAGAGTACCCGTTACCTCTATTTGGCGATGTTCAATTAATCAATTCCGCGATCGCGATCGCGGCGATTCAGTGTTTACGGGATCAGGGTTGGGAGATTTCTAATCCTGCGATCCAAGAAGGTATGGGCAAAACCCGTTGGGCGGGAAGATTGCAGTGGACAACCTGGCAAGGAAGGGCGATTTTGGTTGATGGGGCCCATAACACGGCGGCGGCTGAAGCCCTACGACAATACTTGAATAGTCTGGGTAAACCCGTCCATTGGGTGATGGGAATGCTTTCCACCAAGGATCACCCCAAAATTTTTCAAGCTCTCCTCCAGGCAGGCGATCGCCTTTCCCTCGTGCCTGTTCCTGACCATAGCAGTGCCGAGCCGACGGTTTTAGCAGGTATTGCGAAAGGAATTTGTCCAGATTTAGAGACCTTAGAAATCTTTCCTGATTTGAGTATTGCGTTAGACTCGGCGGTCACGAAGTGTGCCTGCGGCATCGCCCTAGAAGAGGAGCGGGTGATTGTTCTTTGTGGTTCCCTTTATTTAGTCGGTCATTTTTTGGGTGACTGTGTTGGGGTTGACCTATAGTCCAAATAGTTTGACTAAAATCGGTTGCTTAGGGATTTTAGTTGCGCTTCCGCGAACATTGAGCAGTTAAACAAGGAGATATTTTCTGAGCCAAGATTTGTTAAAAATTAATTTATAAATACGGTTATTAACTTTGAGGAGACCTTGTTTTTTGATGACTAAACCTGATAAAACTAATTCTCTTTCTACAGCACTATCAGTCAGGCCAATTTCTTGCTGTTCTAACACCTGTTGGTAAAGTTCTAAGAGTTGGAGTGATCGTTTACTTTTCAGAAGGCGATCGCGAATCGTTCTCAAATGCTCTGGCTCATCTTGATATTCCCAATTATTAATCACCTGGGTTTGGATCAAGTTTTGGAGCCAAGCGGCTTCGTCGTTAACGGGAATGGGAGCAGAGGTATCCCGAATCAGTTTACAGATTTTTTGAGTGAGAAAGGGTTGGCCATTTGTCCAGTTGAAGACTTCTTTGAGTAGGGTTTGGGGATTGCTCACTTTTTCGGCTAATCCTTGCAATAACGGTTGGGCTTCGTGTTCCTTAAAGCCTTCTAGATGAATAGCTTGACCGATATTAAAAGGTGTTATTTGACTATCAGTCATTAAATCGTTAGGAGTTGTGACTCCAAAAAGGGCAAAGGTCAAACGTTGATAGGCGGGATTAAGACTGCGTTGATTGTAACAGGAACGAATCAGAGCAAAAAAATCATGAACGGAGAATTTTAAGCCGAGAACGCTATCAATTTCATCAATAAAAATAACCAAGGGTTGGGTGGGAATGCCGTTTTCGACACCCGCTTCGGTTAATAGGACTTCTTCGATCAATTCACTTAATCTTTGAACGGGGGGCCTATCTTCTCGTTCTTGCCACCAGGTTTTTAAGTTAATCTTGCTCCGCAAATCAAAACGGCGTAATAGCTCAAAAGCGAATCCTTTATACCATTGTTCTGAAGTCACATTTTCACTGCCGATACGGGTCATATCAATGGGCGCACAGCAATAGCCCTCGCGCTGGAGATAGTCAATCATCCGCACCATTAAACTAGATTTGCCCACCTGTCGGGGATTAAGAACGTAGCAAAATTCTCCTCGTTTTAAGGCTTTATAAAGATAGCGATCGCCTGCTCGGACAACGTAGGTAGGGGCATCCATCGGTAAACTTCCGCCCACTTGATAATCAAAAGTTGAAAAGGATTCTTCGCTACGGAGTAAATCATTTTCAAAACGAAGTTCGGCTTGGGTTGCTTTAAGAATTTCTAGGGTTTGAGATAATTCTTTAGTACGTTCTTCTACTCTCTTTTCTAAAGTTTGATAAAGTCTTGAGTTATCAATGGAAATAGCGGCTTGAGCAGATAATATGTTTAAAAGTTCAATTCGTTCAGGCGTAAAGGCATCGGTGGTTAAGTTATTTTCGAGATAGACAATACCGCTTAGGTTTCCTTGATTGAGTAAGGGTGTGCAGAGAATGGATTTTGTTTGGTTGACGATAATATAGCGATCGTTAATAAATTGTCCTTCTGAGACAGCATTATTTAAAACAATAGGCTCTTGGGTACGGGCAACATAGTTAATAATGGTAGTGGGTAAAATAGGGATATTGTTATCGTTATTTATTGAGTCTATGGGAATGGATAGTAGGAGATTAACTTCGTCGTTATCGGCTATTCCTTGGGCTTCGATAACCCAATTATCTTCTTGTTTTAAAATTAGGCAACCTTTTTGCGCTCCTGCATTTTCAATCACGATTTTTATCAATTTTTGCAGTAGATTTTCGAGATTAACTTCACCTGAGATGGCTTGGGATGCTTTGAGAATTGTTGCAAGGTCAAGTATTTCTCCATCGGTTCCAGTGGTGGAGATAGTTGTACTTAGCTTATTAGATTTGTTTGGATTGGAGATGCTTAATAAATATTGAGGATATTCTTCTTCTAGTTGTTTAACTTTGGCTTTTGCGCCCCAACGAAGATAACAATCGTAGGCATTTTTTAAGTAAAACTTGCCAACTATATCTCTCCCTAGTAGATTTTTTTCGCTTCCTAGCGATAGGTAAAAATCTGCCGCTAATTCATTAGCAAGTGCCTCATGTTGAATATATTTTTGTTTTCTAGCTTCCGCTATAGCACTATCATAATAATTCATTGCTTCGAGATATTTTTCTAAAACACGAGCTTTTTCTGCTTCTACCAAATCATATTTGTGTTGGAAGTTCATCGGAGCATGATCTTTCCAATATTTCATCAGTTCTTGATTTTCTTCAACTTGCTTCAGGTAATATTTTTGAGTTTTTTTATTTCGGTGTGGGTACTGAGCTAATAGAGTCAAAGAATAGTAAAAATTGTGTTCTGTAAAAATTATCTCTGCCTTGATAAAACCAGAATATTTAGTTGCCGCTTTAAAATATTTGATTGATTGATTATAGTCATCAAATAAATAACACAGTAAACCTTTATAATAATAAATATTAAAAATTGAAATTCGATTGTTAATTTTTAGCAAATAAGCTAATGTTTTTCTTTCATCTAAAATGTCTCCCGATAGTTGCTTTGATCTATTTTCATTTAATAAATTATACACGAATTGTCCGCAAACTCTAGTTAAGCATAAAGGATGCTCTTGCTGAAATTTATTAATAAAATCGATATATATTTTTTGTTGATTATGAAGAAACTCTAATTCGATACCCATGAATAACAAATGTTCACAATAAAAATTAGCCGCATGACAAGCAAATTCAATATTGCCAACCTCTAGAGCATTTTGCAAAGACTGTTGAAGCGTTTCAATCGTTTCTTGAATATGATGTTTTTTATAGGTTATATTAATTGAAATTGCAAGGTGGGCTTTTGGCCAAAATTCTTTTGAATTTAATTGATGTAAAACAAAGAGGGATAATTGACCTAGTTGATAAGCCAGATCTATATCTGGAATAAGCCAAGCAACAATAATTCCATAGAAAGCATAAGCATAAATTACGGGTGGTGAATTGCCATACTGTCGGGTAAGTTCGATCGAAGTATAGACAATGGGTAATGTTAGGGGACTTTCTCCGAAACAAGCCGCATCAAAGATTAGGTTCAGAATCTGCATTGCCATCAATTTATTGGGGTCTGTCATTGCCGTTAATTTCTTCAGTCCTTCAAGATTGAGATCTAGTGGCGGGGATTCTAATAGAGATACTCCTAATATTTTTAATGCTTTTTTTCCATTATTCAAAGCAAGATGGATTTCATTCTTAGCAAGATTGAGCTTGATTTTAATTTCGTAAACCTTTGCTCGATCAAGATTATTTTTGATGTGCAATAAGGCAAAATCACATAGATAATTAGCTTCTTCCAGATTAACATTTAGATATTCAGATTGGCACTGGTTCAGTCTAATTATTAGAATGAAATCCTTACAAGACAAGGACTTAAC
>QBMS01000119.1 GCA_003249095.1 Snowella sp.
ACCGTGTTCATCCCCATAGCTAAAGCTAGGGGCTTTCCACTCGCTTTTCGGTAAAGTTCCTTTAGCAACTTCGGAATAATCGGAAACAGATAAAGTCACCATTTCACCCGTTTTAACTAAAATCATGTGACTTCCTTTCTGCCGAACAAAACGCCAGCCTAATTTTTTAAAAACACGAACAACTTCGCGTCCATTCATTACAGGTAGAGCAGAAGCCATCTTTAAGCCAAAACCTCTACTTGCTCATGTTCGATAACTAGCGGTAAGCCGATTTCAGCCCTAACCTCTAGACAAGCTGTAATGGCATCTTTAATATTTTCTAATGCCTCTTCTTTACTTGAACCTTGACTAATACAACCAGGGATCGTCGGACATTCAACTATCCACATATTATCTTCATCTTGTTCAAGAATTACATTGAATTTCATAATTAATAAATCTCCTATTTGGTAAAAATCAAACTAATACGCTAAAAATCAATGAGTAAAAATTCTCAAAAATAACTATTAAGTCTTGCGATGTCAATTGAAATCTTCTCCTAACCACTCCTCCTTGGAAATATTAGCTTGTTGTAGGATACGTCGCAATAATCCAACACTAATGTCGCCTTGATTGGGGATTGGGAATAATAATAGTGAGATTACCTCGGCGCATTTGAGGATGTTTTCCACCTGAATAAGGGCCATCAAAACCTAATTCTTTAAAACGCTCAACCAATTTACGTCGAGAAACTGGAATTAAACGAGCCATAGTTAAACGGGTTGAGTAATTTGATTTAAGTCAATGCCTTGAATTACAGGGATTTCTAGTCCTAGACGTAATCTTAAAGCCAGCCAATCGCTTAATGCTTCCCGTAGATCTTGACGACATTGCTCTAATGTTTGTTGACAAGCCCAAACTCCTTTTAGAGCAGGAATTTCTCCCCAAAAAGTTTGATCTTCTTCAATAATTTCATAGACTGCCAATTCCATTGCTTTGTCAAGATAGCTGGCTAACATAAAATATTGCTAGAAATAAGTGATATAAAGTATTGTATCAAGTTTTTAGGCGATCGCATTTGATTCAGACAATCTTAAGTTTATCGAGGTTGGCTATCCTTAATAAATAGCGTTAATCACCTTAAAAAATCATCAAAAAAAAAGGACGTAAAACGCCCTCAAAAAATATTTATATTTATATTTACATTGAAGATTCACTTAAAACTCAAGTTCAGCCGCTTGGACTTTCTCGATTTGTCGTTTCTTCACCACTAAGAGAATTTGAGCTAACATAATTCCCGCCAAGAACAGAATCAAGAACTTGATACGAGTGGGATTTTGCAAAACAACTTCCGTATCTTTTTGGCCAAAACCACCCACATTCGGATTATTCGTCAAAGCTTCTGCCGCTTCAACGGTCTGTCCTTCCGAAACAATTAAGTCGGGGCCAGCAGGAATTTTGACCGTTTCATCACCCTTTTCGGTGGTTAGGAGCAATTCATATCCGCCCCCTTCAACCTTATTAATTTGGCTGATGGTTCCTGCCGCAGGAGCTTTAAACAGATTATTATTGCTCAGTTCACCTGTGGGATAAATTTGTCCACGACCACGATTAGCACCTAAGTGAACGGAAAATTTACCGTAATTAATGCCTTTATCGGTAGCAGGGTTGGGGGAAAGAACGGGGAAAATAATTTCCTGGTATTGATCGCCTGGTAAGGGGCCAACAATCACGACATTTTCCTGATCATCACGGTAGGGTTGATAAAATAATCCACCGATTTTTTCCTTTAATTCTTCAGAAATTCTCTCAGGGGGGGCAATTTTGAAGCCATCGGGCAACATCAACACCGCACCGACATTTAAGCCACCTTTAGATCCATCGGCTAAAACCTGTTGACTGCTAAGATCGTAGGGAATTTTAACAACCGCTTCAAATACCGTATCGGGTAAAACGGATTGGGGAATTTCAATTTCTGCTGGTTTTTGACCAGAATGACAGTTGGCGCAAACAATACGACCCGTTGCTTCCCTGGGGGTTTCAGGAGCAGTTTGTTGAGCCCAGAAGGGATAGGCCTCCGCAGACTGGGGAACAGCTAGATCACTAAACAAAAATAGGGTAATCGTGGCGATCGCAGTTAGGGCGATACTCAGGGTAACTTTTTTGCCCCGTTGCCACAGTCCCGAAAAATCAGGAGTTCTCATCTCTTAGGTTAAATAAATAGGGTTAACAGTTTCAGATTATTTTGCTAAATACTCGATTAAGCCCACCAAGGATCTTCGTTGGTACGGAAATCGGTTTCTGTCCAGGGGCTAAAGACCAGTTTATCGTCTTCCGTAACCTGGGCATGGGCAAGGGCCAGAGAAAGCGGAGCAGGGCCGCGTACCACTTTACCTTCTGAGTTATATTGGGAACCGTGACAAGGACACATAAACTTGTTTTCGTTAGCGTTCCAAGGCACAACACAGCCTAAATGGGTACAAATCGCGTTAATCCCATAGCTTTCGATGGTTTTTTCCCCTGTGATCACCATATAGGTGGGATCACCCTTAAGTCCCTGGGCCAGGGTGCGATCGCCCGCATTATGGGTACTCAAAAACTGACTGACAATTACATCATTACCGAGGGCATCTTTCGCCGTCACACCGCCGCCACCGCTTCCACTAGAGGGAGGAATGAAGTATTTGACGATGGGATAAAGTGCGCCAGCCGCGATACCTGTAATCGTGCCAAAAGTGAGCAAATTCATAAATTGGCGACGACCCAAATCTGGGACATCGGACGTACCTGAAAATTGAGTCATAATGAAGCGTCTAAATTTGTATATTTTTACAAAAGCTTCTAAGATTTCTCTTAGATAAGGGGTTTTCTGTCCTATGGCAAGCGATCAATCGTTACCGAGAGCAGAAGCGGGATGCTTGCGGATTAAAAAAAATTACAAGTCCAGATTAAATTATGACAGAAAACGGCCTTCAAAGCTTTTGAACATAAGCCCTGACAGGATAAGGATTCGCTTTATTGAGAAAGTTATTTTATGCGTCTTTTTAAACGACAAGCCGTAGGAGGTCTGCGAGCAATTTAATGGCAATTTTGTGATCCCCAAAACTAGGGGACGATCAAAACAGGACAGGGTGCAAGATTAATCACACGAGTCGTGACGCTTTCTGTTGCTCCTTCCGTGGTTAACCCTAATCCGCGACAACCCATCACAATGAGATCTGCCCCAATTTCGTCCGCCACATCACAGATCGTAAAAGACGGCTTTCCTTCCCGTTCCACCATATCCGCTTCAATTCCCTGTTGAGCGAAGACAGCCTGGGCCGCCTGGAGCAGTTTTTCCACTTCTTCGGGAGAAGCCATGACGGGGGGATGGGAAGATTTTAACTCTTCAGGGGAAGATTCTTCAACAACCGACAGTAAAAAGAGGCGACTACTGTAGGTTTTGACTAAATTGGCTACCATTTGGGCCGCTTCGCGAGTTTCTCGACTGTGATCAATGGGAAATAAGATGGTTTTAAACATAAATTTTGACCTCTACCTTCCTTTACTCATACTCTGATTGGGGACGTGGTGACAATGAAAAGATATAAAAATTTTTAGTTGACTTATAACCTACACGATGCCACTTAAATTAAATCATTGTCGGAAGTAGCATAGCCTGATTTAATCTTGAGTAAGACTCAATTAAAGCAATAGGAGGAATTGACCGTGCCTAAGAAAAGTGTAGCAAATTTGTCAGCAACCGAGATCGCTGGAAAACGGGTGTTTGTACGAGTAGATTTTAATGTTCCCCTAGATGATGCGGGAAAGATTACTGATGATACTCGGATTCGGGCAGCATTACCCACGATTGAGACTTTAACGTCTAAGGGTGCAAAAGTTATTCTCGCTAGTCATTTTGGCCGTCCCAAAGGAGAAACTTTTCTCGAACGAGTGAAAGATAAACTGCGGTTAACCCCAGTAGCCGCTCGTTTGTCGGAATTATTAGGAAAAACAGTGGTGAAGCCCAGTGATTGCATTGGTGAAGAAGTGGTTTCTGCCGTTGCGGCCCTCAATAATGGCGATGTGTTGTTACTAGAAAATGTGCGTTTTCATCCTGGTGAAGAAGGCAATGATCCAGAATTTGCTAAACAATTAGCTTCTTTGGCGGATTTATACGTGAATGATGCCTTTGGTACGGCTCACCGCGCCCATGCTTCGACGGAAGGGGTTACCCATTATCTCAGTCCCTCGGTAGCTGGTTTATTAATTGAGAAGGAATTGCAATATCTCCAAAGCGCGATCGAAGAACCCAAACGTCCCTTGGCTTCGATTATTGGTGGCTCGAAGGTTTCCAGTAAAATTGGTGTCATTGAAACCCTTTTAGAAAAATGCGATAAATTGATCATCGGTGGTGGGATGATCTTTACTTTTTATAAGGCACGGGGTTTAAGCGTTGGTGCTTCCTTGGTTGAAGACGACAAATTGGAATTAGCTAAGTCCTTAGAAGCGATCGCCGAGAAACGGGGAATTCAACTGTTGTTACCGACCGATGTGGTGGTTGCGAATAAATTTGCCCCTGATGCCGAATCTAAAATCGTGAGTATCGACAATATTCCCGATGGTTGGATGGGGTTAGATATTGGCCCTGATTCCATCAAGCTTTTCCAAGATGCCCTAGCGGATGTTAAAACCGTCATCTGGAATGGCCCTATGGGAGTTTTTGAATTCGATAAGTTTGCGGCAGGAACCGAGGCGATCGCCCATACCTTAGCTGATTTAACGCCAAAAGGAACAACGACCATTATCGGTGGTGGAGATTCCGTTGCGGCAGTGGAAAAAGTCGGCGTTGCTGAAAAAATGAGTCACATTTCGACGGGTGGTGGAGCGAGCTTGGAATTACTCGAAGGTAAGGTTTTGCCTGGTATCGAAGCTTTAGATGAAGCTTAATTCCAATTTTTAGGCAACTTATCGCTATTACAATTTAATTTGAATAATTTTGAATGATAAGGGTGGACAGTTTAGTTCACTCTTTTTTTGAATGTTTTTTAGATCTTTTGAAACTATTTCAGTCTCAGCTTAGTCCATGATTTCATCGAATCTAGGGTTAATCTCTCAACTTAAGCTGACAAAGAGCGATCGCCTAATCCCCTATTATTTTGTCTCCTATCCCAGAATCCTAGTCGCCATGAATTAAAAATAGGTTTTTAGTTGCAGTAAACCTGAAATTAACCTGTAGCGTATTATAAACACTCAACGTAATGTCATATAAAAAACTTTTATGTATATACTGCTGATCTATTACTCTAGGAAAACCCTGGTTATATCTAAGCTCTAGACTCTCATCAGGATAAGGCTTTGAGCAATCAATACCTAACAGAAACTTTATTTTGGAGTTTCTATCAAAAATTAGGTCGGTGATCGCCTACTCATCAAGACGTTCAGAGTTTAGGGTTAATTCAGGTAATCCCACTCTAATAGAACAGCGATAATGTGAATGCTTCCTTTTCTAATGACCCTGATAAAATCCAAAAATGTTGGCTGACAATTACAAGGATAAGATTAAGGCAAAAATGATTGCCTCTATTCCTCCTGAATTACCCTTGGCGGCTCGTAAGGTTGTTATCGCTTCTTTAGATTTTGAAAATTTGCTTGTCTCTGAGTCTGCTATTTCTAAGGGTTTGGGAATCTGGTGATTATGAAGACTGCGGGGTATGCTTCTAAAAAGTTGTACTTTGCTTTGGATGCCGTGCGAGGTGAATTAGATGTCTAAGCAAATCTAAACTGGCTTCTTTTCAGGATTATGACTCAAAATCTCAAAAAATTGCTTTTTGTGTTTTTTCTGATGATTTGGGCGTTTATTTTCTCATTACCATTGATTGTGTGATGGGTTTTGAAAGCTCTCCTTTTGTTTCTATCCATTCTACTTGGCATGAGGCTAAGTCTATTATGGATGATTGCTTACATTAAACCTTTACTATGTAAGGCTTTTAGGGGTATTGTTTAAATATCCCTTTTTTTGTGCAATGCTTAAGACCATGTATCAAATCTAGGATCTTGCCATTGAGAGGAGTTAAAGCGGATTGCGCTGATCTCGACCTAAAATGCTTTTCTGATTTTCTATTGTGTTGTTAAGGAATCATTTTTTTATTTCCCCCAACAACCGCATTTCATATCAATAAGACCGCAATGAATGATCCTATTTTCACGCAACTTCCAGAAAATTCAGAATTATCTTTACCGACCACTCAACAAAACGGTAATAATTCTCGTCTTGCTGTCGAGGATCTCCATAGAATCATTGAAACGGCGATCGCTCGCTATTGGGCTCAGGGGGTAAAAATACAAACCCAGAAAGATCTGACGAATCTCGAAAAAGTTAATCAGGTTGTGAATGACTTTTTCCAACATCAATCTACGAGCTTCGATGTTCAAAATCAAACTTCTTTTGCCATTCTACAGGGACTCTATCAGGAATTTACGGGCAATTTTAGCGCGGCCTTAAATCACTATCAAGCGGCGATCGCGGGTTATCAACAACTTCAAGATAAAAATCAAGAGAAATGGGTTTTAATTCAGACAGCTCATTGCTATTTCTTACAAGCCTACTGGGAAAAAGACCTAAGCCATCCCGCTTGGCAAAATACCCGTCATTACCTCACCCAAAGCCTCCAGTTACTAGAAGCAGATCATTGGCAAAATCTACGGGATGATTCCTTAACCCTACTGGGTAAGATCCTCAGAGGTTTAGAAGATTGGGAACAATTACAAGCCGTCGCTGAGAGTTTTCTAAAGTTACATTATCCAACAGAGGAAAAAGAGCATCAAAATCCTACTAATTTAGGATTATCTCTTCCTCAAAATGGAAAAAATAGTCTCTCTTCTAGACTCATTGAAGCCCAGGGTTTTCTGGGAGAGTGTTTTATTGAGCAGTGGCAATTTGAAGAAGCAAAAACCGCGATTCAACAAGCCCTAAATCTTTATCATCAATCCCCTGACGGACTGAAGCATTTCCACAGTTGGCTCCATTATCTGTTGGGTCGGGTACAGATGGGTTTAAAGGAAGAGGAACAGGCGATTAATCTCTTAGAGAGTGCTAAAGAGAGCATTACCTTTGAAGCCGATCCCCAATTATATTTGGCAATTTTAATTGAGTTACGTTACTGTTATTGCAAACGACAGGATGCGATTGAAGTCTTAGCCATAGACCAACTCTATCAAGCCTTAGAGTACCGCATGGGAAAACGGGCTTTTATTGGACTAAATCCCCTGAGTAGTTTTTGTTTATTAAAACTGATTCATCCTTTGATTTCCTATTCTTTATTTACAGAAAATGAAAGAGATTTTGGTGTTATTCCGACGGAAATATCCCACTCAGAACGCCTTCAAGAACTGCAAACCATTCAATCCTTGAGCGGCGATCGCCAAACGAGAATCCTCATGCTTTACGGCGATCGGGGAATTGGCAAAACCTCCTTAATTCAATCAGGATTAATTCCCTATTTACATAAAAATAAGAGTTTGCCTATTTTGATCCAGGATCTCAAAAACTGGCAGTTGATTTTTAAACAAGAATTAGCTACCGTGTGTTCTGTTCATGGTATCGACAAAGATGATTTTAATGCTGTCACCCTATCGAGTCAAGAACAATTTAAAGACCAACAAATTCTCTTAAATCAATTACAAGAATTAGAAAAAAAATTGATTAAAGTGGTTTTAATCATAGATTCCCCCGAAGATTTCTTTAATTCCCATTTATCTAATTATCTGGATCGAACTTTTTGGCAATTTTTAGGAGAATGTTTCAGTCAAACAAATTTACAAATTATCTTTTGTACTACTCCTGATTATGTCACTCCCCTACTGAATCATTTCAGTGCGGAGTTCAAACAACGTGATCTGTTAAAGCAAATTACCTTTTATCAACTTCATTCTTTCTCTGAAGAACAAGCTTGGCAAGTGATTCAGGCATTATCCCATAAAACGAATTTTCCCTTGCCCCCCGATCTGATTGCCGCCATGATTCGGGACTTACGGGATCAGGCAGGGCCGCTCCGCGATCGCGACCAAAATATTAATTGTCGTGAATTACAAATTCTGGGAACTATTTTAGAAGACCAACAAATCAAGAGTTTAAAACAATATCAAAATCAGGGAAAAGACCAGTTTATTGATTATTATATTGGCACGATTCTCAAAAATTGTAGCTCGATTCAACAGAAAATTGCGAGTATTTGTCTCTATCTTTTATCTGAATTTAATCAATCCCTAGTCCTTAAAAGTTTATCAGAACTAAAAGAGCAATTAAAAGAGTACAATTTATCCCTTAATTCAGAGCAAATAACCTCAATTCTGACTCTTTTGGTTAAATCAGGTTTAATTACAACCGTTATTAATAACCATGAAATTTATTATCGACCCCTGACCCTTCCCCTAGCCAAAAATATCCGTAATTCTGCTTTAGTTGCCCAACATCATTTAGGCTCAAATTCTGATCCCAAAAAAGCTTTATTACTGGATCATCAAGAAACCCTCATTGATCACTCCTTAGTGGACAAAAAATTAGCAGATGCCCAACAGCAATTAGAAGATGCAAAATCTCAATATCAAAATGTTCTCATTGGTATCCGTTTAGAGCGTCAATCCCTCATTACCCTCAAACAATTTGAATCCCAACAAATTGATGGCTTACTTCTGGCCCTCAAAGCAGGTCAAGAACTCCAACAATTGCTCAAGGAAGATACCCCCCTGATGGACTATCCCAGTATTAGTCCCCTGCTGACTCTGCAAACGATTCTTGGTCAAATCTATGAGCGCAACCGCTTTCAACAACGGGCTTCTATTACCGATCTACACATCAGTCCCAATGACCAATGGATTCTCACGGCTTCCTCCGATGGCAATGCTCGTATTTGGGATAGGTTTGGGAAAAAATTGGCGACCTTAAGGGGACACCAGGGCGCGATCACGGGCGTTCGTTGGAGTAGGGACGGAAATTATATTTTGACGGCTTCGGCGGATCAAACCGCTAGGCTCTGGAGTGGCAAAGGGGAATTTTTGGCGGTATTACAGGGGCATCAGGATTGGGTCAGGAGTGCGGAATTTAGCCCTGATAATCAATGGATTGTGACGGCTTCTAGGGATGGAACAGTTCGACTGTGGGATCTTTTGGGGGAAGAACGGAGCGTTTTTACGGGTCATCAAAGTTGGGTGAGAAATGCAGAATTTAGCCCGAATAGTCAGTATGTGTTGACAGCTTCCAAGGATGGAACGGCTCGTCTTTGGAATCTGCGGGGACAGGAATTATTGAACCTCAAAGGTCATCAAAGTTGGGTCAGAAATGCTCATTTTAGTCAGGATGGTCAGTTGGTCGTGACAGCTTCGGCGGATGGGACGGCGAAAATTTGGGATTTGTCGGGAAAAGTGGTGGCAACCCTCCAAGGCCATCAAAACTGGGTCAGAAATGCGGAATTTAATTCCACTGGCGATTTGGTAGTCACGGCTTCGGCGGATGGGACGGCTCGCATTTGGGATCTATCAGGAAAGGCGATCGCGATTTTGCAGGGTCATCAACAGGGATTATATGACGCTCACTTTAGTCCCAATGGTCAATTTATCGTTACCACCTCTCCCGATCGCACGGCACGGCTCTGGAATCGTAAAGGAAAAGCCCTAGTGATTTTACGGGGCCATCAACAGGATGTTTATCAAGCGGAATTTAGCGCAGATAGTCGTCTTTTGGTCACTGTTTCAGCCGATCGCACAGCCCGTCTTTGGGATCTGTCCGATAAAGGCGCGATCGTTCTACGGGGTCACACCCATTGGGTCAGAAATGCCCATTTTAATGACGACGGCTCCTGTATTGTGACGACCTCCAGGGATAAAACCGCCCGTCTCTGGGATAACCAGGGCAAACAATTAGCTATTTTAGAAGGCCATCAAGATTGGGTCAGAAGTGCTTCCTTTAGCCCCAATGGCCAGTTGCTTGCAACCGCTTCAGCCGATAAAACCGCCCAACTCTGGAGTACAACGGGTAAAAAACTGACTACCTTTCAGGGTCATCATGATGCGGTTTTAGAAGTTCAATTCAGTCCCAATGG
This sequence comes from Snowella sp., assembly GCA_003249095.1. Taxonomy (GTDB): domain Bacteria; phylum Cyanobacteriota; class Cyanobacteriia; order Cyanobacteriales; family Microcystaceae; genus Snowella. Next base: position 10,059 of record QBMS01000119.1, read on the forward strand.
TCAGTATTTAGTGACAGCTTCTAAGGACAAAACCGCTAGGGTCTGGACTCCCTCTGGCCGAACTTTGGCTGTCCTCCGCAAACATCAAGATGCCGTTTATAGTGCCTCCTTTAGTCCCGATGGTCAATTTATCGTGACCGCTTCTGGGGATGGAACCGCCTGCATTTGGGACATTATCGGTCGGGAAATGGCCACTTGCACAGGGCATGAACAACCGATCTATAGTGCGCAACTCAGTGCGGATAATGAATTTCTCGTGACAGCTTCCGCCGATAAAACAGCCCGCGTTTGGGATATTACGGGTAAACAAATCGCACTTCTGGCGGGTCATCACGGCATGATCTATCAAGCCCGATTAAGTCCCGATGAACACCTGATTGTCACGGCTTCGGCAGACAAAACCGCTTGTATTTGGGGACGTTCTGGGCAAAAAATAGCGGTTTTATACGGTCATCAAGCATTGGTTAGTAGTGCGGAATGGAGTCCCGATGGGCAACTGATTGTTACGGCTTCTGAGGATGGAACGGCTAGACTCTGGGATCGCATGGGTCGAGAACTCGCCACTCTACAGGGCCATCAAAGTTGGGTGAGAACGGCGGAATTTAGTCCTGATGGTCGTTGTATTATCACGGCTTCGACGGATGGAACCGCCAGAATTTGGCAGATTGATTCTCTCGAAGAATTAATGAATAAGGGTCGTGATTGGCTCCAGGATTATTTGAGTAATAACGCTTTGGGCAAAGAGGCTGAAAAAACGATTATTCGCAGTGCGGTAGAGCCTTCTGTGCTATTCAATCGTGAGGGAGAGGCAACGGTTCTTTCTAGTCAGCCTCGTTGATTGAGAAGGTGAATCTAAAAGAGCGATCGCGTAATTCCCCAAAAATCGAAATATTTGCAAGAATAGGAAACAAAATAGTTCCCGTTGATCGTCCTTGGTGAACAAGCCTGATTCCCTTTTTTTGACCTTTTTTTCTGATGCAATCTAGTTTTCCCATCGTTTTTAAGAATGGACAGACCGCGCAAGTCCTCACTGTAGAACCTGAGCAAGATTTGGCTTCGGCGTTGGTTGCTGTCAGTTTGACGGAATCTCGTCCTGTTTTAGTGGCGATCGGGGGGGCAAGTTTAATTAGTGAAGAGCATTTACAGCGTTTACAGCGTTTGTTTAGCGAAGTTTTAGCTCCTTTAGCCCAGGAATTGGGGTTAATTGTGGTCGATAGCGGAACAGATGCAGGGGTGGTGCGGTTGATTGGCAATGCGAGGGAAGAGATTTCAGGCAGTTTTCCTTTGGTTGGGGTATCTCCCGTTGGTTTGGTGAAGTTATCCAATGATGAAAATAGTTCAACGGAGTTAACGGATTTGGAGTCTCACCATACTCACTTTTTTTTAGTGCCTGGGGATCAATGGGGGGATGAGTCGCCTTGGTTAGCGAGAATTGCGAGTCAGATTGCGGGGCATTATCCTTCGGTGACGGTGTTAATTAATGGGGGAAGTATTGCCTTACTGGATGCAACGGAAAGTCTCAAGGTTAATCGGCCTTTGGTGGTAATTGATGGCAGTGGCAGATTAGCGGATGAGATTGCTGAGGCGGTGAATCATCATGGACAAGATATAAGGCAAGAAATATCACAGCTTACGAAAATGACGGGGATTAGCCTTTTTAAATTAAAAGATTCTTTTCGCCAATTTGAGAAAATATTGAAGTTGTCATTGAAAACTCATAATGACAATACTTTCAGGACTAAATTAATTACTTCGCGTAAATAAATTTCATTCGACTTGTGTAGAGTTTGCTATCTTAAGAAGGATTGTAGGTAAAAAGACTTGCGGACAGTCTCCTCTGACTTTAGAAAACCTTCATTAGTTTTCCACAGTCCCACCAAAGGATCTATTCTATTTTTGAAAAACAACAAAATAAACTAAATTAGCTATGACATTCAAAAAGTGGTTTCCATTTAAAAAATCTTCTAATACTCTTGACACTAACCAGAAAAAATCTGAGGACGAGCTGGTATTCGAGGGAATGATTGAATTACTCACATCAAGGCAGGAACTAGATGATTTTCAAACTAAGTATTTAAAGTCGAGACTGGTCAGTCAAATAGTCTATATGGATGGCAAGTCTAATAAATGCAAAGAACAGTATTTAAAATCACAAATGATTTCTATTATTGGAGGAGTTGTTGTTACAGCATTAGTCGGACTTAGTACATTTATCCCTCCTGAGAAAGACGGGGTAGATATGCGTAAGTTCTTTGGAATCACTGCTTTTATAGTTAGTCAAGTTGTTACTGTTACCAGTGCCTTAGAACAGTTACATAAAAACAACGAGTTGTGGCTGTTTTATCGACGCAGCAATGAATATATGAAGTCCCAACTTTGGCATTTTTTAGAATTAACTGGCCCTTATGAAAATATTAAGAGAGATACTGCTTTTAGAATTCTTGTTAAACAATCAGAAGAAATTATTCCAAGAGATTTAGATATACTTTCCGCTAAAAGCAAGGAAAATAATATATCAGCAACTCCTGAACCAGATCAAAAGAATGATAATCAAAAATCATCATGAAAAGTAAGCTAAAAATAAGTTTTCAATTTCCTTACAACCTAAATTCACAGAGAAATACGTGTTAATTCTTGCTCCAGTAGAAGTGTTTTAATTTAAATACTCAGAAATTTAGTAATGTTTGACATTTTTATTTGTTATTCTCGAAAAGAAATTGATTTTATTCACCGTCTTAATATAGCCCTAAAAAGTGTCAAATTAAGTGTGTGGATTGATCAAGAAAAGATACCTAATGAATCTAATTGGTATCCTTTTGTTAAGAAAGCAATTCAAGAATCTAGTCTTTGCCTGATTGTGGTAAATCAAGATCTTCTTAACTCAAATTCTTGTTTTATGGAAGTTGAAAGAATAATATCTCTTCAAAAGCCGACTATTTTAATATTTCGATCTAGTATTTTATCTATCCCTACATATTTAGGCAATGGTTCAGCCTGATTAAAGGCAGAAAGGATTACTGGGCAAAGGATTAGAGAAACAAAGAAGCAAATATAAGCTTGGAAGTAATGGTTATAACTTTACAGGGGTGTTAAGGGTAATAATACTATAAATAAATCGGTAAAAAAAGGAGAGAGAGTATGTCAATCCAAAAGATAAAGCCAATCCAAGAGTTTAATGATTCTATATTTTGCAATGGGAAAGAAAAAGAATTATTTAAACGAGACTGTCCTCATTGTCACAGCGAGGAAGTGAAAATTCATTCTCATTACAAAACGAAAAATAATGGAGAGAGAAAAATATTTATCTGTCAAAAATGTGAGTCACTATATTCAGAAACGTATAATAC
>QBMS01000011.1:0-39824 GCA_003249095.1 Snowella sp.
GTTAAGTCCTTGTCTTGTAAGGATTTCATTCTAATAATTAGACTGAACCAGTGCCGCGTTCCTCTGGATTAATAAAATTATCCAATTCTCGTTTTCCTTCCCTATCTTCACCCGTAATTCGCATCACATATTTATAATTTTCCCTAACTAAATCTCCCGCTTCATTCGCGATCGCCTGACGCATTCTTTCAGCGTGTTCTGTATCGACACAAAAAATAATCGTTTTCGAGTAAACATCTGTTTGTCGTAAAAAGTCCATTACCCTTTTAGCGACTGCCTTTGTACGGTCATCAATGACTAAAGTTCGATCAAAATCTTTACGATTATATTCCCGATCATCAACTAATTTTCCTGATTTATCGCGCTTTCCTGCTTCGGGACGATAACCTTCTAAATCTACATTTAAGCCAACTCTAATGACCTTATAGGGAGCTAAGAAACCATCATCAATCCCTTGTTTTAGAGAGTAAGTATAAATCGGATCGGAAAAATATTCAATATTAGAAATTTTGTCTGTTTCCTTGGGTGTTGCTGTTAAACCAATCTGAGTTGCTGAATTAAAATATTCTAAAATTTCTCGCCATTTACTATCATCCGCCGCACTACCCCGATGACACTCATCAACAACAATTAAATCAAAAAAATCTGGGCTAAACTCTCGATAGGCATCAGGAGTTTCATTATAATTAACTAAACCATGATACAAAACCAAATAAATTTCAAAAGCTGTGTCAATTTTTTTATGTTTAATCACTGTCATTTTATTTTTAAAATGCTTAAAGTCACCTCGTTTTGTTTGACTAATTAATGATGTACGATCAGCCAAAAATAAGACTCTTTTTTTAACGCCATTTTTCCATAACCGATAAATAATCTGAAAAGCTGTGTAGGTTTTTCCCGAACCTGTCGCCATGACTAATAAAATTCGCTCCTGTCCCTTAGCGATCGCTTCTACGGTGCGATTAATGGCAATCTGTTGATAATAACGAGGTTCTCGCCCTTTAGGGTCGAAAAAGTAATTAAAAGAAGCAATTTTGACCGATTCGACTGTTTCTAATCCTTTAAATTTTTTATATTTTTGCCAAAGTTCATCAGGACTCGGAAAAGCATCAAGACTTAATTCTCGTTCGATTAAGCTAGAAAATCCCGATTTATCATGCTCTAAAAAACCATCCCCATTAGAACTAAATGCCACAGGTAAATCTAAAATTTCAGCATAATCCAAAGCCTGCTGTATCCCATGCCCAACAGAAAACTTGTTTTTCTTCGCCTCAATAACCGCGATCGCAATGTTGGGTTTGTAATAAAGAATATAGTCGGCTTTCTTTCCTTTGCCTCGGTGAGTAAGATTTCCTTTGACGTAAATTCGACCATCGGTAAAATAAACCTGTTCACGAACTTGTTTACGAATATCCCACCCCGCCTTAACCAACGCAGGCAAAATATACTGTGTGCAAATATCTTGTTCCGAAAGGTCTCGTTTATCTGTCATTATGTGGTTATTTTGTCTTCAGGAATAGTTAAGAATGGCTATAACTAATATCATTTTACGATAATTCTTTCTAAAATCAATGACTAATTTTTTGAATCTCCGATATCCTAATATTTTAGCGATCGCGTTTTAGATTCATTGTTAAGAAGAAGGCGATATAATTTAAGAAACTCCATTCAAAATCAATCACCATAGGAACTTAGTAACAATGGATGCTATCACCATTCCCGTTGACACCGAACTAGCCGAAGCCTATCGACAAGCAGACCAACAACAACGGCAGAAAATTGAAACCCTCCTCAATATTGCCCTCAAAAAAGCCGTAAATCCCAAACCTCTGCTCACTATCATGCAAGAAGCTAGTCAACAAGCGATCGCAAATGGCATGACTCCAGAAATACTTGAATCAATACTAGCAGATGAATAATTTTCGGATTGTTATTGATACTAATGTGGTTATCAGTGCCTTGATTTTTGGGAGTTCTAGCAGTATGAAGGCATTTACTCTTGCAAAATTAAGAGGTACTATTCTTATTTCCAATGATGTTTTATCAGAACTGATTAACGTATTAAGTCGCTCTAAATTTGACCGTTATATTACATCGGAAATCCGAGAAGACTTTCTGGCTGGTTTAATGTTAGAAGCTGAAATTGTTCCAATTACCGAAAAGATAACTGCTTGTCGTGATCCCAAAGACAACAAGTTTTTAGAATTAGCCATTAGCAGCTACGCTGATTATTTACTCACAGGAGATCAAGACTTATTAGTGTTGCATCCTTTTCGCAATCTTCAAATTATTACAGTTAGCAATTTTCTAAACTATTTTGACAACAAATAGTACAAATTATAGATTACGATTCATAAGGCAAAAAACAATGAATTCTTTACGGGTGATCGCATTTTAGATTCATTGTTAAGCAGAAGGCGATCGCAAAATAAAAAAAGAGACAAGGAAAACTCCCTGCCTCAATGACATTCTTCAAACTTAAAAAATTGATGTTTAGTTTTTAGTCAAACGAGTTAGAACAGAATTTGAGCGTTCAATAAAGCCCTTCATTCCTTCTGCGTCAAACCCTTTTTGAGCCATCACCGCCAAATCATAAACATATTGACAAAGATTTTTAGCCAATTCTCCCGAAGGTGAATCCCCACCACTCGTTTGCACAATACTACTTTGATTGAGTTCCATTATATTCTGAATGAGAGGATGATTCGTATTGATCATCAAAATATGTTGCTCAGGGAAAGCCATACTTTGTTGAGTCATCATCGCCGTCATTTCCTGCATACGACGCATCGCTTCAGGTAACAGAATCATCGCAGGAGGAGTTCCCTGGGGATTATCGGATTTCAGAGCCTCGGTGCGAATGTTGACCCCTGGTTTATTGAGAGCTTTCTCGAATAATTCCTTGATCTGTTCACTACGGGTTTTATTCGTCGTGGGATCAATAATTTCGCTGGCTTTGTCTTCCTGTAAAAGATTTTTGTCCAGATCCGAATCCACACGGGAGAATTTTACATCTTTGTATTCCTGTTCGAGGAAAGGAATGAAGTAATTGGTATCAATAAAAGAGTCCATAAATAGAATCTCGATACCCTGGTTTTTGTAAAGCTCGACGTAGGTAGCTTGGGTTGCCTGATCGGTGCAATAGAAAACGCTATTTTCGTGATTTGCCTTATTGCGTTCCAAGTAAGCTTTTAGGGTCGTGTAACCTGCTTTTTCGTAGGGATTACCATCTTTATCGGTATTCACATCCTGCCAGGCATCGCCATCATCGGTTTGGACTTCTACGGTGGGAGTTTCAGCCACAGTCGGTTGATAGGTCGTGCGATAGAGGAGGATTTCTTCGACTTGTTGCTTAAATTTGTCGTCCTTGAGGGAGCCATATTTCACAAACGTGCCGATGTCTTCCCAACATCTGAGATATTCATCCGCATTTTCTGTGTAAAGGGCTTTCAGGCGATCGCCGACTTTCTTGGAAATATAATCGGCAATACGGCGCACGGTGCGGTGATTGGTTAAGGCACTGCGGGAAACGTTGAGGGGAATATCGGTACTGTCAATAACGCCGCGTAAAGGCATCAAAAAGTCGGGAATCACTTCTTCACAGCGATCGCTGACAAACACCTGATTACAGAACAATTTAATTTGTCCCTTAGTCACATCCACATCGGGACGGAGTTTGGGGAAATAGAGAATACCGTTGAGTAGGAAAGGATAATCCGTATTCAAATGCACCCAGAGGAGGGGATCTTCTTGGAAAGGATAGAGATACCGATAAAGCTCTAGATAATCTTCTTTAGTGAGATTTTGGGGCGATTCTTTCCACAAAGCCCGTCGTTTATTGATCACTTCCCCTTCAAAGCGGATGGGAACAGACAGAAAATCTGAGTAGGTTTTAACCAACTGACGGATACGGCTGGGTTCCAGGTATTCCTCTTCCTCGTCCATGATGGTCAAGGTAATGGTTGTTCCCACTTGAGTGCGATCAGATTCCGTTAATTCAAACTCAGGCGATCCATCACAAGACCAATGCACTGCTTTGGCATCAGCTTGATAGGACAAGGTATCAATTTCTACTTTCTTAGAGACCATGAAGGCAGAATAGAAACCCAAGCCGAAATGACCGATTAAATCATTGGCATTTTTCTGGAATTTCTCGATAAACTCTTCTGCACTAGAAAAGGCAACCTGATTGATATATTTCTTCACTTCATCAGCCGTCATGCCGATGCCGTTGTCAGTAATCGAAAGCGTTTTATTAATTTTATCGACAACGAGGCTAATTTCAGGTTCAGGGACTTGGCCACCACCTTCTCCTGCAAAAGCCGCCATTTTTCGTTTGGAAATGGCATCTACGCCATTAGAAATCAATTCCCGTAAAAAAATCTCATGGTCAGTATAGAGGGATTTTTTAATAATGGGAAAAATATTCTCGGTGTGGATCGTAATATTGCCTTTTTCGAGTACTGTCATAATGGATCAAATTCTAAAATTACGTTCTTGTTAGAGGGTACGGTTGTCTATTCGTACTGCCCCCTATTATGGGCGATCGCAGTCCCTAAACGATTTGAGATTTTCCCTACCACTGGGATACGGTTTTCCACACTAGCGCAGAAAAAGGGCTGGGATGGAAAGCGCGATCGTTGTTTTATAAAGCGCGCCAGTTTATCGCGATCGCAGATAAAGTAAAGTAGATAACTAGGAATACTCTTTTTGATAATGAAGATTCAATCTCTCCACTTAAAGTACTTCAAAAAATTCCGAGAAAAGTTACTCGATTTTACTGACCCAGAAACTGGTTTGGCACGAGATCTTATTGTTTTAGTTGGAATGAATGGAGTTGGAAAAACAACTATTTTACAAGCGATCGCCGCTACTCTGGGGGTCGCTACTGGAAGGTTTGAACAACTTTCTCAGCTAGAATGGTCTGGATTTAACTATGAATTACTCAGTAGTAATTGGGGGAAATTTGAGCCAGAGGTTGCTTTACAAGTACAATTTTCTTCGTCAGAACTCAAAGCAATTAATGACTTTTATCAGAAATTACGAGAAATGAGACTTGATTATTTAATTAATCCTGATAGGAGAGACATTGTAACTCTAAAATGGAAAAATGGACGACCTCAAGCAAATAGTGATCGCGAATTTTTCCAATTTAAAGGACGAGAATATGCCAAACAACTTCATCGCTCTGAAGGTTCTCAAGTATTTGAAAAAGTTGGAGGAGTTCTCTGGTACACAGAACAGCGAACTTCAACTAGTTTAACTTCTGAGGATAGTGAAAATCCAATTGAAATTACTGAGGATATTTTACGAGATCGACTGTCTAAATGGCGGCAATTTCATCAATCTATTGAAACAGGTCGAATTACACAATTACGTCCAGGACAAAAAGACTTGTATGCCGAAATTGAACGGGCGTATAAAACAGTTTTTCCAGAACGTAGTTTTGAAGGGCCTGTTCCACGAGAAAACATTGATGATATTTTGAGTGAACCTTGGTTTTATTTATACGATGGAAAAAATCAGTATGAAATTTCTGAAATGTCTGGTGGAGAACGTGCGATTTTTCCGATATTAATGGATTTTGCTAATTGGAATATTCATAATTCAGTGATACTAATTGACGAAATTGAACTACATTTACACCCACCAATTCAACAAACTTTGTTAAGAGCTTTACCCAAATTAGGTCAAAATAATCAATTTATTATTACAACTCATTCCGATTATATTGAGCAATTAATTCCTGAAGCACAGATTATTAGATTAGAGGTGTAATTGTGAGTGTTGTTAATGGTAAATTTATTTTTTGTGAAGGAAAAGAAAAAAGTTATGATCGTGCATTGATTAACCAAATTTTAGACGGAATACCAGGAGTAACGATTATACCTTCGGGTGGCAAGTTTAACTTTTCTGGATTTATTGATGGTTATTTAGATTCTCAATCTAATATTAATCATCAAAACTATATTATTTTTCGAGATCGGGATTTTGACAAAGAACCATCCTCAAATATTGGCTTAATTCGACTGGGTAAATATTATCTAACCCATCGTGCTTGTGTTGAAAATTATTTTTTAGATGCTGATTTAATTGATAGCTATTGGCGAGAACAATATCGAGTAAAAAAAGAAGATCATCCTAGCTCTAAGTGGGGACATGGAAACTCCCCTGGAGTCGAGGTAATTTCGGAATGGATTGAATTAGCAGCAAGAAATTTAGCAGAATATCAAGCTGTCCGATGGTCATTAGGTAATTTGTCACAAAACATAGCAGGGCGATCGCAGATTAGAACAACCTGGACTGGAGGCAGTGGTCAACTTCCTTCCTCATTGGTTTTGGAAGATTGTAGAATTAAAGCAGGACAGTTAATTACTCAATTTAGGGAAGCTGTTGATACTATAACGCCAGAAAAGTTTGAGGAAAACCTTGCTAAATATCAAGAGAAGTTTAATCAAGAAGAATTTTGAAGACAAAAACAATATTTAATTTGGTTTCATGGTAAAGATATTCAAAGGCAAATGCAAAAACAAAAATCTCGATATATTTCCTTAAAAGATTTTTTTGAAAAATGGGCGATCTCAAAAATTGACATTAATCAGCATCCCGACCTCATGGAATTACAAGGTATTATTAAACAGCTATAGTCTTTTGCTAAAAAATCAAATAACGGTTTGTCGATTCAGGGTAATCAATTTTTTAAAACTATCATTATCTAATTCCGTTAACCAAGATTCATCGGAACCGACTACCAGATTAGCAATTTTTTTCTTATCTTCAATCATTTGATCAATTCGTTCTTCCAGTGTCCCCAAGGTCACAAATTTATGGACAAAAACATTTTTTTTCTGACCAATCCGAAAAGCGCGATCAGTCGCTTGATCTTCCACCGCAGGATTCCACCAGCGATCAAAATGGAAAACATGATTTGCCTTGGTTAAAGTAATCCCTACCCCACCCGCTTTTAGGGACAGCACAAAGGCCGATGGTTCCGCTTCAGGATCTTGAAACTGGGTAATCATTTGTTCCCGTTTTTTCTGAGGAACTCCCCCGTGTAAATAATAGGTATTATAGTGAAGATTGTGTTTGAGATAACGCTGGATTGCTTCACCAATTTCCGTAAATTGCGTAAAAATCAATAAACTTTCCCCTTCGGCAATCACTTCTTCAAGCATTTCTCCCAAACGCTCTAATTTATGCGATCGCTCTGGTGTAAAATCACTCCCATCTTGCAAAAATTGTCTGGGATGATTACAAATCTGTTTGAGTTTCATCAAGGTCGATAAAATTAATCCCTTACGTTGAATTCCCTCTGTATCTTCTAATTGCTCAATCACATCTTTAACGACTGCCTCGTAGAGAGAAGCCTGCTCTTTCGTTAAATTACAATATTGTTTATGTTCAATTTTATCGGGTAAATCCTTAATAATTTGTTTGTCAGTTTTTACCCGTCGTAGGATAAACGGTTGAACCAATTTTTTGAGAACGGTCGATTGAATCTGATTATTTTCTTTTTGGATAGGAATTTCAAAAGACTTCCGAAATTGAGCTTCTTTTCCGAGATAATTGGGATTAAGAAAATTAAAAATTGACCAGAGATCTAATAATCGATTTTCCACAGGTGTTCCCGTTAAAGCCAATCGGTGGGTAGATTTTAAACTTAAAATTGCTTTCGTTTGCGCTGCCTTGGGATTTTTAATATTTTGAGCTTCATCAATCACCACTCTTTGCCAATTTAAGCTGTTTAATAATTTGCTATCTTTTCGAGCTAGGGTATAGGATGTAATCACCACATCCTGTTTTAAACTTGCGGTCTTAAATTCAGCTTCAGTTTGAATGCGATCGCTGCCGTGATGAATTATCACCTTGAGATGGGGAGCAAACTTTTCAATTTCTTTTTTCCAGTTGCCTACTACTGAAGTTGGTGCGATTAATAAAGTGGGTAAAATATCGGCTGAAGCTTCTCTTTCTTTTACTAAAGAAGCGATAACTTGTACGGTTTTTCCTAACCCCATATCATCGGCAAGACAACCATTTAATCCCAGTTTTTCGAGGTATTGAATCCATGAAACGCCTCGTTTTTGATATTCCCTGAGTGTTCCTTGTAATTGCTCAGGATCATCCATAATTTCCAGACAACTAGGATCATTTAATTTAGCAATCATTTCCGCTAAGGTTTCATCAGGCTCAATGTCCATTTCTTCCCCCATTTGGGAAGCTTTTTGGATCAATTCCATCAGGGTTAATTCCTGGGTTTCTCCCTGATTTTTTTGCCAAAATTCTAACATTTGCTGCATTTTCGCCTGGTCTAATTCCATCCATTGTCCTCGAAATTTGACTAAGGGCGTTTTGGCGTTGACTAGCTGTTGCCATTCTTCGGGCGTAATCGGTTGATCGGCGATCGCCAATTCATACTGATATTGAATAATTTTATCTAATTGAAAATATCCTTTTCCAACAGAGGAAGGAGCCGCTTTTTTCGCAGAAGCCTTGAGACGAACTTTTGCCCGTTGTCTGCCCTGGGGAGTCCACCAAGCAGGAATCATCACCTTATAACCCGCATCTTCCAAAACCCAGGCACTTTCTTTCAAAAAATTAAACGCTTCCAATAAATTCAGCGAAAAACCAACGGGTTTATCCGTTTCCAAACCTTGCCAAACCTGGGGATAAATTCGGGCGGCATAACCTAAATTTAGTAGTAAATCCTTTTCAAAATCCTGACCAAACTGTTGCTGGAGAGCTTGTTTACTCTTCGTATTTAATTGCCAATAATCTTCTAATTCTAGTTTTAGGGAAGGGTCTTTTTTAAGGGAAACCACAAATTTGAGATACCAATCATCGGGATTTTGATCCGAAGCTTCCTGTAACTGAAAACCCAGATGGAATCTTGAATGATTTTGGGCGATCGCCAATTTTTGTTGCCAGCTTTGCCATTGCTTATATTCTTCTAGGGCATCACTATCTTTCCAAGGAGAATCGACACTTTGGGAATTGAGGCAACCAACCAGAAGATTAGAGCCAAATACTTTTTTATCGAAAGCGGCTGTCGTCGGGGTATGAGTTACAATACTCTGGAGAAACGACTCAGAAAAATGCCGTAAAAGTGTTTCTTTATCATAAAATTCAATGTTTTTTGTAGAGTCATCTAAACCTGAATTACAGGCAAGGGGCATATAATCGATAAATTGCTGAATATTCGATTCGTAGGTTTCGGAAATAATTTCCCAACCAGGATAAATTTCAAAGGAAGAAGTCACTTTTTTAGTGCCTTTTTTTTCAGCAATTTCTCGATATTTTAGGGCAGGAATATATTGATCTTTGAGTAAAATCTGCTTAAAGGATTGGGTGTAATGATACCAAAAGAGTAAATCTGAACCTAGTTGAATGTCTGACGTGGTGTAACGGCACAGAAAATTTAAGTCGTTGAGGACTTTTATGATTGACGTGACTTCATAACAGTCAATTTCCCACACTTTCCATTCGGTCGCTTCTAGCGGTTCAACTTCAAGATAACGAATGAGTTCTGAGGACGGCAAGGGTTCTGTTTCTGTGCTAGGAAGGATAAAGCATTTACTGTATATTTCCTGACTAAAACTGCCATATTTGGGCGCGGGAATACCTAATTCTTCTTTCAAAAAAATCGCTAATTTATCGTTCGTTAATTGGTAAGGATAATAATTTTCTGATTGATTTTTTACTTTTTTAACAATAGTATCAGTTTCAACCCAGAGATAAAAGCCGCCAGATTGAACAAATTCGTCTGTTTCGTTGGGAATCCAAGTACCGTGAAGAATTTTCATAATGAATTATTAAATCGGATTAGAAAAGAGAAAAAAGAAAGTTTGTAATAGTCCTACCAGGAAACCCAATACACCGCCTAAATTAACGATCGCCTGAAGTTCACTTTTAACAATACCTTGAATCGCCAACTCTAATTCTTCTGGAGAAGTCCCCGTAATACGAGCAATAATGACCTGATCAATAGAGAGAATGGGAATCGCTTGTTGGACAATTTTTTCTAAATCTTCCTCTAGATAACGCTCTAAAATTGCCGCTAATTCTTGACTAATTACTCCTAAAGATCCTGTAAAAGTAGAGGATACTTGTAAACGGTTAATAATAATAATCGCTAAATTATCCCAATCAATGGATTTGCCAAAATCCTGTAAAAAATCGGCTCCACTATCTCGTATATAGGCACGAACGGCATCTCCTGTGGTTTTACGCAGTTGATTAACCGTTGATAGGGGTAAATTTTGTAAAGAAAAACGATGTAACCCATTGCGTAGGCGACCCCGCACTTCCAACGAAAGCATTAACTCTTTTAAGCGTGTATTAGCAACTTCTTTTTCTTCGATGCAAAAACTCCGCAAACGAATTAAGGTATTACGAACTCCAAATAAATTGGCGACGACCCAATAGGTTCCACTGGTTTTTTCGCGGAATCCTTCATCAATCACTTGAATATTGCGGTCTGTGAGGAAGTCAATTAGGGCTAAACGGAGGGTATTGGGCGGTAAAATACTTTCTAATAACCAATCTACAAATTGTCGGGATTGGACTTCTGAAAACTGAAAATCCAGTAGAATTTTTTCAAAGACTTGATTAATTTGAGATTCTAAAAAATCTTCTCGACGGGAAAAAACTTTTAATAAGCGGGGCAGGGATTCACTGAACAAATCCCGTAAAATATTGGCAAGAATTTTTGCGGTTTTTTGCTCTTTATCACTACGAATTTGTTTGAGAGCTAAATTTAATAACCAGGTTAAAGCGGATTCTACTCGTTCGGTTTCTAAGAGTTTTTTGGCTAATCTTTGTAGTTCTTCGGGGGTTAATAAAGACCCCATAATGGTATCAGCAACTCTTTTGGCTAAACGGGGTTGATTGCGGGGAATTAAACCAGGGGTAAAGGGAAGTTGGGCTTTACCTAGATAAATCGCTTTGTAGGGACGAAATAACATTTGAATGGCGATATCATTGGTAAAATAGCCAATAATTGCTCCAGCGATCGGTGGAACGACTAACGGCCATAACGTTGATAACTCTATCATTTCTTCAAATCTGAAAAATCAAACAAATTAAACAAATCAATTCTAGTTAAATTTTTTAACTTATAAAAACTATTTTTCGGCAACTAAAACGCCCATTAATCCCCCCGCGATCGCGTAATGGACAACCTGGGAAAAACCCGCTTCATAGGCTAATGTTACTTGCTGACGACCCTTGGGAAAGCGTTCTAAACTGGGATAAATATAGGCATATTCTTCGGTAACTTGAAAATAATTAGCAGTAGGAACAACAATTGTTTGTAAATACCATTGTTGAAAAAGCTGCATCCAATCCTGGCTCGGATGATGAAAATCAAGAATGGCAACCTTACCGCCTGGTTTTAAGACTCGGCGTAACTCTGATAAGGCAAGGGGAATATCCGTTACGTTTCTTAGCCCATATCCCATCGTAGCACAGTCGAAAATATCGGCTTCAAAGGGTAAATTGAGGGCATCGCCTTCTAACCATTCAATCGGTAAAGGGGGTGTTTGGCTAGAAATTCGTTGGGCTGCGATCGCGAGTAAATTAGCTGAAAAATCCAACCCAATGACGTGGCCCTGGGAGCCGACCTTTTTGGCTAAAAGCTGGGTTAAATCACCGCTTCCACAACAAACATCTAGGGCTTTTTGACCCGATTTAGGATTACACCATTTAACAGTCATCAATTTCCAAACCCGATGCTGGCCAAAACTCAGCCAGGCATTCAGTTGGTCATAAACAGGAGCAATACGGTCAAAAATCTCTTGTATTTCCGTCGCGGCAGGCGTGCTTGTTTGAGTCATCTATAGGGTTAGCTCAAGGGGTTTCATCGGGAATTACCCTTTTTCATTATCAGATGGGAGTGTCACAAATTAATGGGAGGCAACCGATTTGGATAATAAATTGATTACCAAAACACCCACGACAATCAGCCCAATTCCTGCCTGAGCCGCGAAATCAAGCTGTTCTTGGAAGAATACTTTACCGATTAGGGTGATTAGTACCACTCCTGCGCCCGACCAAATCGCATAAACAATGCCAATGGCCATGGTTTTTAGGGTCAAACTTAAGCAATAGAATGCTGCGCTGTAGCAGACAATAACGATCAGGCTCGGTATCAATTTGGTGAAGCCTTCTGATGCTTTTAAGGAACTGGTGGCGATGACTTCGGCAACGATCGCAATTAACAAAATTAAGTAGGACATGGAAAATTTTTTTCTGCTATGTATTTTTCTGCTATGTATTGGGCAAACTGCGGAGATAGGGACTGAGATGGGCGCGATCGCCGATAACGTGGAAAAAAGGGCCACGGTCACAGAGTTCCACAATACTCAACGCCGCAACGGGCAACATAAAGCGATCGCGATACCGACCAATATCAATGCCCATAAGGTCACAGAGCATAATACGGATAGTGGCTTTGTGGGAAACCAGCAACACATTCCCCGATGAAAAACGGTCTTCGATTTCTTCTAATACCTGGGAACAACGACGGGCAATATCAATCCCCCGTTCTCCCTTGGGTGGTGCGTTCCAAGCGGGATCGGTCAACCAACGCACGTAGGAATCGGTAAATTTTGGGTAAATTTCATTCGGGTGCATCCCTTCCCATTCCCCATAGGCGACTTCTTTTAATCCATGTCGTAATTCCATCGGTAGATTGAGGCGATCGCTCAGGGGCTTGGCCGTTTGTACCGCTCGTTGCAAGGGACTCGTATAAATTGCTTGCCAGGGAAGATGACAATAAACCTCTGCAAAAGCCTCGGCCATTTCGATTCCTTGCGGTGTTAAACCAGGATCATTTTCGGGTGTACCACAATAGCCCCCCGTTGCACTATAGGCCGTTTGTCCATGCCGAAGAAAATAGAGTTTTAAGCCCATGCCAATCTAATTCACCGATTAACTATCAAGTTCCAAACCGTTCTCTGAGGTCTTTGTCCAAATGAGCGCGATCGCCCATGACATGAATGAGCGGCCCATGTTCCGACATTTCCACAATACTGACCGAGGCAACGGGCATTCCAATGCGATCGCGATAACGCCCGATATCAATTCCTAGCAGGGAACCAAGGATAATACGAATCGTGGATTTATGGGAAACAACGAGAATATTACCGCCATCAAAGGTTTGCTCAATTTCTTCTAACACTTCCGAACTGCGCCGCGCAATATCAATGCCCTTTTCGCCGCCTGTGGGTGCATTCCAGCCTGGGTCAGCCAACCAGCGCACATAATCATCATGGAATTCCATATTGACCTCGGCAGGGGTTTTGCCTTCCCATTTTCCGTAGGCAATTTCTTTTAATCCTTCTCGACGTTGAATTTTTAAACCAATGCGATCGCTCAAGGGTTGGGCCGTGGCCATGGTACGCCGTAGGGGACTAGCAAAAATCGCCGCCCAATGCAGATCGTGGTAAGCCTGGGCAAACTGTTCGGCCATTTGATAACCCGCCTCTGTCAGATCAATATCAACCCGTCCACAGTAGGTTCCTGTTTGACTCGAAGCCGTTTCACCGTGTCGCAGAAAGTAAAGTTTAAGACTCATAGTGGGTTCTAGGCTTCAAAAATTAACAATTAGAGTATATTATATCGGTTGAACCGTCAAAAATCTTTTTCGGTTGATAATCTTTTCTTTTAAATCCCGATAAAACAAACCTTAAAAAAGAATCTTTAAAGTATGGTATTAACCCCTTCCACCATGTTAGCCTTGGGAACCCAAGCTCCTAATTTCCAATTACCTGATGTGGTTTCTGGTGATATTATTTCTCTCGAAACCTTTAAAATAAAAAAAGCATTGCTCGTCATGTTTATCTGTCGTCATTGCCCTTTTATTAAGCATATTCAAGACCATTTAGCCCAACTGGGAAAGGATTATGCCAACACTCCTTTAGGAATTGTCGCAATCAGTGCCAATGATGCCCAAAAATATCCCGATGATGCCCCTGATCGCCTCAAAGAGATGGCAGAGGAACTGGGTTTTACTTTTCCGTTCTGTTATGACGAAGGCCAAGCGATCGCCAAAGCCTACAGTGCGGCCTGCACCCCCGACTTTTTTCTGTTTGATGCCCAACGTCATTTAGTTTATCGGGGTCAATTAGATGACAGTCGCCCCAGTAATAATCTTCCCGTCACAGGAATCGATCTGCGTCAGGCGATCGCGTCGGTATTAGCCGATCAAACCATCAATTCCGACCAAAAACCGAGTATTGGTTGCAATATCAAATGGAAACCTGGTAACGAACCCAATTTTTAAAATTTTAAGCCTAGAAAAATAGGTTAATTAACCCCGAAATCATCCTGTTCCCCAAAAAAGCTCACCCCTGCCTAGCGTAACTTTTCGGTAAAGCAGTGAAATTAGTGTTATTAGTAGTTATGGTAGACCATTAATCGTTCAAAATGACTGATCTCTCTTCCTTATCCGTCCCTGACCCATCGGTAGATATCCAAGCATTCGCGACCCAATTTTTTGGGGAATCAGAAAAAAATCAACTACCACTCATTTCCAAGCTAGAAACCTTCGGGGAATCGGGTTGGGAGATTTTAAAAGAATTTTTGCAATCCCAAAAAGAAGCCGCCTCTCCTAATTTGGCAGTAGGGAAAGCCTATCAAACTCTGTATGCCATTGATAACGAGGCTATTCAGACTTTTTTGACCACCCATTTTCCCAAGGGTGTTGTTCCCCTCGCCTCCGCCCGTAATATTGATTACACGCCCCTGCAACAGGCTCTAGTCCAGAGAAAATTTGAGTTGGCCGACAACTTGACCCGCGAAAAACTCTGTGAATTAGCAGGGGACGGCGCGATCCAACGCAAATGGATTTATTTTACGGAAGTCACTGGATTTCCGAGTGAAGATTTAAACACGGTTAACGCGCTTTGGTGGGTACATTCGGAAGGTCGATTTGGCTTTTCGGTACAACGCAAGCTCTGGTTAGGCATGGGCAGGGATTTTGTCAAACTCTGGCCAAAAATTGGCTGGAAAGACGGTAACAGTTGGACGAAATATCCCAGGGGTTTTATTTGGGATTTGAATGCGCCCGTCGGTCATTTGCCTTTGTTAAATCAATTAAGGGGAGTCAGGGTAGCAGATTCGATTTTTTCCCACCCCGTTTGGTCAGAGCGTGGTTGGTAAAAAGACTCGAAACGCCCACTAAATCCCCTAATTCTGGGGGACTTTCAGCACTAAGCAGAAAAAGCTCTTTCGATTGTCCAATGGCGTTCTGAGGATTGATAGACTTTGACATCGGAGAAACCGACGGTTTCCACAAAGGACTGAATTTCCTCCAAGGTAAAGGCGGCCCCCAAAGAATCCCGAAAGAGTTGGGTTTGATGGGGGCTATATTCTGTCCCAATTTCTGCCACCATTGCATCGGCGATCACAGGACTATGGGGACGAAGTAAATCTCGTAATAACAAAAAACCCTGGGGTTTTAAAACTCGTTTTAATTCTTGAAAAAAAGGTAACGGATCGGGCAAATGGTGAATTAAACTATTAGAAATCACCCCGTCAAAAGAAGAAGATGGATAGGGTAACTGTTTGGCATCCATTAATTCTAATTGAATCTGGGTTTCTAGCTTGGCACTAACAACATTTTTTCTCGCGATCGCCAACATCGATTCTGCTAAATCAATTGCCACAATTTGCCATTCAGGACGGGCCTGAGCGATTAAAATGGGGATACGTGCTGTTCCCGTTCCCAAATCCAAGACTTGAGCGATTCGTGAGCCTAGTTCAACCGTCCGTTGAGCAAAAACCGCATTAACCGCTAAAAAATCCATCGAGTCGTATTCCAGGGCTTCCGCTTCCGTATCCATCACTTCAGGTTCAAGAATTCGTTCCATTGACTTGCTATCTCCTGATTATTCCCTATTGTGTTAATCTACGATGTCTAATCCTACCAGCCAAACGATCAGAGGTAATCTATTACCCATCATGTTATTTGCAGGGGAATCTCGCGGAGAACAAGGACAAGGGGCCGCCGCCGCCATTCTTCTGATGCCCAACGGCAAACGCTTCACCGTCAGTCAGATGTTGTCTTTCACGACCAATGAAGAAGCGGAATATCATGGATTAATCATTGGATTGCGTAAATCTATCCAGTTAGGCATTCAATCTATTGAAATCAAGGGAAACAGTGAGACTATTTTTAATCAGGTCAATGGACTCAGTGAAGTTAAAGCCGATAAATCCCGCTTTCTTTTTCGAGAAGTTTTAAGGTTAATGCGCCAATTTGATCGTGCCAGTGTGGAATGGATTTCCGCAGAACAAAATCGTTCAGCCCGTAAGGTCGTTCGTCGTTGCCTAGAAGAATCCATTGAACGGAATATCCCAGAGCATGGCGGGACTCAGAATCTGAGTTCTAGTTCTGAAGAAGTGCTTCGTTTAATTCAGTTAGGATCTCAAGCAACGGATGAGGATTATCTGAAAATTGGCAAAGAATTGGATCATTTTTCCCTCAAGACCCTGCCCGAACTGCGTCCCTTGGTGCCGATCATGATTCAAGATATGATCGCTTTGCAATGGATGGGAGATGAAGAAGAACTCGCCCAAATGTATCGCTGGTATCTTCGGGGTTTACCGCCTGACATGGCTATTCGTCGCGTTAACCTGGAAAGACAAACCTACGAGATACCTGCGGACGAAAAACTGCCCTGGGAAGGCCAATTGCAGGGAGTGCATGATACCTTCGGGCATGATGTTTCCTACCGTCAAAATTCTCAGCTTTCTTTTCTTTCCCTTGGAGAAAATATTGATCTAGGTAATATAGAAGTGATTGATGTAGGCAATGAAAATCAAGAGACACACCTAGTTGAACCTAAAGATTTTAATCAGGCCAGTAATCTTGACTCCCATTCAGCGATCGTGTCTCCCCTAGATACGTTGGAATCCATGTTTGCTTGGCCAGGACTGGGAGAAGGTTCGATTTCCATGCCCGTATCTTCTCCCTTAGAGCCATTGGAGGAATTTCCTCTGGATCAATTTCCCCCCCTAGCCCCAGTTGATGAGATAGAACAAAATCAAGATAATTTTGCGATCGCTCCCCCTGCCCCCAAGGATCGAAGTCGAGAAACTCTGCCCTCTGGCGATCGCATTCAACAGGTCATCTCGATGATTATGCACTTTTCAGAAGAGGAAAAATCGGCGTTGATGTACGAACTCGTTCAATTTCCTGAGCTAACCAATAAAGTTCTGACAGCGATCGCGGCCCAAGTTAAACGTCATTAATCACCATAAACCTATGAACTTAAAAGAACAACTGCAAGAAATTATCGATAATTCTTCAAAATTTAATATTTCTCCTATCCTTATTGAAAAAGCTGTTTCTCCTGTTTTCGTAAAATTTGCTAAACCTTTACACAATGTTTATTATGTTTGGCAAACTAAAGGTGATGGTGAAGAAAAAGAGAAGTTCGTCATTACTGTTTTAGAGAATCGCGTCAATCCTAAACTGACTAAAAAGGTCATTTATGCCTTTCCAAGTATGGCGATCGCGGGAAATTTTTTAGAAGTTGATCCTCATACAGTCGATATTGTCGAAATTCCCGTTACTCATCTGTTCTTTCATACCTTCGGAACTCCTCCTGAAAAATTAAACAGTATTATTTTTGTCAAAAAAATAGGTAATAACTTAAAATTCCACGAAGTGAACTGTGACGAAATTAACAAAGCCGTACAAGAAAAAATCAAAAAATTAAAACCCTTATTAGAAACTTTTGATCCGAATACTCGTTTGGTCTAAAAAGTATTTTTTAAGCTAAATTTCAGCCAAAACTTTATTGAGTCTTTATACTAGATAAGCGCACTCTCCAACCTATCTGGGGCCGAATCCAATGAACCTTTCTTTTAAACAGCTTGGTGCTGCCACCGTTTTATTGCTTCTCGGAGGCGGTTTGGGGGTTTTTGGCACTCGTTATCTCTTTACGTCCTTGGACGCGGATACTGCTTCAACTTCCTCACCTGCGATCGCCACTTCTGCTAAAGTCTTTCCCTTTACTGCCCCAGAAACAAACCCCAATGATTTGAACTTTATTGCTAAGGCGGCCCAAAAAGTTGGCCCCGCAGTCGTTCGGATTGATGCGGCTCGTCAGGTGAGCGATGGCGAAAATGATCCCTTTGATCAACCGTTTTTTCGGCGTTTTTTTGGGCAAGAAAGACCGATTCCCAAGGAAAACAGGGAGCATTTAGAACGGGGAACGGGTTCAGGATTCATTCTGTCGGCGGATGGTCGCGTTTTGACCAATGCCCATGTCATAGAGGGGACAACCCAGGTGAAAGTCACGCTCAAGGATGGAAAAATCTATCAGGGGAAGGTGATGGGGGTTGATCCGATGACCGATATTGCGGTTGTTCAAATTCAAGCCCAAAATTTACCCACTGTTTCCATTGGGGAGTCGAATAAACTACAACCAGGAGAATGGGCGATCGCGATCGGCAATCCTTTGGGACTCGATAATACGGTGACAGTGGGAATTATTAGTGCCTTGGGACGGTCTAGCGTCGAAGTTGGTGTTCCCGATAAACGAGTCAAATTTATTCAAACCGATGCGGCGATTAATCCAGGCAACTCTGGTGGCCCTTTATTAAATGCCCAGGGAGAAGTGATCGGAGTCAATACTGCCATTCGGGCCGATGCCCAGGGACTCGGTTTTGCCATTCCCATTCAAACCGCCCAACGGGTTGCAGACCAACTCTTTAGTCGAGGAAAAATGGAACATCCTTACCTTGGCATTCAAATGGTGACGCTCACCCCTGAATTAAAACAAGAATTACTGACACAAAAAGAGTTACCTTTCAAAATTGAAGCCGAGAAAGGAGTTTTAATCGTTCAAATTGCTAAAAATTCTCCCGCATCCCAGGCAGGATTAAAGCCTGGGGATATTATTCTTAAGGTGGGAGGAACGAACGTTGAAACGGCGACCGACGTTCAAGAACAGGTTGAATTTAGTAAAATTGGTCAAATTTTGCAATTAGAAATTGATCGGCAACAAAAAATACAAATGATTGCCATTCGTCCAGAAGCTTTTCCTGTACAGTAGTACCAACTCCTATGTTCAAAAACTATTTCTATTAAACAGAACCCTGATAAGCAGAAATTTTTTCTAATTCAAGGGCTTCCTTTTGTTGAGCATGATATAAATCCCAACGCAATTGCAAATTTAACCAAAAATCTGCTGAATTTCCAAAAAATTTGGCAAGTCTTAGGGCTGTGCTAGGAGTAATTCCGCGTCGTCCATTAATTAGCTCATTAATGCGCTGATAAGGGACATAAATTTGAGTAGCCAGTTGTCTCTGGGTAATATCTAAAGGTTCAATAAATTCTTTTAATAACATTTCCCCAGGATGGGTCGGTAAACGATGAGTCGGTACTCTAACCATAAAACTCTCCTCATGAATGATAATCAATAATCTCAACGTCAGTAGAAGTATTGTTTTCTAGCCAAATAAAACAAATGCGGTACTGGGAATTAATCCGAATACTATGCTGACCTTGGCGATCGCCTTTAAGGATTTCTAAACGATTACCAGGAGGAATGCGTAAATCATTAAGTGAATGTCAGCGACCTAGCTTATTGGGAATCCCTTCACAGCCGCCAGGGATTGTTTTTCGAGTATTTTCTCCTCCCCAGGCACAACAATAGCAACGTTGTTCTTCGCTCATGTTTTTAACTCCCCTGAAGTTAGCATTTTCGATGACGGTTCCCGTTCTTTCTCCTGTTTCGTAATTGGGGTGATGACCGCGATCGCGGGGAGTGGCGGTTTCTAAGGAGCCGTAGAATAAACGAGTGCCTTTCAGGTCAGCATTTTCCAGATTTGCTTCATAAAGAACCGTGCGAGATAGGTTTGCTTTAACTAAATCGGTGTAACCTAAATTGGCGCGAATTAAATAAATATCACTCAGATCGACCCAGCGCAAATCCTGTTCGGATAGATCGGCGGCCACTAACATAACCCCTAAACTAATCACTCGTATGCCTTCCGCTCGATCTTCTTGATAACCCCCTAAACCATCAAAAATGGGACGACCAAGATAATGATCCCGCCGAATAGGAGTCAGTAGTTTGGATTGGGACAAAAAACGTAAAATTTTGGCTTTTCCGTTGGAATCCACACTGGATAAAATCGCGGCTGTCCTACCTTCCGCAAAGGCTCTTTCCTGGGGCCAATCTTCTAACATTCCTTCATCGTTCAGTGCCAGATCAGAAATTCCTTGAAAATAAGCGTCAATGGTTTGTTGTTGGGTAATGCGATTTTGTTGAATGGTTAAATCCTTAGAAATGACGTATTGTTGCCAGGCGACATAAACCGCTAAGACAGCAATCATAATTTGACCCAAGGCTCCCACCCATTCAGCCCAGGAACCGAATTCATCGTATTTAAAGGTATTTAGCCATTGACTAACGAGATCATAAAATCCGATATATTTCGCAATTCCCGCGATCGCCAAAATAAAACTCAGGCTACCGATCAGCGATCGCCGTTCTTGAACCGTTAAATACCGCAGAATCCAGCTTTTAAATGAGGGTAAGATGACTTGAAGAGCTAACATTAGGGCCACAATTGCAGCAGTAAACCCCAGCCAAGCAAGATTAAAAACTAAACCAATGGCCATTAAACCTACTGCGGTTAACAACAACCAGGGATCGGACGTTTCTACGGGTTTCGTCCAAAAAGGTTTGGAAAGCGATCGCGGGGGAATGGGAATCGGCAGGTTTTCAGCTAATGGGGGTTGAATGTTGGTAAGGCGATCGCGTTCCTGGCTGTTCAAATTAGTCTGAGAATCGGGTTCAAGAGTCATATCTTAATTATTTTAAGTAATTTTTGCAGGAGAGAATTACCTTCGCCCTTAATGAATTTTGCGATTGACCTTAATTAATTTCGTTTGATTTAATCGACGACCCTATTTTTTAAGCTTCTATCTTCTTTCAATGGTGCATTTTAAACGGCGATCGCGGTTCGGATTGAGAATTCAGGTTAAAAGGGCGATCGCATAATCCAACAAATTGAGCCAAAAATACCAATAACAGGAATTCATGGGCAACCCGAAAATATTCCTCAAACTTGAGGTTACCTTGTGTTTATCCTAAAATATTGCATTCCTTTCAGTTTCTTGCAACCCAAAAAGACTAGTCTAGTTTCTCACTAGGCTCTATTGTTTAAAATTTAAAGATGGAGATATGCGGACTCGAACCGCAGACATCCTGCTTGCAAAGCAGGCGCTCTACCAACTGAGCTATACCCCCATTACGTCTTTGGCGAAGTGAACGATAACGATTTCACTGCCTTTGCTATTATAATCATAGACTGCGAAAATAATCAAGTTTTTTTTTAGATTTGCCCATGACCTATCTGGTGAGTAGTTTTTATAAGTTTGTCCGATTGACTAATCTTGAGCAAAAGAAAAAAGATTGGCAGGCCTATTGTCAGCAAAAAGAGATTAAAGGAACGATTTTGTTAGCTTCAGAGGGCATTAACGCCACGATCGCAGGATTCCCAGAGGCGATCGTGGAAGTTTTAGCGTTACTCAAGACAGAAACCGAACTGAATGACCTAACAACACGGGATGCCTGGGCCGACAACTGCCCCTTTGAACGGATGAAAGTCAAAATTAAATCCGAAATTGTCACCCTTGCCCAACCCCAAGCCGACCCTACCGAGCGCGTTGGTCATTATGTAAAACCTCAAGACTGGAACGAATTAATCCAAGATCCAGAGGTTTTAGTCCTAGACACCCGCAACAACTACGAAGTCGAAACAGGGACATTTCAAGGAGCCACCAATCCCCACACCCATGCCTTTCGAGAATTCCCAGAATATGTCCAGCAAAATTTAGATCCTCAACGTCACTCTAAAATTGCCATGTTCTGTACGGGCGGTATTCGTTGTGAAAAAGCCTCGGCATTTTTACTGAGTCAGGGTTTTCAGGAAGTCTATCACCTCCAGGGCGGCATCTTAAATTACCTCTCAGAAATCCCTCCCGAAGACAGTCTTTGGCAAGGAGAATGTTTTGTTTTTGATCAACGCATAGCCGTCCAGCACGGATTAGCAGAAGGTACCTTCGATCTGTGTACTGCCTGTGGCCATCCCCTTTCCGAGCAAGAAAAGCGATCGCCCCAGTACCAAGCCGATATTTACTGCCCCCATTGTTTTCCCTTTTTAACCCCAGAAAAACGGGCCAAACAGGAACAAAAACAACGAACAAGCAACCTCAAAAAAATCCTTTCTGAGGATCAACCTCCGTCCTCAAATCTGGGAAGGGGAAGTAAAATGCCAGTCCCTCCTCCTTCCTAAATTCAGTTTTGTAAAACCCTTAAAAATATCACACTTGTGAATTTGTCTGCATTTGAAGCCTGTAAACATCCGTTGTGGTAGGGGGCAATCATCAGCAAATTCATTTAAAGACTAAGGCTATTTTAGCAAATGCTAGAAAAATTTTAGATCTTATGGTAACTTTGAAAAGTAAACTTTTGGGCTTGAGCGTTCGGCCAGAGGCTTAAAATCCTTAGAAACTGAACTTAAGTTTGAGAATTAGTACTCAGTCACTTGATCTGAGTTTCTAATAAAAGCGTCAAACCACAGGTTTAATGGTATGATTTTCCCTGAAAAGTTTTTTGTTTGAGTGAAATTCGATCCCCAATTTGTATCAATTGTTTTCAGGGTGGGCATTTTCGCTTGAATAAAATACAATAAAGAAAGACCTATTCACCCATAACAATAATGAAACCTTATTCCATTGACTTACGGCAAAAAGTGCTAGACGCGCACTTAAAAAACCAGACCAGTATCAGAGAGATCGCGGAAAAATTTGGGGTGAGCGACAGCTTCGTCCGCAAATTACTGAAACGCCATCAGGAAACGGGGGGAATTGAACCCAAACCCCACAGTGGTGGTGCTTCCGCAAAATTGACCGAAGAACATTATGTTCTAGTCGAGAGCATGATCGCAGAAAATAACAACATTACTCTTGTTGTTCTGTGCAAGCAAATCGAAGCGAAAACGGGCATCAGGGTCAGTGTTCCTACGATGTGCCGTATTTTGCAAAAACTAAAACTGGGTAAGAACAAAAAATCGGCTCAGGCTGCCGAAGCCTAAGTCTCGTTAATTTTTTTGGATTTAACGAACTTGTTTTCCCTGGGCGTTGCTTAACGGACAGGGTGAATCACCATTAACTCAGTCATTTAGAAGCATAAATTCTTCATGTTTTTAAATCTTGACCCTCTTATTGTTCCTGATTCATCCACTCTCACCAGCAACGCCTATGTTTTTTTAACGGGGAAAGCAGTGATAAATAAATAAATCCCCATCTCTTTGGGTTAATAGCTTTTCTGCTTCGTTCAAGCTGAGATCTTCTTTGCGCGGAAAGGGCGCGATTTGGGAATCACAGTTATAATAGACTTCACGGGACTCCTGATTTTTAAGAATACTGCTAGTACAACCGTTGTGGGTTGTTTTTTTGTTGGCTTCGATAAAAGCATCTTCTCCTTTGGTATAGAGGGTAACCTTGCCATCGGTATATTTAACACTAGAGCCTGTTGCGACAGAGGTTAACTTCAGGATTTGACCCCGTTTTAGTTGGAGATTAACGGTGTTGCCCATAAATTCCGCCTGAAAAGTTTTGCCTCCCTTGCACCGATAAAGAACGGGAGTCTTGTTGTTTTGAGCGAGGCTAGGCAGTAAATTTAAGCTAAAAATGAACGATAAACCGTAAATAAGTAGGGAAAATTGTTTCATGAGAGGGGAGATTATAGGAATAACTGGAAAGTCCAACAATTATTTGGATAGACTAATAGGCCAATGGAGTGAACTCCAGCCTCTGTTGGAGTGTCGATCAATCTCTTCGGTTAGTGATTGTCACATATTTTTTGAAAAGATAGTGAAAAATGATTCATTTATAATTGGTATAAGCGATTCAAGCAGACGTTAGAAACTTAACCCCCCTTGGTAGGGTCTAATTTCTCAGTTATTGAAACAGCGTTTTTTCCTATGACCAACTCCCCCCCCAATCCGCCCCCCGAAAGACGGGAACCTTCAGGTCATCCAGTCACGGTACGTTGGTTGACTCGGCCTTCTACTTTGATTTTTGGTGGGATTACGACGGTGGTGGCGATCGCGGGAGTGGTGGGAGTCCAACGCTTTGCTGCTGAGAAAATACCGCCCCTAGTGGAATCAGAATTAACGAAACTACTCAAGCGACCTGTCAAAATCGGTAAAGTTGAACAGCTTAATCTCAATCAAGTCCGTGTGGGGCCATCCACTATTCCTGCAACGGGAACTGATCCGAGTACGTTGTCGATTCCGTCGATGAATGTGACTTTTAATCCTTTGGGATTTTTAGTGGGTAAACCGATCGCCTTTAATGCGGAATTGATCGATCCAGTTCTTTCTTTGAAGCAAGACAAGCAGGGAAAATGGATCAAGTTAGACTTTCCCCAGGGCGGAGAGAAATTTAATTTGCCTGTCGATATTGAAGCCAATATTACCTTGAAAAATGCCAAGGTTATTCTCCATCCCTATGCTCTAAAACAAGCGGTTCCCCTACACATCAACGGGACGCTAGGTTATCAAAATCGCCGTCAAACCCAACAACAACGGATTGAATATGATGTCGCGATCGCGTTTAATCAATCTCAGATGACTGCCCAGGGTCATAGCATTATTGAAACGGGGGAAAGCAAGGTCGCTTTATCCCTCAAAAAATTGAGTTTGCCCGAAATTACCGCTCTGATTCCTAATTTTCCCGCCACCGTCAACCAAGGAATCGGCAATGGAACCGTTAAAGTCGATCTGCCTTCCTTCCAACAGCTGGATCAAATGCAGACCCTGGGTAATCTCAATTTAAATAATTTGCAGGCCCAAGTAGATGCCTTTAAAGATCCCATTCAGGTTAATTTGGCGATCGCCTTAGCAGGGCAAAAAGTAGTTATTCAACAGGGACAAGTTCAACTGGGTAAATTATCAACACAGTTAACGGGATCGGTTGATTGGAAAAATGGTTATAATCTGGCAATCATCACGAATAATATCAGCATTAAAGATCTATTTAATACCTTTGCCATTAGAACAGGTTTAACCCCGAAAGGTAATATTCAAGGAAAATTTAAAGTTAGTGGTTCATTAAATAACCCGCTCGTTGCAGGAACGATTAAGAATAGCAATACTCTTGCTGTTGATAAAATTAATATTCAAGCTTTTAACACCGATATTCGTGCCAGCTTAGATCAAATTATTTTTCAAAAAATTAGTATTAAACCCAGTAAAGGGGGTGAGGTGAGGGCCGTTGGGACGATTGGGATCAATCTCCTAAAATTTATCAAGAACCAGAAGCCCATCGAATGGCAAAAAATGCCTCTCTCCCTCGGTTTTCAGGCAAAATTACCCACCGAAAAATTAATTACTCCCTACTATCTCCCTCCGCAAAATGTTAGTTTGTCAGCGATCGCGGCCACGGGAAAAATTAGTGGCACATTAGGAAAAGCGATAACTGAAATAAAATGGAATACGGAAAAGCCCGCTTCTGTGGCTCAAATTGCCGTTTCGGGAAAGGGAGAAATTGTTACTTTTAATCAAGATATTCTTCTTCGTAATACCATTTTAAAAACCAATAAAGGAAGACTTTTGGTTGATGCTAATGGTAATTTTGGGCGCAATCAATGGCAGGGCAATATTAAAGCCAATCAGTTCATTTTAACGCCTTTTATTCGTTCATTTTGTGAGCAACAAATTATTCAAAATTGTCCTACGGCTTTTAAAACGCGACCCTTAATTGTGACCAATGCGAATTTGAATTTAAGGGGACAATTCGATCGCTTTGAACCCGAAAGATGGCAAGGAGGAGGGAATATTGCGATTCAAGGAAAAACAGAAACCGTTGCGCTCAAGGGAAACTTAAATCAGGGAAATATTCAAGCCGATATATTCGCGAGAAGTTTACCGCTCAATCCCTATGTCGCCCAACTAACAATTCCTGTGACCGTGCAGAAAACTCAGATAAATCTGACAGGATCGCTAAAAAATCTGTTGGCGGGTTCGAGTATTAATGTCAGAGGATTTCAGGCGATCGCCGATGCTCAGTTACAGGTTGCCAATAATCCTGTGCGTACCCAGGCGAGTCTTAATCAGGGTTTTCTGAAAACGGCGACTCATTTGGGGGCGTTAAATCTCAATAGTTTAGTGCCAAATCTGCCCGTATCTAGTCGATTAGTCCGAGGAAAAATCAATTTAGCGGGAAATATCACTGATTATGCTAATTTAAAACTAAAAACCCTCACAGGCAATGCCAATCTCCAATTAGCTGTCGCAGATAGTCCTCTTAATCTTCGGGGTGAAATCATCCAGGGACAGTTAACCGCGATCGCCGATATCGGAAGAATCTCGCTCAAAAAAGTTTTACCCCAATTAACGGTTCCTGCCCAAATTACCCAAGGACGGGTGAATGTCATTGCTGATTTGGAAAGTGTTTTGGCCGCGAAACCGAATTTAGCCAGTATTCAGGCGATCGCGGATATTCGAGGAACCGTTGATCGAATAGAAGTCAATACCAAAACGAATTTAATCAATAATCAGTGGAAAAGCCTGATCCAAGCCTCTAGTGTTGATAAAATTGCCGCATTACCTGGATTGTCCCCAGAAATGAGCCGCTTAATTACCTCTAGCCTCGCCGCGAAATTAAAATTATCGGGAAGTATTAAAAATCTTTTAGAACCCAATGGGAACTTACCTATTCAAGCCGAATCCGTTTCCGTGCGATCGGGTAAAAAACAGTTACAAGCCCAGGGAACACTTTTATTAACCGATGTTTTGCGTCAACCAAAGCTCGGCCAGGTGAATTTAGCTCTCCAAGCCGAGGCGAACCTGAATGATCCGTTGATTAATCAAGTGATTCAGAAATCTTTAGTGAATATTAACGAACAAGTTCGACCTTCGGCGGTTGAATTAGGTGGAATTGCTAAATTTAAGGGAAATTTAAACGGAATTCAGGTCAAAAGCATTCGGGATGTGAATCTGTTGGGCAATCTTCAAGTGAATAATTTAGTCCTCAATGACCAGCAATTTGAACCCCGATTAACGGGAACTGTCAATTTTAGTCAAGGGGAAAAATTAGCTTTTAACTTAAGAGGAAAAGAGGATATTATTGCAGTTGCCCTAGAACCCTGTATTAATTGCATTTTTCCCTATATTCCCGCTTCCTTTAGCTTCCGTCAAACCTACCAAACCTCAACGCCGATCATGGCAGAAGGTCAACGGCAAGGCGATCGCTTTGCGCTGAATATCCGTCAATTTCCCCTAGCGATCCTCAATTTCACCCCTGGTAAACTCTATAATATTCCAGGAAATTTAAAAGGAGAAATCAATGCTCAATTAAATATTAATGTTAAAAATTTAACAGGAAAAGGAACCCTTCAGATAGAGAATTTGGGAGTAGGAACCCTCGTTGCTGAATCTTTAAAAACAGAAATTAGTTACCAAAATAATTTTTTACAACTTAATAATACCGTCCTTCAATTAAATAATGCTTTGTATCGCCTCAGTGCGGGCTTAAATCTTAAAACCCAAGAAGTTCAAGCCCGTCTCAATGTTGAAAAGGGCAGGGTTTATGAATTATTAGTAGGTCTGAGAATTTTTGATGTGGATTCTTTACTCAGAGTGTTGCAACTTAGACCCCAACCGACGGCGATCGCCAAACAAATAGGCCCCATTGTTGTCGGAAATAAGGGTAATGATCTGGCAGATCAAGTGAATCTTTTGTACCAAATTGATAAAAAAGTTCGGGAATTAGCTCTGCAATATCAAGCAGGAGGCATTCCTAACGAATTAAAGATTGATGGTTTATTTGATACGGAAATAACTCTAGCAGGAACTCTCAATAATCCAACGGTTAATCTAAACTTTCAAGGAAAAAATTGGAGTTGGTATCCCCAAAGAGCCTTTGCGGATATTGTTCCTCCCTTGGGTTTAGTAATGACAGATACTCGATTTGTTCCCATTCATCAAGTTGATTTACAAGCCCATTTATCCAATGGAATTTTAACCATTAAACCTTCCTTTATCCAGATTAAAAATTCTCTTTTTTCCGCAGAAGGAAACTTTTCTCCTAAAAAGACTTCAGCAATTTGGCAAATCGAAAATTTATCCCTAGATACTATTAGTAATTTTGTCCGTTTACCAGGGGAATTTGCAGGAGAACTGAATGCCCAGGGAAGTATCACAGGAACCTTTGATAAACCTGAACTACGAGGAGAATTTTCCTTTGTTAATGGAGCAATTAATGCTCGTTCTTTAGAGCAAAGGATCGCGGGTAATTTTAACTATACCGATGCAAGATTTCAGATTATCACAGACCAGGATTCCCCGCTATTTTTCTATGCCAGTGTTCCCTACCCCATTGATCCAACTCGGAGAAAATCCACTGATCAAGGAGATAAATTTGATAAGTTTGATCAATTTGAAGTCAAAGTTAAATTACAAAACTCAGCCCTAGAATTACTGGATGAATTGACTCAAGACCAACTCACCTGGATCAGTGGGGATGGGGAAGTTAATCTCTCCGCGATCGGTAAATTAGACCTAACCAATCAAGTTCGTCTTTATGACTTTCAAGCCCAAGGCACAGTCAATTTTAACAATGGTGTGATCAAAAGTCCTGTCCTACCCAGTCCTGTGACCTTAACGGGAAAAATTACCCTAAATAACAAACTCATTCGAGTAGAGCAGTTGGTTGGGAACTTTGCCCAAGGTCAGTTACTCGTCGCAGGGGATTTGCCCATTTTCCGACCGCAAAATACCCTTGAAAATCCCCTAAACCTAGTGATTAATAAGACTGCATTAGATATTAATCGTCTATATAAAGGTAATTTTGAAGGAAATGTTCGGGTTAAGGGAACCGCTTTTGCACCTGTTTTGAGTGGAGCGATTAAATTAGCGAATGGTCAAATATTTTTACCTGAAGAAGTCGCGACTGAACCCACGACATTTACAAATCCCTGGTCTAAGCCGCGTCAAACAAAATCCCTGATTATTCCCCGCTTAGAAGATCTTCAGATCACCTTAGAAAATTTATTTATAGAGCAAACTCCCCTCTACGATTTCTCCTTTGGAGGTCAGTTAGCCTTAAATGGTTCCTTAGATAATTTAAGCAGGATTGAATCCCAGGGTTCGATTATCTTAAATCGAGGAAGAATCAGTTTTCTTGACACTCGTTTTTTATTAGAAAGACGCTATAAAAACGCGATTGTTTTTAAGCCAAATCAGGGGCTGTTTAATCCCAGTTTAGATATAAAAATGCGGACGATTGTTTCAGAGCTTCCCCAGACCAGTCGTATTCGTTCTGCTGAAAGTAGCGAGATTCCCGATGATACCCTCAATCAAGTGGCACGGATTGATATTAATTTAGGACTCAAAGGTTCTTTAAATCAATTATTACCGAATTTGAGTGGAGGTAATGCTGATATTTGTGGAATGAGGAATCGATTTAGACCGATCAGAAAATCAGCAAATTTATCTGAAAGAAGATTAAAACGGTTGACAAACTGTTTACAAATTCTTGCTTCTCAAGAGGCAACAGATGCTCAATTATTATCTAATCCAGTTATTCGATTGACCAGTAATCCTCCTCGGAGTCAAGGGGAAATTGTTAGACTATTGGGGGAACAACTACTGGTCGTAGCCGATGCAGTACAGGGGAAAAATACCAGTCAATTACTCCAGTTTGGCATTACCCAATTAGCAATTCCGATGATTTTTCAAGGTTTGGTTTATGATGTAGAAACTTCCATTAGTAATGTGGTGGGAACAACGGATATTAGAATTGTTCCTTTCCTAGAAGCGATTTACGAAGTTGATAAAAATACTTACGTTCGGTTATCCTATGATTACAGTTTTAATGAAGTCAAAGTCCGCTATGAAAGACAATTTTAAGTATGCTTAAGTAAGCTGTTAATCATCAAAAATGCACAGAGGCAAGGGGCTTAAGCCCCTTGTTATCAAAGTTTAATACTGAAAAAATATCAAAATCTATGACATCTCCACTTTTACCCTGGCCAGAAATTCAGCAAGCACTAATCGACCAGAATCTAACCGTTATTAGCGATCGCGGTCAACTAGACAAACTTTCCTTAGACTATTTTCATTTTAGTCCCATTTTAGACCGTCAACTCCGAGACAAGCGGGGAAACCTGGTTGTTCGCCCAAAAACAGAAGCAGAGGTAATAATAGTCGCCCAAACCTGTGTTAACTATCGTATTCCTCTGACCGTTAGAGGCGCAGGAACAGGGAACTATGGCCAATGTATCCCCCTCGACGGTGGCATTATTCTAGATTTGAGTCAGCTTAATCAAATTCTTGACTTGAAACCAGGGGTCGCTAGGGTCGAATCTGGGGTCAAAATGGGCAATATTGATAAAAAAAGTCAACCAATGGGTTGGGAACTACGGATGGCTCCTTCTACCTACCGCACGGCAACGATGGGCGGATTTATCGGTGGGGGCAGTGTGGGCATGGGGTCAGTCAATTACGGCTTAATCAGCGATCGCGGCAATGTGCAGGGCCTACGCATTGTCACCCTAGAGGATACTCCCCAAATTATTGAATTACGGGGCGACGACACCCAAGCGGTAATTCATGCCTACGGAACTAACGGTATTATTACCCAACTCCAAATTCCTCTGGCTCCTGTCTATCCCTGGGCAGAATTAATCGTCACCTTTGATCATTTCAGTCAATCGGTAAATTTTGGTCAAGCATTAAGCGAGAGTAGCGGCATTGTCAAAAAACAAGTCGCTGTTCATGCCGCTCCCATGTCCCAATATTTTACGGCTTTAAAAGATTATCTTTCACCCCAAAAAGCCTGTGCATTATTAATGGTTTCTGAATACGATCTAGAAGCAGTTAAAGCTTTAATTCAAGAATATTCGGGAGAGATTACCTATCTCAAAAATACCGAAGAAGCGACCAAAAGTTATAATCTCTTAGAGTTTAACTGGAACCATACAACTTTATTGGCTCGCAGTATTGATCCCAGTTTGACCTATTTACAAGTTTTTTATTGGACAGTGGAAAACGTTGAAAAACTCTATCAATATTTTGGGGATGAGGTAATAATTCACTTAGAATTTATCCGAGTCAATGGTAAAGTTATTCCTGCGGGCTTGCCCCTGGTTCGTTTTACCACCGAAGAACGCTTAAATGAAATTATTGCTTACCACCGCAACCAAGGAACGGGCATTGCCAATCCCCATGTTTATACCATCGAAGAAGGTGGATCGGGTCAGATTAATCCTGAGCAATTAGCCTTTAAAAAACAAGTTGATCCCTACGGTTTAATGAATCCAGGAAAAATGAAAGCTTGGTCAATTTAGTTGATTCTCCGCTCAAAATTTAGCGTAAACAAAAGATTAAATCGGGATTAACGCCTTGAAGATGGAGGACTCTGAGTGCTAACTGCTTAAAAAAAATAACATCCAGTTTCCTAGAGGCTCCTCCTAATGCGATAATTTATCCAATATGCACAAAAACCATGAACTGAGCATACTTGAGGATCAATTAGAAGACCCCCTAGACCAATTAGATGCCGATGGACTAGCGGAAACTCCCCCCCCTGATCCCGAAATGATGTTGACGCTTCTTGTCTCGACTGATGCGTCACAGAGGATGCTGGCCGCGAGAGCCTTTTGTGAACTTCAGGAAGAGCGGGCAATTCCCCATTTAATCCAGTTATTAGCGGATGTTTGTCCCCTGGTTCGAGTCAGCGCGGCCTATGCCCTGGGACGCAATACCCATGTTGATGCCGTTTCTCCCCTGATTCAGCTTTTGGAAAATGATTGGAATGGCTATGTCCGTAAAGGCGTGGCCTGGGCCCTGGGCAATTGTCGCGATCGCCGTGCCTTGTATCCCCTGATCCATGCCCTGAGAACGGATATTTCGGCGGTACGTCTTTGGTCAGCGAGTAGTTTGGCCCAAATCGCAAGTTTGGGATATGAAGATGTGCTTGCCACCCTCCCTCCGTTGATTGAAGGTCTCAGACGGGATAGCATGGGGGCTGTGCGGAGTAATTGCGCCTGGGCGATCGGTCAACTCTGTCGAGAATTACCGTCTAATGTGGTCTATGCCACCGCGATCGATGCCCTATTGGAAGCATTAGTAGAAGATGAAGACTATGGGGTGAAAGAAGATGCAAAATCCGCTTTATTGCGAGTGGGTGATCCTCGTGGACTACAAACCATTGAAGATTTAGAATTGGAAGGATTGATTTAGACAATTTGAGAGGAAACATTTAACGTTAGGGATCAAAAATTTAATAATGATTGACCATGATCGTCTTTTTAAGGAATTAATCACGACTTTTTTTATAGAATTTATTGAGTTATTTTTTCCCAAAGTCACTCAATATTTGGATGCGGATTATCTAGAGTTTTTAGACAAGGAATTATTTACTGATGTCACCACAGGAGAAAAGCAGGAAGTTGATTTAATTGCTAAGGTTCGCTTTAAGGGACAGGAAACCTTTTTTCTGGTACATATTGAAGCTCAATCTAGCCCCCAAAAAGACTTCAATTATCGACTATTTAGCTATTTTGCCCGTTTACATCAACAGTATCGTTTACCTGTTTATCCCATTGTTATTTTTTCCTATGATCGCCCGAAAACGCCTGCTCCCCATCGTTATCAAGTCGGATTTAAGGATTTCAATGTCTTGGATTTCAATTATCGGGTCATACAACTTAATCGGTTACAGTGGCGAGACTTTTTAAATTCTCCTAATCCCATTGCCTCGGCTCTGATGGCAAAAATGGCGATCGCTCCAGAAGATCGCCCCAAGGTAAAAGCAGAATGTTTAAGATTATTGGTTTCTCTCAAGCTTAACCCTGCCAAAATGCAGCTTATTTCTGGATTTGTGGATACTTATCTTTTACTCAATCCAGAAGAAGAACTACAATTTAATCAGGAACTCAGTACCTTTATTGAATCAACCCAAGAGGAAGTTATGCAACTCACCACCAGTTGGATGCGCCAAGGTTTAGAGCAAGGTTTAGAGCAAGGTTTATCCCAGGGAAAACGGGAAACCATCGAACGATTAATACTCAAAAAATTTGGTGCGATCGCCAATCCTTACTTAGCAGCTATTGAATGCTTAGGGCTGGAAGAATTGGAATCATTAACCGATGTGTTTTTGGATTTTAATACCATTCAGGATCTAGAAGAATGGCTTAATGCTCATACAGGTTTTAAACTTATTCCGCGCTGACTTTATGGGATTGATTCACTAACTCAACAGGTTCGGGAGATTCCAGAGCGGCCTTGGGATAAACAATGCGTTGATGATGGAACTGTTGCCAAACTCGCACAAAAACATCGGCAATAATCGGTAACTCCTCGTATTTCAGTCCACTATCCTTGAGTTGTTCATCCCGCCAACGGGCTTTGAAAATACGGTTAATCATGACGATCGCGGTTTCAGGAGTAGCATCTTTCAGCGATCGCAAGGCGGCTTCCGAACTATCGGCTAACATGACAATGCCCGTCTCTCTGGATTGGGGAATGGGGCCGTCATAGCGAAACCTGACTTCATCCACCAACTCTTGTCCCGATTTTTCAGCCGCTTCTTTGGCTTGATAATAAAAATAGGAAATTAATAATGAGCCTTGATGTTCAGGAATAAAATCGCGGACAACCTGGGGTAATCCGTAGCGACGAGCCATTTCTAACCCTTCGGAAACGTGCTTTTTAATAATATCCACACTGACGTAGGGATCTTGAATGAGGTCATGCTTATTGGGGCCGCCCATCTGATTTTCGATGAAACCCAAGGGATCGTGCATTTTTCCAATGTCATGGTAAAGGGTTCCTGTTCGGACTAACTCCACATTACAGCGCAATTCCCGTGCCGCCGATTCCGCCAGACAAGCGACAAACAAGGTATGTTGAAAGGTTCCAGGGGCTTCCATTGCCAAGCGTTTGAGGAGGGGACAATTGGGATTCGCCAGTTCCACCAGTCGGATGGGGGTGACAACATCAAAAAACCGCTCTAAATAGGGAGAAATTCCGATCGCGACAATACTCCAGGCCATCCCCAAAAGTCCATAAATAGCGGCACTAGGCAAAACAGCATACCAGACTGACGTTGCCGTTGTACTCAGAATCAGATAACCCACAAGATACACGCCACCCTGCAAAATCCCTATTCCCGCTCCCAACAACGCCAAATCATCCCGCGATCGCAGTCTTCCTGCAATCAACGCCGCTATGATCCCACTGGCCAAGCCCCCCAGGGTATATTCCCAATTGACATTATCTGTCGCAAAAGTCGAAAGCCCACCGACCAGGATCACCTGGGAAACCGCTAAGGTCGGGCCATAGAAACTACTGACCAATAATCCCACCGCAGGCAAATCAGCATAACGGGGATGAAGCAGAGACATAGCGGGGGTACTGATGCTCAACAAACAGAGCAAAATATGATCACGACGACGGAGCGGACGGTGAACCCGTTGACTAATGCCCCAAAAAATCAAAACTCCGACCGAAACTAATCCCGCCGAGAGTGCGAGGCCAGACCAGTTGGTTTGCCGTTGACTCAAGCCCAAGCCATCTAGTACCACAAATTGACTTTGCTCAATGGGTTGGCCCGCCTTAATAATCGGGTCTCCTTTTTTGATGGAAACCATTACGGGTTCAATGGCAAGGGCGGCTCGTTCCGCGTATCGCCTAGTTTCTTCCTTATCAATAGTTAAATTATGCCCCTCCTTTAGAAGAGCCAAGAGTACCTCCTGGGCAACATTGTCGGCATTTGTCGGTAACACGTTACGTAAATGAAACCGAATCGTTTCTGCTAAAAGTTCGGGAGAAATTCCTGGAGCTAGACCCTGAATCAAAATTCGATCAAATACCTGGATAATGGTTTGTTCAGTTACTTTCCAAGTAGAGTCATTTAATTGCAAAGCCGTAACTAGGGTTTCAGGAGAGATTTGATCCACTCTCGCGATCGCCAATCGACTAATGACCTGGGCATATTGTTCGCGGGCTTTTTCTACCTTGAGAATTAAGGTTTTTAACTCTGCGTCCAATTTTTGAGTCGATTCGGTTTTCGAGGCGGATTGAGAAGACTCTTGGAGGAAATATCCTAAACGTTTACTAATTTTTTGAAGTTGGGGCGAGAGATCCCTGGAAGGAGTTGAAGATTGGAGCGTTTTGAGGAGGAGTTGCCATTGCTCTTCGGGACAATTACGGAGATATTGTTGGTCAGCTAAACTTAAGATATTGGTAGAAATAAACGGAAAAGGAGAGCCAATCCGTCTTAATTGGTTGATTTGATCTAACAACGCCCCTCGGTTTTGTTTCAGGGATTCAGTTAATTGATCATCTCGCTTTAAACGGGGAATAATCCCTGCACGAACATCCTTTCGTCTGTCTTCTGTCGTTTTTTGATCGGTAAATTTTGCATCTTTGGGAGCCACTATGGTAATCGGAGAAATATTACCTACCGCTAATTGGGGTTGATTATAAAAGCGATAACCAATCACTCCTGTCATAGAAACCACTGTGATGCCAAACATGACAGGGGAATGGATTTTTCGTATTTTGCGAGAACAGCAAACTTTCTGCAAAACGTTCGGTGCAGACTTATCGGTTTTAGGGAACGACGAAGGCTTAGGGGGAAGAAGACGCAACCAGAGAGGAGCTTTTGTCTGGTGATCCTTTGAATCGCGCCACCAGCCCTGTAGGGATTGATGGACAGTCTGAAACGGTTTCATGCTTGACAATGGGTAAGGACTGCTATAAAAACCGATGTCATTGGTGGCATAGGGGATTAAAAGACAATAAATCCTATTATCCAATGAAATTGATTCTTTTTTTTAATCTTATTTTTCAAAGCTTGATTAAATCAAAAAAGTAGTAGAGCAATTAAACGTCTATGGCTCTTGTTTGCAACCAATTTACTCCTTACCCACCCCACCACTCTAGCAATAGTTGGCATAAATTTCCAATGGTTCCTTGCTTCTTGATCATCGTTTTCGAGTAAAAAAGAGGTTAAATCCGCTTAGATTTAATTTTGTCTGGTCTTTTCTGGAATTGTCCCGAAAAATAAATTGATGACAAATGTTCAGCCTTGAACATATTCGCCCTGGGAAATTAGGGGGACATTAGGGCGAGGTTGGATAACCAGGGGAGAGGCGATCGCGGTTGAAGAGGGTAAAGCATTTTCGGATAAAACCCCTGACCATTGACCCCAAAATTGACGAATATGCTCTGGAAACATCGGCTCTGGTTGAGTTAATCGCCAAGCTACGGGAATGCCCGTAAAACCGTGATAGGCTCCTGCTAATGCGCCCGTGAAAGGCAAAACCAAGGGATGCTTGATCAGGGCGGCTCGTTTAAGCGTCAAGTCAAAATGTTCGGGAGTATCCAGAAAAAAATAAAGAGATAGGGCGATCACAGAAGAGAAATCAGAAGATCCCAGAGTTTCAACAACTCTTTCGAGGGAATACCCTTCCTGAATGGCTCGTTTTATCCCGATTAAAGATTCTTCCCAAACAGTTCCCTGGGTAAAAGCCTGAAGGGAAGAAAGACAAACTTCAACCTTATTTTGAGATGGAAACTTTTCTCGCACAATCGAAGAAAGCACCTGACCCCAACCCAAAAGAGCTAGGGCATCATCGGGACTAATGAGTTGATTTTCACTTAAAATCCCTAGCTCATCTTGAAAACCCGTTAGATAATCATGGCGAAATAGGGCGGTAGGAATCAATGCAACAGGAAACTCTCTAGGGTTAGTTTGGGCTAAATTTTGCCATTTTTCTAGAGCAATATTTCCTGAATGACCAAGAGTATTAATAATTTCTGTCAAAATAGAATTCCTAACGGCGATCGCATCAGAATCCTGAGTTTGGGGAGTAAGGAAACTGCCATAGAGACATCCTTGGAAGCGATTTAATAACGATACATTCATCTATTTAAAAACCCATTTCCAAAGGATATGTTTGGGGCCTGCTATTTGGATTTTTTTAACCTGATTTGCTAAACGAAACTGTTCCCTCGGTGAAATCCCTTGACCCAGGTAAAGACCATGCCAAATCAAGGTTGAAACCGTGACACCGATACAAAAAAGAAAACCGTAGGCAGGAAACAAATTAAACATCAAGCTATAGCGGACAGAAGCCCAGGTAAAATACTCGGTCATCAATTGAATATCATCCCATAGTCGTCCTATTGCCCAGGGAGCTACCAACAACCAGGCGATCGCGGTGAGGAGCCAACGCCCATACAGGTGTAATAAATATAAACGCTGAACAGGTTTAGCCAAATCAGAATCTACAATGG
This sequence comes from Snowella sp., assembly GCA_003249095.1. Lineage (GTDB taxonomy): Bacteria > Cyanobacteriota > Cyanobacteriia > Cyanobacteriales > Microcystaceae > Snowella. The sequence continues at coordinate 37,339 of QBMS01000011.1, forward strand.
TCATAATGTCAGCAAAAATCCTTTAATTCCAACGGCAATGATTCAATGGTTTGTTAATGGCTAAAGTGCCGTGTTAACCAACTTTTTAAAATAGGATTAAATTTTTCGGGACATTCATCCTGGGGACAATGGCCGACTTCTTTTAATTCCACCAATTCAATCAAAGGATTTAGTTTAGCGAAAATGGGGGCCAATAGGGGCGGAACCATGCGGTCTTGGAGTCCCCAAATTAATAAGATGGGAATATCTAAGCGGGGAAGCACCACCTTCGCAGACGGCGCGAAATTCGGCGATCGCACCGCATCAAATAAACGATAAAAAGTCCTATCGGCTCCTTGATCCTGGGCGGGAAGGGTTAAAATTGCGATTAATTCTTCATTAACAGCATTTTGGTCAATATAGGCAACTCCCGCCCAACGCCGAATGACTGACGGTTGACGGAGAAACAGAAATAAATTTTTTAATAACCAGTGGGAGGCAAACAGACCTTCAATGCCCATCACAATCGGCTGTAACGGTTTGGGAATCGCTTCTTGACGTATGGCAACATCGGGCAAGCTCAACATCGTAATACCCGCCACCATGTCGGGGTAGGTGTAGGCCACCGTTAGACAAACTAAAGAGCCGATGGAATTTCCCACCAAAATAACTGGCTCCTTAATAAAAGTCCGCCAAAAATCATAGACTTGTCGCGCCCAGAGATAAACGCTGTACTGGGTATCGGCTTTCTTTGAACCGCCAAATCCGAGTAAATCCAAAGCGTAAACACTAGAATTTTGACTTAAATCAGGAATATTCTTTCGCCAATGTTCGATCGCTGCCCCAAATCCATGCAACAGGATCAGAGGTGGATGGGAAGCATGATCGCGATCAGGGGGATGGAGAAAACTATAGCGAGTTTGCCAGCCCTGCCAGACCCAATCCCGTTGATGACCAATGCGTTTTTGCCAGGGAAGTGACTCTATCACAGCTTAAAATTTATAAATCTTTACATTTTTCTTATTTTACAGGCAACTCTCTCGATCTTGAGAGCGATCGCTTAAGCCTGTTTCTCCCCAATGTTAGGCTTTTTTTGCCCTGTGCTATCCCTTGTCAGAAAAATTAAAGAAAAATTAAGGCCGAAATTTCTAAAGACTAGGTAGAATAGCTATTAACTGATCAAACAATTTATTCATTTATATTCACATCATTGGTTCGAGATTTGCAAAACACACCCCTAATCGACAAAAAACGTAGTCAGCGCGATTTACCGAAAATTAATGAGCGAATTCGTTTCCCTGAAATTCGTGTCATTGATAGCGACGGTGCCCAATTAGGAATCCTGACTCCAGACGAAGCCATGAAGGTTGCAGAAGAAAGGGAGCTAGATCTGGTATTAGTCAGCGAAACGGCTGTCCCTCCTGTTTGTCGAATCATGGATTACGGCAAATACAAATTTGAACAAGAAAAAAAGGCCAGGGAAGCTAAGAAAAAGCAACACACGGCTGATGTCAAAGAAGTGAAGATGCGCTACAAAATTGATGAACACGATTATCAAGTGCGAATCAATCAGGCGGTACGCTTCCTCAAAGCTGGTGACAAAGTGAAGGTGACCATTACCTTTCGGGGTCGGGAAATTCAACATTCCCACTTAGCCGAAACTTTGCTCAAACGCATGGCATCGGATCTGGGTGAAGTTGCTGATGTTCAGCAGGCTCCTAAAAAAGAGGGTCGCAATATGATGATGCTACTCTCATCGAAAAAGTAATTGTCAATTTACCTGCTAAAAATTTTTCTAGGTATGGGGCGAGTTTAATCGTCCCTTTTTTTATTTATTCGCGATCACTACGTCCCATTGCGTCGATTTCTTCTAATAGGTTTTCTCTATCTAGAGCTTGCTGAAAAAAGCTGAAAGCCTTATAAGAAAAGAGACTTCAATCTGCTTAAACCTTGGTTAGTCGTGATTTTTATCTCTCAAATTCTGCGAGTATTTTGCCGTTTATTCTTCCAGTTAAGTAAACTAACAAATTCTCTGTTAGAGATGGTTTTTCCTCGTAGTTTCTATCTATCTTCTGCCTAGAGTGATAGAACAGCGATATCTTCTCTAGGGTGATTTTCTCCATTATATGTTAAGAGTAATCTTGCTTTGATTGTTCTTCTTGATGAACTAATTCTTGTTATACTCTCATTGTCAAGACAGTTAAGAGAGGAAGCTTTTAATTCCCTGACTATCTAATAATAATTGGTCTAATTCCTGTTGCATTTCCCTCACCACCCGTTGATAACAGTCCTCGACATAATCGCGATCGCGGGCGGCCTTTTCTCCATAGCGATCAAAAATAATTGGGGGACAAACGCGAGTGTACATAGGAACAGGTAAAGGAAAATTGGGCAAGGGGCCGAGGGCGATTCCCCAGGGTAAACCGAAATAAATGGGGAAAACGATGGGATCGGTATCTAAAACCCAAGGCATTCCCAGATCATGCAATTGTTTAGCCTGTTCATAA
>QBMS01000011.1:39834-51095 GCA_003249095.1 Snowella sp.
GTTCATAACAATCAGTGAGAACCACCAGGGTATCATGCGCCCCGACGGAAATTGCGGGAACAATCGGGACATTTTGCCGAAGCGCGATTTTAATAAAACCCTTGCGTCCTGCCAATTGAATTTGATACCGTTGCCAATGGGGACGAAAAACATCCTGCGCTCCACCTGGATAAACCAACACACTGGCTCCTGTTTTTAGAGCCGCGATCGCCATTTTGGGATTAGCTTGAAGGGCCCCAACCTTGACCGCCAACTGAGCAATACTTTGATTCACCTTCCAAACCGTCGGGTGCATTAATCCGTAGATCGGGCGTTCTGTACCAAAATGTTTGAACCAGTCATAGATCATCATCACCATATCAGGAGAAGCCAAGCCACCGTTATGGGAACCCACGATTAGCACTTGTTCCCCTGATTCCAGATGCTGCCAACCATCACTTTTAACCTGAAAATAATAACGATAAAACCATTCCCAAAAGGGCATTAGTTGTTCAATGGTTTTCGGATCTCGCTCAACTAAAGACCAGCCTTGGTAGGGCAAAGAAGATTTTTTATTCATGGGTTTTTGCTCTCAAATCCCTAACCATTTAACAAGGCTTCCACGAATTCATAACTGGAAAAGGGACGCAAATCCTCAATGCCCTCTCCCGCACCGATGAAGCGAATGGGCAGATTTAATTGTTGGGCCACCGCGATCGCGACTCCCCCTTTGGCCGTTCCATCCAGTTTCGTTAAAACGACCCCACTCAGTTTAGCGGCTTGGGAAAAAACTTCTGCTTGCCGTAAACCGTTTTGTCCGAGAGTGGCATCCAATACTAACAAAGATTCGACCTGGGCATTAGGAGCTTTTTTGTCAATAATGCGGCGAATTTTCGCTAATTCATCCATTAAGTTTTTCTTATTTTGTAAACGTCCTGCGGTATCGACCAGGAGTAATTCAATATTGCGAGATTGAGCTGCACTGATGCCATCAAAGACAACGGCGGCGGGATCGGAGTTTTTATCGGGATTGGCAATGACACTGGTTCCACTGCGATCCCCCCAAATTTTCACCTGTTCCACGGCCGCCGCTCGAAAGGTATCTGCGGCCGCAATTAGACAACTGTAACCCGATTTTTGGGCTAAATGGGCTAATTTCCCAATAGTCGTCGTTTTTCCCGCCCCATTCACCCCCGTCAGGAGCCAAATATTCAGCGTCTCTTTGGTGGGAATAAAATCGGCATTACTCACCGTTTGCAGGGGACGGTCTAACATTTCTCGCAAAATCGTTTTGAGATAGGCGATCGCGGCATCGGGGGGAAGGGCTTCTTCCCGCAATTTATTTTGTAGGGCTGTAATGATGTAATCAGTGGCTTCAATGCCCACATCTGCCTGAAGCAATAGGGACTCAATCTCCATTACCGCCGCCTGATTTAAGGGGCCTTGACCGACAATAGCCTTGAGTTGATTCACCAAATTACGGCGAGTTTTGGTTAATCCTTGGCGTAAACGACTGAGCCAATTAATTTCTTCTTCGGAAATATCCTCTGGGGCGCGTCCCTGATCCGCTAAAACTTTCGCTGACCAAATAAAATCGTCATCAAATTTAATCCCTTTTTTTCGGACAACGGGTTGAGGCGGAGTTTCAGGAACCTCGGTTTCAATGGCCGTTTCCTTTAAAATTTCTAGGCGATCGGATTTTTGTAACCAGGCAGGGGTACTAACAGGAATTTCAGGTTTTATCTCAATTTCAGGCTCAATTTCGGCGATTTCAGGAACAGGTTCAGCTTCCGTGACTGACTCAGTTTCAACGATTAGTTCAATACTAGGAACAGATTCAGTTTCTGCAACTAATTCAATTTCAGGTTCGATTTTAGATTCCGTAACCGTTTCAGGCTCGGCTTCAACTACTAATTCAATTTGAGGTTCTGCTTCAGGTTCCGCGATCGCGCTTTCAATTTTTTGAGAAACCACTTCTTCGGCAACGGGTTCGGGCGTTTCCAGAATTTCTTCTGATTGTTTGCGCTCTTGAATATTTTTAAACGCTGATTTTGCCCATTCTAAATAGGCATCCTGACTATTATCAACACTAGTTTCCGTCTCCTGGGCAACCTCTTCTCCTTGAGACGATTCCTCAACGGTCGGGGTAGAATCGGGCGTGACAGGAGTTTGTTCGCTTTGGGACGAATCCCCGAACTGACGACGAAACCAGTTAAACATAGGAGTTAAGCTTAGAATTTATGAATGCAAAATCATTTGTCTCCTGATCTTAAACGGAAAATCACTTTCTATCTAAAATCCATCATCGAAAAGTCGCGATCGCGGATAATTCAAATAAAAAAATAATTTGCTCTCAAACCCAATGGCAACCTATACCGTTCGTTTCATTAATGCTGAAAAAAATCTAGATGTCGCGATCGCTGTTCCCGAAGATCAATATATTCTGGATATGGCCGAAGAAGCGGGAATTCGCTTACCATCGGGCTGTCTGCAAGGAGAATGTTCCGTTTGTGTCGCCAAGCTCCTTAGTGGTAACGTGGAACAACAGGAGCAAAAATTTCTGAAACCCTCGGAAATTTCAGAAGGTTATACCGTCACCTGCGTCGCCTATCCCCGCTCTGATTGTGTCTTAGAAACCCATCAAGAATCGGTTTTATATCAATCTTCCCTTTATTATTCACCACCTTCTTCCTAGAATAATTGCCCTAAATTTATGATCACTGAAAATTCAATGACCGTTGAAAAAGCTCTGGAAATTCTCAAAAGTTATAGTTGCTTAGAAGTTAAATTAGTTGAATCCGAAGCAGATAAAAAAGAATTACAAACAGCGATTAAACAAATTGTCGATTTATCCGAATATGAAAATTTAGGCATTTGTGCCGATTCCTTGGAACTTGCTTTTCAGGGTTTATCTAGTTATCTTGCAGCCTTAGGTTACGACAATAATCTAGAGATGGCTTCATTACCACCTCAAGAAAAAGCCGTTTATCTAAAATTTAATACTCAAAAACAGAGTCATTATTTAGATAGTTATGATGGGGATTATCGCGGGGTCTTAATTTCCTGTCAAAGTGAGGATGACAAAATTGCAGGAACCTATGGTTATTTTCCTTTAGATTTATTCTAGTTCCAGATAAGTTAGTGTCTATTCTCCAATAAAAGGAGAAGGTAGGAGGCAAAAAGGTGCGCCAATTCAAATAATGAAGTGCATAAGCTAGGGCGATCGCCCCTAAAATAATATAGACAAAAGAAATATAATTTTAGGGGAAAGAGTGAGGGAAAATGACCGAAAGTCTATAGAAAACAAATAACCAAAAAGATTATCCAATCTTCTTCAAAAAATCAAGTCTGGTTTGGGGCCCAATTCCAACTTTCTACAGCTTGTAGATAATCCGACATTGAATGATCTTCAACACCATCTAAACCTTTTTTAGGAATTGCTTTGATCACTCCTTCAGCAGAGTCGAGAAAACGATACCACCATCCAATATCATTATGTAAACTTTTATCTTCTGAAATATAAACAAAAGAACCGACATGACTATAACCTGCTGCCCTCGCAGGAGCGCGGGTTACCATATCATTATTATTTTGAAAACGGAAAAAACGGTTCTCTGCTTTGCCATTAATAATACGGGCAGTGTTGTGGGTCATTGTACGGGGTTGGCCAAAGGTATAGGTGGAGATAAAAGGTAAATCTTGATGAATCAATTTTGTGGCAGCAATTGTTGCCATAGCCCCTCCTAAACTATGCCCTGTCAAAAACAGTGGTCTGACCTTTTTTTGTTGAAGGTCTTTCTGTTTGTCACGATCTTGCTGCTGAAATTGTTGATATTTTGCTAATAATGGCTCCCAGATATCCTCAGTGGCTTTCCAAAAGCCTTTATGAAAGTAACCATCTAATTTTTCTCCTTCAACGAGGAGCAAAACAGGTGTAACAATCAGATCAAAATTATCAAGCCAGTCGACTAGTTCATCGGTTCCTCGAAATGCCATTGTGAAAAAATCTTCGTGTTCCACTAAAATTGCCTGGGAACTGTTTTTAGAAAAGCCTGTCACCGAAGAAAATCTTGGATCTTCTTGTTTTAAATTAGCCAGAATTTTGGCTACATCTGGCGAACCTTCAGGATCATCTTTTTTAATATAGGCAACACTAGCAAGTCGAGCCATCCAGTAGGCATTCCCCGAATCTAAGGTCGTTTTATACGGATTGACAGTCTTCATTTTTGTTTCTCCTTAGTGCGATCGCTGCTTGAGTTAAGATTTATCTCATACACTAATTAAATGTATTGATAAATATGTTTTATTGTAATTGTTCCATAGTCATTACAATCATGAAATTATCCTTAAATTTTGAGCAAAACTTCTATGAACATCGCCATTGATAAACTATACCGATAGACGCGATCGCCGTTATGAATTAGTGGATGGAGAATTAATTCCAATGAGTCTTTGTACAGGTCAACAGGTCGCGATCGCAAAGAAAAAATAACTTCACAAAAGGCAGCGATCGCACTTTTTAATCACAAATAATAAAACCGCGATCGCACTCATAAAAAATAAAACAGCGATCACATTTTAGAATTTTATTACAGAAAAAGCGATCGCACTTAATCATAAATCACAGCAAAGCGAAAGCAATGATCCTAGTTCTGGATGATCTCATTACTCTTAACCAAAACCTTTTTCTTCTGTTTTACCTTCTTGTTCTTCTATCAATGCAGCTTGAGCCATTTGTGTAAGAATGTCTAGGTTAATATTGGGATCAGTAAGAGTTTCTTGCCATTGGAGTTCATTTTCAATATCGGCTAATAGTTTTTCAGCAATTTCGTCTTGGAGATTATTGGAAAGTTTTTGTGCTTCTTGGAAGGCTTTTTCTAGTAGTTTAGTCATGTTTGGTAATTCAGTACTTATTATCTTCTTCAATGATAAACAATAAAACAGCGATCGCAAAGAAAAATACGTTACAAAAGGCGGTTGTTTCAAAAGTATTTGTATTTAGTCTAATCCCAAATATTTTTTTGTTGCAGATGCCAGAAGTTGGTTTAAAACGAATATAGAAATCGACTCCCCTTTTTCTTCAGCTTGCGATGTCACTTTCTTCCATATCGTATCATTTTTTGCATTCGCCAGAAATTCATGCCCATCCCAAGTAAGTCGATGAATAAAGCAAGCACTTACAATCGAACCGTCAAAAAGGGAGTCTTCTATCACATTACCTTCCAAAAGTTTTGCATCTACCAATAGTTTTAGATGTTCAACAATAATTAATTCTTCAAATTCTTCGTAATTAAAATTAGAAGCCGAAATAACTTTGCCAGGAGGCGCATTTTCAATATCGAGCAAAATTTTTCGGATGAGGTTAAGATTTCGTTTCATAATTAATTCGCTTCTGATTTAATTTAACAATAAAACATACTTATCTAGATTTTACACCACTTTGTCTTTCAATAGACCGAGCAAATCCAAAAATATTCTTAAGTTTTGTAAACCTAACCAAAATAGCGAATTTACCAGTTTCAACATAACAGACTAAACTAAAAACATCAACCTATTTTCAGGTTTTCCTTTTGCTTAGAGAGGTTCATGATCTATGACGATCGCCATTAATAAACTCAGTTTTGCCGATTATTGTTCCTATACCGATGGAAGCGATCGCCGTTATGAATTAGTGGATGGAGAATTAATTCCGATGAGTCTTGGTACAGGTCAACATGGGGCGATCGCCGAATATTTAAATGAGATTTTTAAAACAGAAATCCGTCAACGAAACTTATCTTGGACAGCGAAGGATATGCGAATTGGTGTTCAGTCACCCAGGGGAGGACGCTGGGATACGTCACGCATTCCCGATGTAACCGTACTGACTTTAGCTCAATGGAAATCCCTCTCCCAAAGAGAAGCCATTATTCCCTTAAATGAAGCCCCGCCCCTTTTGTTTGTAGAAGTCGTTAGCGAATCGACCCAATCTACTGATTATCGTAGTAAACGTTCAGAATATGCCATTCTCGAAATTCCTGAATATTGGATTGTTGATCCGCTTCAAGAACGAGTAACCATTTGTACTTTGTTTGATCGGTATTACAATGAAAGGATTTTTACAAACGGCGATCGCCTTATTTCCTCGATTTTTCCAGAATCAACCTTAACGGCTGAACAAGTGCTTCGAGCAGAGAATTAAACGATTTCAAAAGATTGTCCTAATACTTGAAAATCTTGTGTTTCTCCTCGTTTTAATTTAGCTCTTAGAGCGGCAAAACGTCTTACTGTTTCTTGAGAATAAAGACGTTCGCCACAACTTAAACAGACTTCTGCTGGTACGGAAATAGAGGCAATATTGACACCACCTCTTAATAACTTTGTGACCTTTTTTTCAATTAACTCACCGCCACAAACAGGACATTTTTCAAAGGGCATCATAAGCAATAATTTGTATTTAATATTAGTGATTATTTTCTTTGTCGCCAATTAATCCATTTTGTCGGATCAGGTCGATACACGGTAACGATTACAGCCCATTTTGTTTCCTTATTGTACTCCCAGACACGCGATCGCCTGTTTTCCCAAAAATCCCAGAAAATACCCGAACCTGTTATCCTGTAAAAGAAATTTCAGCCGTTCACTCCCAGACAATAATGCAAACCGACGATCGCCTCTCCTTAATTCAGGAAAAATCTCCTCATCAACTCAAAAAAGCGATTCAAGCCAGTCAGGATTATTTGATGTCCCTGCAATATCCCGATGGTTATTGGTGGTCGGAATTAGAATCTAACGTCACCATCACCGCCGAAGTGGTTATTCTGCACAAAATTTGGGGAACCGATAAAGAGAGACCCTTACATAAAGCCGAAGCCTATCTGCGTCAACAACAACGGGATCATGGCGGTTGGGAATTATATTTCGGAGACGGCGGAGAAATCAGTACCAGCGTGGAAGCCTATATGGCCCTTCGAGTGTTGGGCGTACCCGCAGATGATCCCCAGTTGCTTAAAGCCAAAGACTTTATTTTGTCCAAAGGTGGCATCAGCAAAACCCGAATTTTCACCAAAATGCACGCCGCTCTCATCGGTTGCTACGACTGGCGCGGCACTCCCTCCATTCCGCCTTGGATTATGCTTTTGCCCGAATGGTTTCCCTTCACCATTTATGAAATGTCGAGTTGGGCGCGTTCTAGTACCGTTCCCCTGATTGCTGTTTGTGACCAAAAACCCATTTACGATCTGGGCAGTAAAATCACCCTCGATGAACTCTACTCCGAAGGAATTGAAAACGTTAAATATGAATTACCCCGCAATAATAATTGGGCTGATATTTTTGTGGGTTTAGATAGTTTCTTTAAATGGCTAGAAAAAGCAAACCTCGTTCCCTGGCGAAAAACAGGATTAAAAGCCGCCGAAAAATGGATCTTAGAACGGCAAGAAGTGAGTGGAGATTGGGGCGGAATTATTCCTGCCATGCTCAATTCGATGTTGGCTCTCAAAGTTTTGGGCTATGACGTAAACGATCCCTTCGTGCAAAGAGGTCTAGCGGCTCTTGATAATTTTGCCATTGAAACTGAAAATACCTATTGTATTCAAGCCTGTGTTTCTCCTGTTTGGGATACGGCTTGGGTGGTGAGGGCTTTGGTGGAATCGGGCATCAAATCGGATCATCCTGCGCTAGTTCGGGCAGGGGAATGGCTCATCAAAAAACAAATCCTGACCTACGGCGATTGGTATGTCAAAAATAAATTAGGCAAACCAGGGGGCTGGGCCTTTGAATTTGATAATAATTTCTATCCCGATCTGGATGATTCGGCGGTGGTCGTGATGGCCTTAGCGGGATTGAATTTACCTGATGAAGGGGCGAAAAATGCGGCGATGCAACGGGGAGTGGAGTGGATGGCGACGATGCAATGTAAAGCAGGAGGTTGGGCAGCCTTTGATATTGATAATGATCAGGACTGGTTAAATGAATTGCCCTACGGGGATTTAAAAGCCATGATTGACCCCAATACGGCGGATGTGACGGCACGGGTCTTGGAAATGTTGGGGTCTTGTCATCTCTCAATGGAACCTGAACGAATTGAAAGAGCTTTAACCTATTTAGAAAAAGAACAGGAAAGCGATGGCAGTTGGTTTGGGCGTTGGGGGGTGAATTATCTCTATGGAACCAGTGGGGTGATTTCGGCTCTCGCGGTTATTGATCCAGAACGTTATCGAGACCGAATGACTAAAGCCATGAGTTGGTTAGAAAGTTGTCAAAATGCTGACGGAGGTTGGGGGGAAACCTGTGAAAGTTATAAGGATTCAAGTTTAAAGGGGCAAGGCATCAGCACAGCTTCCCAAACGGCTTGGGCTTTGATTGGACTGTTGGACGGAGGAAAAGCGACGGGATTATTTTCTCAAACGGCGATCGCCGACGGAATTAATTATTTAATTTCAACGCAAAAAGATGATGGGAGTTGGGACGAAACGGAGTTTACAGGAACAGGTTTTCCTTGTCATTTTTATATCCGTTATCATATGTACCGACAATATTTTCCCCTGCTCGCCCTGGGTCGTTATGAGCAATTATTAACGAATCCGAAGGGGGGTTAAACTCGGAATAAATGCAAAGCAGGGTTGAATATTTCCCTATCCTCCTATAATTAACTGTTGATCATAGATCATCAATCTTATTAAAAAGCATTAAAAAATTTCTATGTTAGATGGATTTTTGGGGATTAACAGAAAAAGAAATCGCTTATTTCAGGGCATAACCTTACTGATGCTTTGCTTGGTATTAATGGGGGGTTGTGTTCAGAAGCAAAATCAGCCTACCCCAAATGCGAGTGACCGCCAAAATACCATCACCGTCGGTACGATCCTTAAACCTCGAACCATTGATCCTGCGGACAGTTACGAATTGGCTGGATTGATGGTGATCTATAACTTAGGGGAAACGCTTTACACCTATAAGTTAGGGACAACGAAATTAGAACCCCGTTTAGCGACCGCATTTCCCACAATTAGCGAGGATGGACTCATCTATACCATTCCCATTCGTCAGGGAGTCAAATTCCATGATGGGACTGAATTTAACGCCGAGGCAATGGCTTTTTCCCTGAATCGCTTTATCAAAAATGGGGGAGAGCCGTCGTTTTTATTGTCGGATACGGTGAAATCCGTTGAAGCAACAGGGGAATGGGAACTTAAGGTCACGCTTCAGAAACCTTTTGCGGCGTTTCCTTCCCTTTTGGCGTTTCCTGGAGCTTGTGCGGTTTCCCCGAAAGTCTATGAAATGGGCGAGGGTAAGTTTATTCCCGAAAAATTTGCAGGAACAGGGCCCTATAAATTAACCAGTTTTAATAGTGATTCCCTACGATTGGAAGTATTTGGTGACTATTGGAGCGAAAAACCCAGGAATCAGGGAATTGATCTACAACTTTATCCCAGTAATCCCGCTAACCTTTTCAATGCCTTTCGGACGAAGGCGGTGGATGTTGCCTATCAATCTCTCTTGCCTCAACAGGTCAAAAAGCTAAAAGCTTATGCAGAAAAGGGAGAGGGGCAGGTGATCGAAGCGTCGGGATCGGTGGTCAATTTTATGACGCTGAATATGAACAGTGATCCCCTCAAACAAAAGTTAGTCCGACAGGCGATCGCATCTTTGGTGGATCGCAAACTGTTGAATGAGCGCATTTTGCAAGGTCAGGGAGAAGCTTTGTATAGTATGATTCCCCTGAGTTTTGAAGCCTACAAACCCGCTTTTCAAACCGAATACGGTGATCATAATATCGAAAAGGCCAGACAATTATTGCAACAGGCGGGTTATTCCAAAGAAAATCCTGTTACCGTCGAAATTTGGCACTCATCAGGGTCAATTACCGCCAGTATCGTCGCGGCTCTCCTCAAAGCCCTTTCTAAACGAGATTTAGACGGAGCGATTCAATTTCAGCCCAATAGTATTGCTTCGGCGGCTTTTTTTAGAAATGTAGGCAAGGGTTTGTATGAAAGTGCCATGTCTAATTGGTATCCCGACTTTCTCGATCCTGACAACTATATCTATCCCTTTTTAGCTTGTGCCAAGGGTTCTACCCCTAAAGGCTGTGAAGAAGGGGGTTCCCAAGGTCAAGGTTCGTTTTATTACAGTGAAGAAATGAATCAATTGATTGATCAACAACGTAAGGAATCCGATCCCGCTAAACGTAATGAAATTTTTGCGCGAATTCAAACCCTATTGGCCCAAGAAGTTCCCTATATTCCTCTCTGGCAAACGAAGGATTTTGCCTTTGCTCAAAATAATATTAAAGGTGTCATTATCAATCCCAGCCAAACCTTTCCTTTTTGGACGATTGAAAGGTCGTAGCTCGTCGCGATCGCCTTGGTTGAATCTTAGCGATCGCAGAAATTAAAGAGCAACGTGTAAAATTGATATAGTTTAATCACGCTTTACTCACCATAGTCACTAATTGTAGTCATCACGCTTTATGATTCGCAGACGTTCTGTTCCTTGGATTCATCGCTATTCCCGTTTAATCATGGGCGCGATCGCCGTTATCGGTAGCTTAATCACGACCTATCTTACTTTTGTTGCCCTAACGGGAGGAAAAACAGCCTGTCCTATTGATAAAGCGTCAGGAATGTCCAGTTGCGACCTCGTCCTTCAGAGTCCCTACGCCAAGGTTTTTGGCCTGCCTCTAAGCTTATTTGGACTGTTGGCCTATCTAGCGATGATTGTCTTTGCCCTCGCGCCTTTTTTGGTGAATGCAGAAAAAAACAAGCAACAACGTAATCAACTGGAAAAAGTAACGGGACGAATGCTATTGATTGGGGGAACCTCCATGGCCGTCTTTAGTGGTTATTTGATGTACATTTCCTTTTTTAAGCTCAATGAAGCGTGTTGGTACTGTTTAACCTCAGCCATTTGTTCAATTACCTTATTTATTTTGGCCATTATCGGTCGGGAGTGGGAAGAAGTGGGTCAAGTATTTTTCACTACAATTATTGTCGGTTTGATCACCATCATGGGCAGTCTCGGCCTCTATGCCAGTGCCAACGCCCCTGTTGCCTCTAATGGACTCACCCCTATTACCCAAGCCACCACCAGTCCTGTTCCCCCTTATGGCTGGGAAATTACCATGACTTCTGGCCCCTCAGAAATTGCCCTAGCCAAACATTTAAAGGCGATCGATGCCAAGATGTATAGTGCTTTTTGGTGTCCCCACTGTTACGAACAAAAGCAATTATTCGGAAAAGAAGCCTTTAAGGAAATTAACTCCATAGAATGTGACCCTAGTGGCAAAAATCCTCAGCCAGAAG
>QBMS01000011.1:51105-58552 GCA_003249095.1 Snowella sp.
AACCTTCCACCGCCGCAAAAATTCAGTCCTATCCGACATGGGTCATTAAGGGAGAAACCGTTTCTGGGACGCAAATCCTCGAAAAATTAGCTAAACTTTCTAATTACGAAGGGACTAAAGACTTTAAGTACACCATGCCCTATTAATCTTGAAAAGACGCGATCGCCTTATTCGGGAACATCAATCAAGTAAGTAGGTAAGACGAAAAATGAGTTCTCTGATCATCAAATTTGACTCTTTCCAGTTATCCAATGAGCAATTTTATCAATTATGCCAAGATAACCGCGACTTACGCTTTGAAAGAAGTTGTCAGGGAGATTTAGTCATTATGTCGCCAACAGGAGGAGAAACCAGTAACCGAAATATCGAGATTGCCTATCAACTCCAAGCCTGGAGTCGGCAGAATAAATTGGGAATTGCGTTTGACTCCTCTGGTGGCTTTAAACTCCCCAACGATGCTGACAGATCACCCGATGCGGCTTGGCTCCCTCTAAAAAAGTGGAATAAATTAACCCCAGAAGAACGTCAAGGCTTTATTCCCCTCTGTCCTGATTTTGTGATTGAATTACGTTCAAAAAGTGACCGCCTAAAATCCCTGCAAAACAAAATGCAAGAATATCTAGAAAATGGGACGCAATTAGGTTGGTTAATTAATCGCCATGATCGGCAAGTAGAAATTTATCGGCAAGGCCAAGCCGTCGAAATCTTAGAAAATCCTAGTCAATTGTCAGGGGAAAACGTATTGCAGGGTTTCATCCTAGATTTAACCCCAGTTTGGTAAATTGATCCAAGTTGCTCCTTAAGGGCGAGGCTTGAAAACCCCATTTTTCTGGTAAAGTACATATAACTTATAAGTAAGTCAGGCTGTTTCGGCTCTCCTCTTTATTAAAATCTATAATCGAATGTCAACAAATTTAACGCAAGACCAAGTTAATCAGATTGTTTATAATCTCCATCATGATCCCTTTGAAATTTTGGGGAGCCATCCCATTGAAACCGATGGCACCGTCAAACAGTGGGTAATTCGCGCCTACTTGCCCGATGCTCAGGCCGCTTGGGTGACCTTTCCCAGCGAACGTAATGAATATCCGATGCAAGCCATTCATCACGCTAATTTTTTTGAATGTAAGATTGATACAGCGACCCTAAGCAACTACCAGTTTCGGATCAAAGAAGGAGAGCATGAACGAGTTATTTATGACCCCTATGCCTTCAGTTCCCCAAAATTAACCGAATTTGACATTCATCTTTTTGGAGAAGGTAATCACCACCGCATCTATGAAAAACTCGGCGCTCACGTCACGGTTGTCGATGGTATTTCAGGCGTATACTTTGCTGTTTGGGCCCCCAATGCCCGCAATGTCTCGATTTTGGGAGATTTTAACAACTGGGATGGCCGCCGCAACCAAATGCGAAAGAACGGTAACATGATCTGGGAATTATTCATTCCCGAATTAGGATTTGGCACTGCTTATAAATACGAAATTAAAAACGCAGAAGGACATATTTACGAAAAATCCGATCCCTACGGCTTTTATCAAGAACCAAGACCAAAAACAGCCTCTATTGTGGCCGATCTCGACAGTTATCAATGGAATGACCAAGATTGGTTAGAAAATCGTCGAAATACTGACCCCCTAAGCAAACCCATTTCTGTCTATGAAATGCACATTGGTTCTTGGTTGCATACTTCTATTGAAGAAGCGGCCCAGGGACTTGCGGGTAAACTTTCCCCTGTCCAAGTTTCTGAATTGAATACGGGCGCAAGATTTCTCACTTACTATGAATTAGTCGATAAATTAATCCCCTATATCAAAGAATTAGGCTACACCCACGTTGAATTATTACCGATCGCCGAGCATCCCTTTGATGGTTCCTGGGGTTATCAAGTAACGGGCTATTACGCCCCAACTTCCCGCTATGGAACTCCTGAAGATTTAATGTACTTTATCGATCAGTGCCATTTGAATGACATTGGGGTGATTGTCGATTGGGTACCTGGTCATTTTCCCAAGGATGGTCACGGGTTAGCCTTTTTTGATGGAACCCATCTTTATGAACACGCGGATTCTCGTAAAGGGGAACACAAGGAATGGGGAACGCTGATTTTTAATTATGGACGGAATGAAGTCCGTAACTTCTTGGTTGCCAATGCCCTATTTTGGTTTGATAAATATCATATTGACGGAATTCGGGTAGATGCGGTGGCATCAATGCTTTATCTCGACTATTGCCGTGAACCTGGAGAATGGGTGACCAATCAATACGGTGGTCGGGAAAACCTAGAGGCGGCGGATTTTCTTCGTCAAGTGAATAGTGTTTTGTTTAGCTATTTTCCTGGGGTATTGACAATCGCCGAAGAATCGACTTCCTGGCCAATGGTATCTTGGCCGACCTATGTGGGCGGATTAGGCTTTAACCTGAAATGGAATATGGGTTGGATGCACGATATGTTGGATTATTTCAGCATGGATCCCTGGTTCCGCCAGTTTCATCAAAATAATGTCACCTTTAGTATGTGGTATCACCACAGTGAAAACTATATGTTGGCCTTGTCCCACGATGAAGTGGTACATGGTAAGAGCAATATGCTCGGTAAAATGCCAGGCGATGAGTGGCAAAAGTTTGCGAATGTCCGCGCCCTCTTTTCCTATATGTTTACCCATCCTGGCAAGAAAACCATGTTCATGAGCATGGAATTTGGCCAGTGGAGTGAATGGAATGTTTGGGCGGATTTGGAATGGAACCTGTTACAGTTTCAACCCCATCAGCAATTAAAACAGTTCTTCATTTCCCTCAATCATCTTTATCGGACGGAACCTGCTTTATACAGTAACGACTTTGAAGAATCGGGTTTCCAGTGGATTGACTGTACCGATAATCGCCATAGTGTGGCCGCCTTTATTCGTCGGGGTAAAGATCCCAGCGAGTTTGTGGTTGTTGTCTGTAACTTTACCCCCCAACCCCATAGCCACTATCGAGTCGGTGTTCCAGAGGCAGGTTTTTATATCGAACTATTCAACAGTGATGCGGGTCAGTATGGAGGCAGTAATATGGGCAATCTCGGCGGAAAATGGTCAGAAGAATGGTCATTCCACTCCCAGCCCTATTCTTTAGATCTCTGTTTGCCGCCCTTGGGAGTTGTGGTTTTTAAGTTAAACCGTGAACCAGTCCAGGCTGTTTTGGAGAGTTCGTCAGAATAGTTTTGATTTTCCTGAAAGCTATGTAACAAGGGGCTTAAGCCCCTTGCCTGTATGTGTCTTGAATGATTAACAGCTTATTAAATCAAAAAAATTAACAAATAGAGGATAATGATGCGGATATTAATTATGGGGGGAACCCGTTTTATTGGCGTTTATTTAACGAAAGCCTTGGTAGAACAGGGTCATGAGGTTGTTCTGTTTAATCGAGGCAAGAAACCTGCTCCCATTGAAGGCATTCAACAAATTCACGGCGATCGCCAGGATATAGAGCAGTTAGAAAAATTAAAAGAAGAACAGTTTGATGTCATTTACGACAATAACGGGCGAGAATTAAGTGATACTAAGCCTTTAGTTGAGTTATTCAAAGACCAGCTCAAACAGTTTGTCTATGTCAGTTCGGCGGGGGTTTATCTCAAATCTGACCAAATGCCCCACATGGAAGGGGATGCGGTTGATCCCAACAGTCGCCACAAGGGAAAATTTGAAACCGAAGCCTATTTAGCCGAAAGTGGTGTTCCCTGGACAGCCATTCGTCCCGTTTATATTTACGGCCCGCAAAATTATAATCCCCTCGAAGCGTGGTTTTTTGATCGTATTGTCCGCGATCGCGTCATTCCGATTCCAGGCAATGGTCTGCACTTCACCCAATTTGGCCATGTCCAGGATTTAGCCTCAGCAATGGTCGCAGTGTTAGGGAATCCCCAAGCCATTGGACAAATTTATAATATTTCTGGCGATCGCTATGTGACCTTTGATGGTTTGGCCAAAGCCGCCGCGATCGCCGCAGGAAAATCCGCAGAAGACCTCAAAATTGTTCACTACAATCCCAAAGACTTTGATTTTGGCAAGAAAAAAGCCTTTCCCCTCAGACCCCAACATTTTTTTGCCGATATTCACAAAGCCCAAACCGAATTAAACTGGCAACCCGAATACGACCTCATTTCAGGGTTAAAAGACTCCTTTAATCGCGATTATTTACTCTCTAATTACCAAGAGACAGAGGTAGACTTTTCTACCGACGATCAAATTTTGTCCGCACTCTCAACTCAAAAATAGAGACTTTCCTTTTCTTGACAAATAGAGTATCCTAAAGACAAAAAATCTTAGAATAAATCAAATCCCTCTATAACCGCCCAGTATATTACTAAAGCTAGTCATCATGGCGATAAACAACGAATTAAATAACCAGATGTTTCTTTTGGAAGTGGCGATTGTCCCCCAGGCTTTTGTTCCCAATCACCAAAAATTAACTCAACGTCGTGGTAAATTTTTTCTGAAAGTTTCTTCTGAAAGGATGAGTGAAGAAATTCGCTCCATTCACCGTTTGGGCGCAAAAATACTAAGTATCACTCCTACTGCGACCCTCAGTGGCAAATCCCAGGCGTTGGCTTGGTGGCTAGAAGTTTATACCGATTTTCCACGCTGTCTCTATTATTTTGGGCCGTTTGATAGTGCCACAGAAGCCGAATCCCATCAAGCAGATTATTTGGAAGATCTCCGCCAAGAAGGAGCGGAAAATATCCTCGCCCAGATCAAGCAATGCCAACCCCTTACGCTAACTCAAGAGTTGTAATCATTAGACATCTCCAAAAATTGAGTAAGGGTAATTCATGAATTACCCCTACCATCAGTTCCAATCGATCCATTCTTGATTGCTGGAGATATCTATTGGATTTTAGACTATGGAATATCAATTTTATACCGCCGATGTTTTCACTCAAAAAACTTTTGGTGGCAATCCCTTGGCGGTTTTTCCCCAAGCCCAGGGGTTAAGTACCTGGAAAATGCAAAAAATTGCTGGTGAAATTAATTATTCAGAAACGGTCTTTGTTTTTCCTCCTGAAACGGTCGGGGGAACCAGACGGTTACGCATCTTTACGCCTAACTCCGAATTACCCTTTGCGGGGCATCCTACCGTTGGAACAGCCTATGTTTTGGCTTATATTGGTGAGATTGTCCTAGATCAATCCGAAACTACCATTATTTTTGAAGAAGGGGTGGGGCCAGTTCCCGTCAAAATTTTGAGTGAATCAGGGAAGCCCACTTACACCGAATTAACGGCGGCTCAATTACCTGAATTTGGCTCAACTGTACCCGATATGGAAGATTTAGCTGAAATGCTCTCCCTAAAACCTGAAGACTTCCTTACGGGAGACTATGCGCCCCAGGCAGTTTCCTGTGGATTACCCTTTCTTTTCATTCCCCTCAAAAGTCAAGAAGCCCTCGCACAAGCCACGTTAAAGCGCGATCGCTGGGAATCTATCCTCGCCAATGATTGGGCATCCTGTGTTTATTTGTTTACCTTTGAAACGAGTTCTCAATCAGGTTTTCTGCGATCGCAAAGTGCCGCCGTGCGATCACGAATGTTTGCCCCTTCCCTCGGCATCGAAGAAGACCCCGCAACAGGTTCCGCAGCAGCAGCATTAGGTGGTTATTTCGGTATCAGAGACCAACGCAATGGACTACTCCAATGGCAAATTGAACAGGGCATTGAAATGGGAAGACCGAGTTCATTAATCGTCAAAACGTTTAAAAAAGAAGGATTAATTCAAAAAATTTGTGTTGGTGGCTCGTCCGTAATGGTCATACAAGCAGTCATGGAAATTCCTGACCAGCATCATTGCTAAGGTCGTTTTTTCCGATTCAAAAAAAAGATGATCATTTTTCCATAGCCTGGTACAATTCAAAGGATTTAACGAGGTCGTCAATTATTCCATTTCATAAGCCCATGAAAAAAATACGCCAATGGTTTACCCCCCTAGCAATTCTTGCAGCCACCAATTTAGCTTGGGTTCCGCCCAGCATTGCTAACGAGGACTATCCAACGGCAAGCGTTGATTATTTTCAGGGACGAGAATCCATTCCCCTCACTATTGAATCCCCCGAATTTGAACAATCTCCCCAGGATAATTTCGGTAATTATGGCTCTCCCATTTATCAGGGAGGCTGTCCCGCCACTCTAGATCCCATTATTCATCGGATTATTGGCGCAAATTCTTTAAATCGTTGGGGCATCTTGGTTCAAACATTACAAGGTGGTCAACTGATCTATAGTCACAATGCCGATAGATCATTTATTCCTGCTTCTAATAATAAAATTTTTACCACTGCGGCGGCCCTTCAACGTCTCAGTCCCAATACCATGATCGGTAAAGTTTCCCTACAAGACTGGATCATGGTGACGAATAAACGGAGTCATAATGGTTATGCCGATAGATTAATGAAATACATTGGTGGGACTGGAGCCGCTAAGGCCGCTCTAGCACAATTGGGAGTCAATCCCCAGAGCTTTCGGTTAGCCGATGGTTCGGGTCTATCCCGTGCCAATACCGCAACCCCCAGGGCATTAGTGGAAACCTTAACCGCCATGTATTCTTCCCCAGGCAATGAACTATTTGTTGCGTCTCTGCCTGTTGCAGGGATTAATGGAACCTTGGGAAGACGGATGCGCCAAACCCCAGCCGAGGGAATTGTTTATGCCAAAACAGGTACACTGACTGGTGTTCGTGCCTTGTCGGGTTATATTAATCATCCTACCTACGGGGTTTTAGTTTTTAGTCTGTTGGTGAATGATTCTAGTAAACCAGGGGCAACTTTAGTCAAACAAATTGATCAAGTTGTTCTGCAACTAAGCATGATGAACCAATGTAATTAATTTTTCTACTTTACTAAAAAATCGTGGCATCTACTTCTTAAAGAGTTAAGATACCACGATTTTCAAGTTTTTAAATAGGAATGGAGCCGAGCAGAGTCGAACTGCTGTCCAAATTGGGTATTTACTTACCGTTCGTTCACAGGTTTAGCCCTTCTAATCCTCAGAGCGAGAACCATCTATTATCCCAGATGGTGGGATGCTTTAGTTTAGTCTTTACTTCTTAGCCAACTAAAGGAACGCTAAAGAGAGTGCATCCGTTGGGGTTAACCTCTAATCTTTAACGGAGTCAAATTAGAAGTAAGCGGACTCTGACGAGTTTAGGCAGCTACTGCCACGCGCTTGAAGCTAACGATGTTATTCGCAGTTACATTTTTTTTGAATCTGGGATTTACGAGAGGAGATTCACTCTCGACCTGCATCACGGGGGAGCTTTCGCCAACCTGTCGAAACCGTTGCGGCCCCTTGTGAATATACTATTATCCTAACGTGTAAATTGGGAAAATGACAAGGATTGTTTTTCAGGTTTTAATTTGTGGCACTGGTATCGTCTAATTGGAGGCTAGAAAGTTTGCAATACAAGAGGTTCAAC
>QBMS01000120.1:0-5888 GCA_003249095.1 Snowella sp.
GTTAAGTCCTTGTCTTGTAAGGATTTCATTCTAATAATTAGACTGAACCAGTGCCAAATCGAGGAGCGCGTAAAGTTCTTAATGCCGCCGCGTTAACCTATGTGGCAACGGCTTTTTATGCGGTCTTACAACTCATTCAATTACTGTTAATGCGTCGAGACTAGCTAGTATGTGCTAATTCATCAAAAATAAAGATAAAAACCGATTCCTGTCGTCAGGAGGTCAATAGGTTTAGCGTGCAAATTGAAATGGATATTGATTATGTGATCAAACAATATGCCCAGGGCTATTTTTTAATGGCGGAAGATCACGGTGAATTGGGCTGGTATAGTAGTCGCCGCCGAGCCTTAATTCCCCTAGATGATCGTTTTCGATATCCCAAATCTCTCCAACGGGTTTTAAATCAGGAACGCTTTCAAATTGCCATTAATCGGGATTTTCGAGCGGTTTGTGAGGGATGCGCTAATCGCGAAACGACTTGGATTACGGATGAATTAAAAGAAATTTATTGGCGTTTATATCAAGCAGGTTGGGCTTATAGTTTTGAAACCTGGCAGGGGGATGAGTTGGCGGGGGGAATTTTGGGAATTGTGATTCGGGGAGCTTTTATTGGGGAATCCATGTTTTATCGCATTCCTGAAGGTTCCAAGGTGGCAATGGTTAAACTGGTGGAACATTTACGCCAAAGAAAATTTACGCTCTTTGATGCCCAGTTACAAAATGCCCATTTAGAACGATTTGGTTCCTATTTAGTTACCGATGAAGTTTATCAAGAATTATTAGCAAAAGCCCTATTAAACGCCTGTTCTTTTACTTGAAATAAGGCTTAAATTCCTAAGTTAACAATTTTTATTTTTAAGTCACGGAAGTAAGGGAAGGGCAGGCAACTGTTTCTGCTTGAGCCTGGAGTGCAGGGGGATAATGGATCATGGGATCGTAACCTAGTTGTTGGCTGATTCGTTCCCTTGCTGTCCATCGATATTCCCAAAAATGTTCTCCCGTTGCACACAGGACTAAATAGATCGTTAAGGATTGGGGTTTGTGGCGAAGAATTGTCCAGAGTTGTTGCCAAAATTGCTTACGAATCGGCGATCGCTTTATCCCCTGATGCCAAATAATCTGAACAAGAAGCCGCCATTGTTTACGCCAAGGTATATTGAGGATTTGCTTATTTCCTTTTAAATTCAACTGGAGACATTGCTGAAAACACCGTCGGAGGTAGGTGGATGGGTCATACATTTTCCAAAATCCTTCGACATATTCCTTCCCAATTTCTGCGATCGCACGGGTGGGAATAAAATTCATTAAACTATTTTGATCCCCCAGTTCCGTGACTCCAATTCCCTCTACTAAACGGTTTTCTTGTTTGAGACGTTCCCAAAGGGCCGTATTGGGCAAGGCTTGAAGAATCCCCAACATGGGCTGAGGAATACTGGTTTGTTCTACAAAGGCTTGAATTCTGTCACCTGCACCCGATTTTTCTCCATCAAAACCCAGAATAAATCCTGCGTAAATCACTAATCCCGCTTCGTTAATTTTGTGACAAGCTTCTACTAAGGGATTGCGGGTATTTTGGACTTTGCGAGTGACGGCTAAACTATCTTGATCGGGGGTTTCAATACCGAGAAACACTGCATAAAAACCCGATTGTCCCATTAATCCGAGTAATTCTTCATCTTCTGATAAATTCACTGAGGCTTCCGTGATGAAACTAAAGGGATAATCATGTTCTTTCATCCAAGGAATTAATTCTCGTAAAAAGCGTTTGACATTACGCTGATTCCCAATAAAATTATCATCCACAATAAACAAGGAACCGCGCCAGCCTAAATCATAGAGAAACTGTAATTCGGCTAAAGCTTGACTGGGTTCTTTGGTGCGGGGTTTACGGCCATAGAGCGAAATAATGTCACAAAATTCACAATTGAAAGGACATCCCCGCGAAAATTGAATGGCCATGGAAAAATAGGCATCCCGTTGCAACAAGTCAAAACGAGGCAGGGGACTGGTGGTGACATCGGGTTTTTCCTCTGCTCGAAAAATTCCGTTGGGCCGACCCTCGGCGATCGCTTCCAAAAATAGGGGAATCGTCATTTCTCCTTCATCCAGAATCAGATAATCAGCCCCCGAATTGAGTGCATCCTGGGGAACAGAAGTGGGATAGGGGCCACCAACTGCCACTTTTTTCCCTAACCGAATCGCTTTTTGAATCAGGGCATGAAAATCGGGCTTTTGCACTAACATGGCGGAAAGAATAACCAGATCGCACCATTCCCAATCCGCAGCGCTTTCTAGACCTACATTGCGGTCATAAAATCGAATTTGCCAATCCTGGGGTAGCAGAGCCGCGATCGTAATAATTCCTAACGGTGGAATCAGGGCTTTAAGTCCAGCCATTGCCACAGTGCGATCGTATGACCAAAAAGATTGCGGAAATTGGGGATAGAGTAACAGTGCTTTCATGGGGATTTCTGCGTCTTTTAAAAATAGGGAATGGAGAATTTGATCGGAGAGTTACTCATTTTTGTTTTTGACCGTGTAAGGCGATCGCCACTCAAAACCTAAACTTGGAGATATTTCGTAATAGCAATACAACTGTAGGGACTAAATGTGCAAAATCTGTGAATTGATCTCAATTATTAACTTCTATAAATTCATAATCATTCATAAATATCGATTTCACTGAAATTGGCGATCGCTTAATTCAGAAGCTTGACATCAAATTGTTTAAAATCGTCTATAAAGTAATCATTGGATTGAGTATAAGTTGTATAATTTGATGAAAAACCTAATATTTGTTGACAGTAAATTCTTCTTAAATTTCCATTAATTGACAACAATATGTTTTCAGTCAAAAAAAAACTGTTTCTTTTCTGACTCGCGATCGCCTCCGACTTGATGCCGATTTGTACTATCCCGATAGCCTCGGAGAATTTCCCGTTTTATTAATGCGTCAACCCTACGGACGAAAAATTGCTTCCACCGTCGTCTATGCCCATCCGTCTTGGTATGCTTCCCAGGGCTATTTAGTAGTTATTCAAGATGTTAGAGGACGAGGCACATCCCAAGGAGAATTTCAACTCTTTGAAAACGAAATTGAAGATGGATGCGACACCATTAATTGGGCCGCCCAATTGCCCCAAAGTAACGGAAAAGTCGGAATGTATGGCTTCTCCTACCAGGGAATGACCCAACTCTATGCCGCCGTGCATAAACCTCCTGCTTTAAAAACCATTTGTCCTGCCATGATTGCCTACAATCTGTACCAAGATTGGGCCTACGAAAATGGTGCATTTTGTTTGCAAATGAATCTCGGATGGGCTATTCAATTAGCCGCAGAAACTGCCAAATTAAAAGGAGACCCAGACACTTTTCAAAAACTTTATGCAGCGTCCCGTAATTTACCGTTACTCGATCAAATTCCAATCAATCCTTCTATTCTTCAGGAATTAGCACCTGATTCTTTTTATCATGATTGGTTAAATCGCCCTGAAAATGATCCCTATTGGCAAAATTTATCCCCTGAATTTTTATTAGAAAAAGTAGATTTACCCATGTTGCATATTGGCGGTTGGTTTGATCCCCATTTGCGAGGGAATTTCAAGCTTTATCAAAAGATGAAAAATAAAAGCCAGTTTCCTCAGCATTTAATCATTGGCCCCTGGGGTCATTTACCCTGGGGCAGAAAAACGGGAGAAATGGATTATGGGAAATCAGCTAATAGTTTTATTGACGCATATCAAATTGCTTGGTTTGATTATTTTTTAAAAGGAAAAGACTCTCAATTATTAGAAAAATTACCGATACAATTATTTGAAATGGGAAGCAATCAGTGGCGCAATTTTGAAACTTTAAATTCCCATCAACAACAAATTTTTTATCTTAAGAGTAATGGGTTAGCCAATATTCAAGAAAATGCGGGTCAATTAGTAACTAATTTATTATTAAATACTTCTGAAAATGCTGAAATAATAGATACAATTGTCCACGATCCCTGGCGACCCGTCCCCTCTTTAGGAGGTCATGCGGGATTTCCATCAGGCTCTTGTGAACGTTCTAGTATAGATACTCGCTTTGATGTTTTAACCTATACATCCCAACCTTTAACCGAAGATTTATTTTTACAGGGAGAAATTCAAGTTGAAATC
Source organism: Snowella sp. (assembly GCA_003249095.1). GTDB lineage: Bacteria > Cyanobacteriota > Cyanobacteriia > Cyanobacteriales > Microcystaceae > Snowella. The sequence continues at coordinate 4,149 of QBMS01000120.1, forward strand.
AATGTGCAAGGCGATACTCCTAGTTTTGACCTCTGCGCTATTGTGTCGGAAGTGCGGCCCGATGGTTCTGTGTACAATTTTTCTCAGGGTTATCGGCGCGTCAATTTTTCTGAAACTAAAGAAACGATTACTTTTTCTTTACAACCCATTTGTATTAAATTAGCTCAAGGAAATGCCATTCGATTAAGTCTAAGTGGAGCCAATTTTCCTGCCTATGGGATGAACTCTGGAACGAACCAATTGCCCCATGAAACCAAGTTAATAGATTATCAAGTGATTACCCTTAGTGTTTATTCAGGTGGAATAGCATTATCAAAAATTATTTTTCATTAATCTAAAAAAATTCCGATGAATCTGGGTTAAAATAATCATAAAAACAGATATTCCTATTTTCTACAACTTGAGAATTCGGGGCGATCGCATGACCCAGGTTTTGGAAAAGCCAGAACTAAGGCTATCAACAAGGCCCGAAATAACGGTATCTATCGAGCGATCGCCTTCCCGATTAAGTCGTATATTCAGCATTAATGCGGACATAATCATAGCTGAGGTCACATCCCCAAGCTAGACCCGTTCCAGAGCCGTTCCCCACACAAACTGCAATTAAAACGGTGTCATCCTGTAAATAAGCCCCTTCAGAAGCTTGCTTGAGGTAATTACTCGCGGCGGCACGGTCAAAGGCAATGGGTTGACCATTTTCCATCATCAGGAAATCCCCTAACTTAATCTGGAGATCTTCTTGATTGAAAATTACTCCCGCCCGTCCAGCGGCCCCTGCAATTCTTCCCCAGTTGGGATCACGACCGAAAATAGCGGATTTAACCAAAGAAGATCCCGCGATCGTTCGAGCAATTTTCCGTGCCGATTCGTCATCCACTGCACCCGTGACCTGCACTTCCACTAAACAAGTCGCTCCTTCTCCATCACGGGCGATCGCCTTGGCTAAATGTTCACAAACGGCAGTTAACATGGCTTCTAATTTTTGAGCATTCGGCCCCATTTCGGTGATGGCAGGGGTACGGGATTGACCATTAGCCAACGCAATCAAACTATCATTGGTGCTGGTGTCGCCATCGACGGTAATTTGATTAAAAGTTTTATCTGCCGCCCGACTCAACATTTCTTGCCAGAGGGAAGTCGAAACCGCCGCATCACAGGTGACAAAAGCCAACATCGTCGCCATATTGGGGTGGATCATGCCCGATCCCTTGGAAATTCCCCCAATCCGAACAGGACGACCCTCAATCATCGTTTCTAGGGCAATGGATTTGGTCACTAAATCGGTCGTCACAATGGATTTCGCCGCCGCATCCCCGCCTGTTTCCGATAAAGCTGCCACCAACGGCGCAATACCCGCTTTTAAAATATCCATTTTAATCCGTTGACCAATTACGCCTGTAGAAGCCAAAAGAATTGAATCTGCGGATAAATTCAGGGCTTGGGCTAGGGCATCGGCACAATCGAGGGCATCTTGTAAACCCTGTTTGCCTGTACCTGCGTTGGCTTGACCTGCATTCACTAAAATGGCCCTGGCGTTACCTTTCGCTTGCAATTTTTGCCGACAATAATCTACACAGGCCGCCCGCACCTGACTGGTCGTAAACACCCCCGCCGCGATCGCTTCTGTTTCGGAGTAAATCAGGGCTAAGTCTGGGGAACCAGAGGGCTTTAGTCCTGCGGTGATACCCGATGCTTTAAAACCTTTCGGAGCGGTAATGTTGCCACTAATAACTTGCCAGT
>QBMS01000120.1:5898-13315 GCA_003249095.1 Snowella sp.
TTGCCAGTCTGTCATGGGAGGGGAATTCCTGCTTGTAGATTCAAGGGCTAATTATAACCCCAAGTGATGATGCTCAAGGTTCCTAAACTGCTGATGGTTAAGGTTTCTTAACTTGTTTAGTCGTTTTTCTGTTACTTTCCTATTCTTTAGCTTATGCCTTATGCCAATTGTAAAAAAATTACTAGATAAACATGGAATATCAAAGGACTCGCTAAATCTAGATTGGCTAAGTCTGTGAATGATGCTGGATGGGGAAACTTCCTGTTAATAAATATCAAAAATAGGGCGGTAGGGCATTCCGTCTTTAACGCTCAGTTAACGTCCGAAGCAATAGCTGGAGTCACTGAGAAGCCTACACTTACTTGTAGAGAAGTGTAGGAGTATGTCACGAAAATTTAACTTTAGAAATTTTTACTGATTAAACCCTGTTATTGTAATATTAGGCTGATAACCTAAGCTTTCAAAAAAAACTTCTAAAACTCTTTTAGCTTCTTCTGCCGTAGCCTTCTCAATTCCCTGAGAAAGTGCTTGATTTTTTAATCCACTAATTGCTTCGTTTATGGCAATATCTCTATCTCTATCATTAATTTTATTGAAAATATTAGGATCATCAAGAGTAATTATCCTAATACCGTCTTGAGGTATTTCGGGATCGCTAATCTTAACAGAACTTTTATCAATAGTTATATTTATTATTAGAGTCTTTTTATTATTTTTTTCAACTTTTTCTTCGATTTTCCAATTTTCGTTGTTGAACTTAATACTTCCTGTAATTTTTCCCTGTACTATAACAAGAATTCTGCCATCTTTCCACTCATACCATTGACGTTCTTTATTGTGTTCAAGAATGTTCTGCATGACATATTTAACCGTTGCAAGTTGAGCAATTTTATTGATTTGTTCAACTGTAACTGTACTTTGAGGAACTGTTTCAGGAAATAATACTCGACAGGAATTTAGTCCAGATGTCCCTGCTATGGTTATGAGAATTAATGCTAAAAAATTATGAATTTTCATTTAAATTTTCACCATATTTAATGTATTCTCAAGCCTGAAATGCTTATACAAAAAAACTCAATGAACATAAGTGCGATCGCCGCTTGCGTCGGGTACGTTAATGAAGTGTAACACGCTTTTTAAATTGTCCATGAAATATAAAATTTTAAAGGTAAAAATGCTCTCACCATTCTCGATTTCAGCGATCGCGATTTTATAAATAGTAAAAAGAGATCGCTATTGATATAATGACAAATTATGCTCGTCGCTGAGTTTGGGTGCTTTCTATGTATTGGCGTAGAACGCTGTTTATTAAAGTTTTATATTGTTCTCCTTGGGCCTGAAACCATTGCTTCACGTCGGGATCAAGCTGAACCAAATCGTGCGCTTGCTCTGCTGGAATATATAAAGTAGCTCGTTCAAAAAAATCATCTGTCAGAGGTGGAATATCCGAGTAGTCAATATTCTCTTCTGATCTTGACTCCAATGCTGCCCAATTAGTAAGAGAGGTACTGTTCAAATCGTCTCTGTTCATGACGGTTGGCTCTTCGTGCTGAAATGATTCGGAATACATTCTTGTGACGTTCTGTCCAGACTACTACGGCTATTCCAGAACCGAGAAAACCGATCCCAAACCAGCAATCTTCACCATAGTCAAAACGATCATCTAGCTCAACCAGCATTTTTTTATCAAACATCGTGGGAACATCAGCAAAATCAATCTCATGTTTACGAATATTTTCAAAATTTTTCGCTTCATCCCACTCAAATTGCATGAAAAATTTAGGTATGCCAGATTGAGTTAACTTTTTTCAGTATTACACATTTGACTAACAGAGGTTAGCTTTTTGCTCGAAACAGTTTTGTAAATAGATAAAAAGCGATCGCCTAAAATAGCTCAATTATTCACAAAAACTCAATAGGAAATTTGCAGAGTAACAGAAGCTCTTACTGCCTGTTCTCCCCCAATAACGGTTGTGGGAGGAGCCGCAGAAGCTCGGACAGCATAATCTGCTTGCATTTTCGGCATAATCGGAGGAGTTGCCCCATTGATTTGAATACTCACAATATCCTTCGGAGTAAAATTTAAAGCCTGTAAAACCGATGTTGCTTGAGCCTGGGCTTCGACGGTCGCTTTTTTTAGGGCTTCTTTTTGGGCTTGGGCGATCGCCTGATCAGTCGCTAAAAAACTGACCCCATTAATCCGAGTAGCCCCAGATTTTACCGCTTCGTCTAATAATGCGCCGACTTTTTCTGTGTCAAATCGAAAACTAACGGTATTAGAGGCAATATACCCCTTTAGTCGTCGTTGATTATCGCTGTAATCGTAGTTGGGTTGGAGTTGAATACCCGTTGTTTGTAATTTTTCGACTTGACGCGATCGCAACAAATCCACAACTGCCGCCGTTTGTTCTGCCGCTTCTTTTTGAACCTCATTGGCAGAGCGTCCATTAATCTCAATCCCTAAACTCACCTCCGCGAGGCTAGTGGCAATATTTTCTACCCCTTCGCCTGTAACGGTTAAGGTTCGTAATAATTTTTCTTGGGCTTGAACTGGGGAACTCGTTGCCAACATAAAAATACCGATAATTGTAGTAATTGAGCGTACTGTGACAAATGATAGATTCATCGTTAAATTAATGGGTGATAATATCCTTAATTGTTTTAAAATTAGTCAATAGTAACCAGGAATGGGTCTATTGCTTCTTCCTGATTTTCTCAAAAATAATCCTTTAGTAAACCTCCTCTAAATTGAAACCCGTAGTTTTGTCACTTTCCCCTTAAATTCGCCCATTCTGGAGGACTTTGAACTGAGAAAGGTTGTAAACTCTCCCGAAAGTTGGGTGCTGGGTGGGAAAAACTTTAATTCTCAAACTAGATGGGGTTTATTTTTTATCCTAAGCTAGTTTTGCGTTATAAGCTTAGTAAGGAAAAAGTTCTGTCCTGTTGGGTTCGGGGGAAAGCGCACTATGGTCGTCAAACCGTTTGATTTTAGTCATTACTATGTTTATGCAGAGATTGTCGAATTGCTTCAGGAAATGGCGATCGCCTATCCCAACTTAGTTCAATTACAAATAATTGGCGAGAGTTACGCGGGGGAAAATATTTGGATTGCTATTTTAACCCAGCAAAAAACGGGACATTATCTAGAAAAACCAGGCTATTGGGTGGATGCTAATACCCATGCGGGAGAAGTCACGGGTTCGGCGGTAGCCTTGTATCTTTTTCATAAACTTTTGACCCAATACGGCATAGATCCTCAAATTACCCGATTATTAGACCAGCATACCGTTTATATCCTGCCCCGCTTGGCGATCGATGGGGCTGAAAAATATTTAACCACTCCCTATCGTTTGCGCTCTAGTATCCGACCCTATCCCTACCCCGAAGAACAGGATGGTCTGCATCGAGAGGATATCAATGGGGACGGCTTAATTCTGCAAATGCGGATTCAAGACGATTGTGGTGCTTGGAAAATTTCGGAAAAAGACCCCCGTGTGATGATTCGCCGTGAATTGGATGAATTTGACGGGACTTACTATACCCTTTTTCCCGAAGGTCGCATTGTCAACTACGATGGCTACGAATTTAAAATTGCTCCTTCCTTAGAAGGCATGGATTTTAATCGCAATTATCCCTATCTCTGGAATCCCGAAGGTCAACAGGCAGGCGCAGGGGATTTTCCTTTTTCTGAACCTGAAACCCGTGCTGAGGCAGAATTTTGGCAACAACACCGCAATATTAATGGATTTATTAGTTATCACACCTATTCGGCGGTGATTCTAAGACCCTACAGCACCCATGCGGACGAACATTATCCTGTTGAAGATCTGGAAATTTATAAACTTTTGGGGGATAAAGGGGAAGCGATGACGGGGTATAAATGTATTTCGACTTACCATGATTTTCGCTATCATCCCAAAGAAATTACGACGGGAGTGATGGATGATTTTGGTTATGACCACTATGGTTGGTTTGGTTTTACCATCGAACTCTGGGACGCACCGACCCAGGCGGGTATAAAAAAAGAAGATTATATCCGTTGGTATGCTTGGCATCCCCTGGAAGATGATTTGCTGTTGATGAAATGGAACGATGAGCAGTTAGGGGGAACGGGTTTTATTCCCTGGCAACCCTTTGAGCATCCCCAGTTAGGAAGGGTTGAAATTGGTGGCTGGGATGAAAAAGCGGTTTGGCAAAATGCTCCTGCCCAGTATTTACCTGAAATTTGTGAGAAACAAGCGAGTTTTGCGATCGCCCACGCCCTCATGTCTCCTCGACTCGCGATCGCCCAAATGAAGATCACCCCTCAAGGCTCGGATATTTATCACCTGGTCATCCAGATAGAAAATCAGGGGTATTTACCGACCTATACCAGTAAAAAAACCTTAGAACGTAAAGCAGTCCGCGCGATCGAGGTGATGTTGTCTTTACCCGAAGACGTAACCTTAATCAGCGGCCAACGGGAACAGAATATCGAGCATTTAGAAGGACGCTCAAATAAAGCCTTTTCCTCCTTTATCTCCAGTGGTTCTGGAATCGATTACCGTCGCCATCTGGAATGGGTAATCAAAGGGCCAGCAAAAAGCGAACTGGGAATCACGATTTATTCAGAACGAGCAGGAACGATCAGAACTCAGATTTGTTTAGAAAATCAAGAATAAGCTGTTAATTATTGAAAACGCATACAGGCAAGGGGCTTAAGCCTCTTGTTAAAGGACTTTCAGCAAAATCATTATATTCGCGACAGCTTAGTAGTAAATTCTGTTTAGAATGATATTTTGAGCGATCGGATTTTATGGAAAGAAAACAGAGAACTTCAGCCCAAAATAATTTGATCCAATTGATCAAAAATTTCCCTATCAACTTCTAAATTAAACTTACGAGCAAAGTGGGCGGGAGAAGCCAAAAGACGGGGTAAATCGTCTAGTTCCATTGTCTTGGGATGGGCGGCTTTCGTTGACCAATCGACATAGCGGTAATTATCATTTTTTAACTTCAAATGTTCAGCATTCGCTAAAATCGTCTGAAAATAGGATTCATCGGCAAACATTCGGCGACGATAATGGGAGGTAATCGCATTATTTTGTTGATGAAATTGAATGATATATTCTGCCGATCGCCGATTGGCATAGAACCATTGATCGCCGACAAAACAGCTAAAATTATCCGTAAAAGGCATGAAAAATTGAGTAATTAAAGGATTATCAATCCGAATATCTAAATCCCTAGAGTACGGTCGCTTTCCTAAAAAAGGGATGGAGAATAATTTTAAACCACAGTATCTTTCGTAGGCTAATTTTTGCCAGATAAGACTAATTTTAGGGTTTTCTTGATAAACTTTATACCTAATTTTTTCATGATTGATATAGGCATCATATTGATTAGAATTTAATTCAGCTAATATTGCTTGAGCGGTTTTAATAGGGTAATCTGAACCACTGAGCAAGATAAACCAATCAGGAGAATCGTCCAATTCGTAAAGTAATTTTATCCCCTGTACGGTGGCTTCTACGATAGAAAAATCGCCCCATTTAGTTTTTACATGGGGACGAACAAATTCAGTATTTTTAGATACATGATCCACCGACAAAGCACATTTATCAAAATCATGGTGACAGACAATGGGCGGGTAATTAAACATTTTGTTCAATTGAGCCAAAAGTCTATCAATTTGTTGGGGTTGATGATGGGTGAGAAGGACAAATCCAATGGACATGATGCCGTTCGCAATGCTTGACAGGAATCAGGGATTGAAGAAGCCTATCATTTTTTTGTCCTCGGTGAATCCTAAGCAAATTGCTCGGCAGCAACCCAGGCTCCATGAAAACCGTAGGGGACTCGTTGGGGCATGATGATTCTGGCGATCGCGGGTTGGGTAAAGTTTTGAGCATCTAAAACAATTAACTCGGATTGCTCAGAGGCTTCGTGATAAACAAAAGTCAATAACCAACCGTGATCTTCGGAATTTGCTTGGGGATGGGGAACAAACACCGCTTCTCCGCCATAACAATGGGGTTCAAAGGAATGAATTTCGGTTTTGCCCGTTTCTAGGTCGTATTTAAGCAACCCATCAAATAAGGGCATTTCTCCCAATTTGGATTTTCCTGCATAGCCGTAACGATTTTTACGTCCTAAATATTTTTCATTAATCCGAGGAAATTCACAGGCCAGATCCCCTAAAGATCTTTCTTGAATGGCTCCTGTTTGTAGATTAAATCGCCACTCATAGAGATAGGGAGTATTCCCCGCACTATTGGCGTTTTCCTGCGTGATGCCTAAAGCATTGGTCAATTCCATACGACAGGCAATCAAAACAATCTCGTCTCCTGATTCATAGGCATTCAGAGTATGGAAACTGTAGCAGCTAGGACTCTCGAACCAACGAATATCCGACGATTCACCATGACGGGGCAGAATGCCAAAGCGACTGGGGGTTTCTGCTTCAAATAAAAATATCGGTTGCCCCTCAGCCATCCGTTCTGGTCGAAAGGTAAAAGGAAAATCTAGAAAAATGGTGTAGTGTTCCGTAATGGCAAAATCGTGCATCATGACACCGACAGGCAATTCAATGGGGATCAATTTCACCAATTCGCCTTCGGGGGAAACAATGCCGTATTGCAAAAAGGGCGGTTGAAACAGAGAATAGCCAAAAAAGAGCATTTCTCCTGTGACGGGATCAACTTTGGGATGGGCAGTAAAAGCGGAAGTGAGCTTACCTTCAAAATTTACTGTCCCTACGGTATCCAGGGAGGGTAATTGAATTTGATGGGGTTCTCCTCCTTCCCAAACGGCTAAAAATTTACCACTATGCCAGACCAGGGCGGTATTGGCGGTATTTTTTCCTGGCCCGTAGGGATTATCTAATTGGGGAGGCTCTAATAAACCCGACCAGATGGCTTTTCCTGCTTCTTGCTCCCGTTCAAAGCCAAAGGTGCGGATGTAGCGATTGCGATAGGTGGCTTGTCCATTTTCCAGTTGGACACCATGCAACATTCCGTCGCCATCAAACCAATGGTATTGACCGATGGGAGAAAATTGGGGATTTGGTCCATTACGGACAAACATTCCCCTTAATTCGGTCGGAATTTCTCCAATCACTTTGAGGTTTTCGGCTTGAATTTCGGTTGAAACGGGGGCAAAGTTACCGAGTAAATAGGGATTGGTTTCCGTGATGGTCGTCATAATGATTTTCTAGGATTTTTCTTTAGGATAGCAAGCAGTTAGAATTATTGGGGTACCAACTTAAGGCGGGACAACTTATGGGGTAGGCTTTTTGGACTTTGGTGATTTGAGAGTTCTTCTGGGTGTAGGCAACTCACCCATACGTGGGACAACCCACTCAAATAAATCTGGGAATGATTGAGCGAATAATCTTTGTGCGGCGGTGGTGCCATCGTCACGTCTAATCCCAAAATTA
>QBMS01000121.1 GCA_003249095.1 Snowella sp.
AATAATTTCATAAAATTTTTCAGGATTATAATAACTAAATTTTATCCCAAAAAGGAATTTTTGGAAGGCTCTCTCGTCTAGTGATGGAGTGCGATCGCCTTCTCTGGTGAATCACAATTTTCTCAATTATCTATCTGTTAAAGGGGTTGCAGTATGGCGATCGCTATTACTGTGAATCGTTATTTTTAGGCGATCGCTATTTCCTAACGTAAACGAGAAGATTGAACTAATAATAAAGTTCCTGCGGTTAATCCCAAAAGATTAGGCAACCAGGCAGCGAGAAAAGGCGTTAAAATTCCCCAAATTCCCATTGAGCTGGTGAGAAACGATAACAAATAATAGGAAAAAATTAAGCCGACACAAACCCCAAAACTTGTGGCTTTATTGGTATTCTGGGGACGAACTCCCAAGGCCGCACCAATTAAACCAAACACAAAACAAACAAAGGGCAAGGCCATTTTTTCTTGGATACGCACCTTTAATTTGCGAATTTTCTTTTCATCACCACCCAACGTAACAATCTTGAGATATTCCTGGGCATCCCGAATACTCATTTCTCCGTAGGGGCGATCGCGATTAGCCATATCTAGGGGAGCGCGAGGAAGAGATAACTGTTGATGTTTAAAACGCACAATATTGCGATAGGAACCATCGGGCGCAATCAGATAAACCGTACCATTATAAAAATCCCAAGTATTACTGCCAATATTCCAAGTCGCTGATTCAGAGGTGACCACTTGATTTACCCCTGCTTGGGTACGATCTAAAATCGTCAACCCCTTCATATTGGAACCATCAAATTCTTCTGCATAGAATAGACGAGTTAAAACCGTTTGCTCATTCCCGTCGGGTTGCCTAACTTTACCGTATTCGGGATAAATAATATTGCGCTCCTGCATGGGCGGACGATCTTGATTGACGGCTCGCTCCAGGGTGGCGGTGGCTTCTTTATTCGCGGCGGGAGTCACCTGATCATTAAAGAAAAAGGCAATTCCTGTGATCAGAAAGCTAAAAATCAAAGCGGGGACAATGAGGCGATAAATCCCTACCCCGATACTCCGCATGGCAATAATTTCACTGTCACTGGAAAGACGGCTATAGGCCATCAAACTCGCCAATAACATCGACATCGGAAATGCCAACATAATAAAGTCGGGCATTTTTAGTAATAGGATTTTGATCGCGATCCCCAGAGGTAAACCTGATTCCGTAACGCGGCGCACGAGATCAAATAACGTCCCAATGGAGAGTCCGAGGGAGGTAAATAACCCCATACCGAAGAGAAAGGGCAATAATAGCTCAATCAGGATATAGCGATCCATCACAGACAGGCTTGGTAATCTTGCCTGGATGCCGTTCATTAGTCCATTTTTGCTTGTATCGCTTTTTGCTACCATTCTTATTGCCACTAAAGTTGAAATTTTTCGCCGAGATAATACTGACGAACCAAAGGATTATTGTAGAGTTCCTCCGCGCTTCCTGTGGCGAGGATTTGGCCATCCCGCATAATGTAAGCCCGATTGGTAATGGCTAGAGTCTCCCGCACATTATGATCGGTGATTAAAATTCCCATTTGGCGATCGCGTAATTGGGCAATCAAGGTTTGAATCTCAGAAACGGCGATCGGATCAACTCCCGCAAAGGGTTCATCTAGTAATAAAAACTCTGGGCCTTTCATTCCCACGGCCAAAGCTCGTGCCAGTTCCGTGCGTCGCCGTTCTCCTCCTGACACCTGGGAACCCTGGGTATTCGCCACTTTTTCTAAGCGAAATTCTCCCAATAAATCCTGTAACCGATGTTGTCGTTGGGGAAAGGAAACCCCCGTTTGCTCCAGAGCTAAAAGAATATTTTCCCGCACATTCAAATGACGAAAAATACTGGCCTGTTGGGTCATATAGCCAATACCCATCCTCGCCCGTTTATTGAGGGATAACTGGGTAATATCTTCCTGATTGAGCCAGACTTTACCCGTATTTGGTTTAACCAGTCCCGTTGCAATATAAAAAGTAGTAGTTTTTCCTGCGCCATTTGGCCCTAATAGGCCCACAATTTCGCCAGGGGCAACCCTCACGTTCACTCGATTGACAACGCAACGTTTACCGTAAAGCTTATGAATATTTTCTAAAACCAAGGTCACAATAAATTTCGATTAATATTAGGGATTCGGAGTCAGGGGTGGTGCCGTCGGCAAGGGGGGCAAAGCTTCATCAGCAAAGGGGAGAGACTCAGTTTGATTGGGTTTAGTGGCTTGGGGACTGTTATTTTCTTCAGATTCCTTGACCAAATAAATAGATTCCACCTGCTGACTGGCTTGGGGATTAGCCACAAAACGACCTTCATCAATTAAGTAGGTCATGGTTTCAGCCCGCATACTATTTCCTTCCTGCAAGACGTACACATTGCCATTCATCACTAAACGACGTTCGCGACTAAAGTATTGAGCCTGGGCTGCGGTCGCTTGCATTTTACGAGCGGGGTAATACACCTGAACATTGCCCCTGGCGGTGACGACTCCCGTTTGGGAATTGGCTTCTTGGATATCTGAGCGCACGGTCATGGGACTCGCGGGGGCGGCGGATTGGGCTTGTACACTCTGCCAGGCGTTACTCGCTAACGTCAGACTGCCGATAATACTGGCACCCAATATGCCTATTACTTGCCACTGCTTGGGCTGTTTAATCAAGGGAGTAAGGGAAAATTTCATAACTTAGGATTCAGTCTTAAGGGAAAAGGGATTGAATCTACCTCTCAAGTTTACTCAATTCTGACACGCTTCGGTAAGTGATGACGTGCTAGGCATGAAAATGTTCAAAAAGTTATATTTTTTAAGATTTACTATTTTGCTTGGGAAAGTTGTAATAAAATTCGGCGATCGCGTTTTATTTTATATTCGACTGCGATTTTAAAGAGAACTCAAAATAGGATAGCTAAACTCTTAATTGTTTTGAAGTAAACGAATAAATCCTGCTTGTTCAAAATGTTTATCTGACGTAAAAGCTTCTTGAATTTGTTCTCTCTGCATTACAACGAAGCTAATGCAATCTGTTAAGCCCCAATCTTTATCTAATCTCTGTTCATATAAGCTAAGACCTAACTGCAATAAATCCTGACTCAATGTGATAATTTTAGTAGATTTTAATTGATAGATATTATGCAGAAAATTAGCAGTATTTTTTCTTAAAACTTGAGAACATAGAGCATCCCCTACTTCTAACAAAACAAATTCTGTTGTAATAAAAATATAATTTTGTTTAACCAATTCTAAACGTATTTCTTTCGCCTGCTGATGCCAAATATCATCAATATTAAGCAGTGCCAGCCAAGCCGCCGTATCAACAAAGACTTTTTTCATTTACTCTATTTCTCGTTTTGGAGTACCGTGTAAATAATGATCATGTTGATAGGAAAGATCAGGAATTCCCGTACTTATTTCACAATTAGCTAATAAAGCTCCTAAGTCGTCTTGATTTTCTTGATTGTGTTTACGCCAATCTTTAATGATGTTATAAAGTTTTTGGAGTTCTTGTTCTGGAATCAATTCTAGTTCTGCTTTAATTAATTCTTTAAAACTCATAAATTTTTCTCCTGAAAAAAGATGGCTAATTTATTATAGCTTGGCGATCACGTTTCTAAATGGTTTCAGGATTTAGCAATTCTTCTAAAATTTGCCGTTCTTCTTGGGGCAGTTGTAATAAAACTCGGCGATCGCGGTTTATTTTATATTCGACTGCGATTTTAAGTAAATTAAGGGCAACTTGAAATTCATCGTATTTACCAGCTAAATTTTGCCACATTTCTAACCAGGCTTGAGCAGTATGGTCACTGGTGCTAGGTTCATTAATGACTTTAATAGTTTCAACTAAACCACCACTAAGATTATCAAGTAAGTTATGTTGAGCATAAATTTCTAGCATGGATTGAATATCCTTTAGACAGCTATCTCGGTTTACAGAAGAGTTTAATATTTTAATTACAACTTTTTTAGATAGAGAACCGATTATACCTATAACAAGAGATTGAGGTAATTCTTGTAATATTAAGGATTTGTGAAAGGATTCTATCGACTCAACAAATGCCCCTAATATCCCTAGTAATTGACCTATAAATGCCAGTGAACTAGATAAGTTAGTAGCGTAATTAATCGCAATCTTAGCTTCTTCTTTTCCTTTTGTCAGCCATAATGCAATACCTAAGACAACATAGTTGTTTGATGATTCAGGATTTAAAGAAATAGCTTTTTCCGCACAAATCAAAGCTTTTTCATTATCTAAATTCATTAGAATAGTAGCTTTTTCTCGCCAATATAAATCATTTTGAGGATCAATTTCTAGTGCCTTGTCAATATAAAATAATGCTTTTGATTCATCTTCGATCATTTGATATGATATTGATAAATTATAAAAAACGTTTGGATCATTTTCATTTAAGCTAATGGCATTAGCAATAGATAGTAACACATCTTTCTTATTACCATGCTTGGCCTCCCAAATGGCTTTTTTACTCCACACAAAAGCATTATTACTTAATTCAATAGATGTTTTATAAGATTTAATAGACTCAGAATATAAATTTAAACCATCTAATAAATCTCCTCTTTTGATCCAAATATCATACTTATTAGGCTCAATTTCAATTGCCTTGTTTAAGGCGAGAAGACACTCATTATTTTTATCAAGCAAATAATAAGATTCTGCTTTTCTGATCCATGCCATTCCACTATTCTGAGTATTAATTAAATTCTCTGAAATTTCAAGCATCTTTTGATACTGAGCCTGATTTTTTGCATCATTCCAATCTCTTAATAATGCAGCAATGTTAGGATCATCAGATGTTTTCATTTCTACCAAAGCTTGAAGCGTACATTCTCGATCAAAAATAGCTTCCAGAGGTAAAATCTCTAAACGGTTTTCTAACTCCTCACGAGAAAACCAAACCCGTAAAAAACTAATAAATAACTGATTAGGCGTTCCCCTACGTTTTTTTGCCTCCAAACAAATTCGCATTAACGGTTCCTGTAACTCATAAAACGATTCCCGTCCCTGAGCATCCGCATAGACATAACCCATCTCTCGTAATTGCTTTAACTGAGAAGAAGCCGTTTGCGGTGAAATAAAACAATGTTGGGCAATCTCCTTAACCGCGATCGCTCCTCGTTGCTCACAGAGATATTCAATGATTTTGCGTTGTTGCGGTGAAATAAACTGCATTCGAGACTGATAAAAGGGAGTCAGATCATCCAACGTTTTCATAAACGGTTCCACTAAACTATCTAAGGATTCCGTCGTCAAAAACTGCGAAAAAATAATATAAATACGATGATTTCCCCCCGCCAAATGATGAATCGCTCGAATCCGAGATTTTCCCATCGGAGTTATTAATAAATCGGCTAATTTTTGATCACCTCGCCATTTCGCAATATTGGCTAATAAAGCGATCGCTTCTTCTAAAACTAAAGGCTTTAAATGGGTCGGACTAAAAAAACCATAAAACGGTAAATTGCGAGATTGCACACCCTTAAATAAACTTTGGGAAGTCGCGACAATGGTAATAAAACCATAATTTTGTAAATAGGCACGAAAAGCTTGCTGTCCCGATTCATCTAATCCCTTAAAAATTTCGTCCAGATTTTCCATTAACAATAACAGCGTTTGATTCTGACAATATTGCTTCAGAATATGTCCTGCTAATTGTTCAGCTTGTTCCGTTGAAACACTGTATAAACCCTTAATTTGTTCCTCTAAATTAGGATCTTTATATTCTTCCATTAAAGAATTTAAAATTCTCACCAATAAATCTAGAAAAGTCGCAACTCCCCATTCCTCTTCCCGTAGCCAAGCAATTTTCAATTTATCTTTAAAAGTCTCATTTGCGGATACCCGATGATAAATCATAGAGATTAAATGGGTCTTGCCAATTCCCCTTGGCCCAATTAATAAAGCATGATGTTTTGCTTCTGTTAAAATACTGTTTTCAATATTTTCTAATAAATCATTTAATAGGCGATCGCGTTGAACAAAAATCGCCTCCAAATCTTCTGGATTCATTAAACTAGGCGTATAGTGAGACAAAAAGCCTTTCATTAGACTAACCCCCGATCTAAACACCACCAACGCTTAATCAAAGAAAAATAAAATCCTTCTTCTCCCTGTTCATTGCGTTTAAGATAATGATCCTGTCGCAATAATTTTAAAACTTCTCGTACCTGTTCCGAATTAACATCGGCTATTTCTATTTTCAATAAATTAATTAAATCAGCAAATCTTAAAGACTTTTCTTGAACCGCTAAAATATCCAAAATTGCCCGAATTAAAAGACATAAATCAGCATCGTAATAAGTATCAATTCTTTCATTGAAATGGGACAACTCCCAATTATTATTAACAATCGCTTTTTGGATTAATGCTTTAACCACATCTGGGTTTACAGTCTGCTCATATTTTAATTCTTTAACCAGAGAATGAATATAAAATGGCACATAATCAACTCCCTCGATTAAAGACTTAACTGTCTCTTCACTATTCTGAGGTGTAATTTTTTCCCCCAAAAGTAACGCACTGGTTAACTCAATCGCATTTTCTTGATCCAAGGGTGGAACTTCAATTATTTCCATATCATTTGTCGGAGCATTACTATAACCTGCTTTTTTAAGCTTTGTTAAAACATGATGCAAACCAATTGATCCCGTATAAACCATTCGCACATTATCATAAGTTTGACGGAGATAACGCAAACTATCGAGGAAATCCATCGCGACCTTCTCTCCCTCAGTTTCACGAATCTTGTCAATCATTAAGGGCAATTCGTCCCAAAGAAAAACAATTTTTTGCAGCTCTTTTTTTACTACTTCTATTAAATTTTTAAAGATTTGTTCTAATAATTTTTTCCAATGAGATTTTGCTTTTTCTGGTAACTTAATACCCGTTCCCAGTACCTCAACTTCTAACCCTTCTAGGGATTTAACAACTCTTTTAAAATTATTAGCCCATTGATCCGACAATTTAAGCTGAGATTTTATATCATCAAATAAACGCTCTACAAACTCCAAAGGACTACTAATATTTTCTAAATCTCGACGAATTGTTACAAATCCCTTGAGAGGTTGAGCCTCCAGCTTTTTGAGAACAGAAGTTTTGCCCATCCGTCGTTCTGCGGTCAAAACCACACTCCGCCCTTCCAGGGTATCCCACAACCGAGCGACCAGGCGATCGCGTCCAATCACCTCATCAGGAGCCAACTGCCCGCCAGGATTACTTTTCAATGGTTTGGTCATTATTATCAATCTTTAAATACGATATTTTTATTGTACGATATTTTTATTGTGCGTCAAAATCGTCGTATATACAGAATGCAGGTTTTAATCAGAAGAGAAGATTTAATCAATTGGCAAAGCGATCGCGTTTTTATCGAAAAATCTAAGCATACAAAATCTTGGATAAAAATTACCACTCTCTAGCCGATCGCCCTTGATACTAACACCTGTACAACGAGAATTTAAGCTCGATAAAACCATACTGAAAAGCGATCGCAACGGGAAGACGCAAACGAGAATGGGATAAAGTCAAGGATTATCATCTAGAAAGATCAATTCTAGGCAAATCAACAATTTCACCTAAAAAATCCGAAAACACCCTATAATCCTAAAGTGACGTTAATAATAATTTAACAGAAGTCCTTGGACTAACGCATTTTTAACTAAAAAAGAGAGAATTTAGCTGTGTTTACATTAAATGGTTACGAATATCTCCTTGGTTTCTTCTTTGTCTGTAGTTTAGTCCCGATTCTGGCCCTAACTGCCTCTAAAATCTTGCGTCCTAGCGGTGGCGGCCCAGAGCGTCGCACCACCTATGAATCGGGGATGGAACCCATCGGTGGAGCTTGGATTCAGTTTAATATTCGTTATTATATGTTTGCCCTCGTTTTCGTTGTTTTTGACGTAGAAACGGTATTTTTGTACCCCTGGGCCGTTGCTTTTAATGAATTAGGTCTGTTAGCCTTTGTAGAAGCTCTTATTTTTATTACCATTCTCGTTGTTGCCCTAGTCTATGCTTGGCGAAAAGGTGCCTTGGAATGGTCTTAGTGAAATTGATAATGAACAATGGACAATTATCAATTCTATCAATTATTAATTATTAATCCAATCAATTATTATGGCTGATTTAACCGCATTTGACCAGCTTCAAAAAGACAAAATTCTCAATCCGATGACTCGGAATCAAGTAACCCAGGGTTTATCAGAAAATGTTATTTTAACGACCGTTGATGACCTTTATAATTGGGCGAAATTATCCAGCCTTTGGCCCCTACTCTACGGAACGGCTTGCTGTTTCATCGAATTTGCCGCCTTAATCGGTTCTCGATTTGATTTTGATCGTTTTGGTCTGGTTCCCCGCTCTAGCCCCCGTCAAGCAGATTTAATTATTACCGCAGGCACAATCACCATGAAAATGGCCCCTGCTTTAGTTCGGCTCTATGAAGAAATGCCCGAACCTAAATACGTGATTGCAATGGGAGCTTGTACGATCACAGGGGGAATGTTTAGTAGTGATTCCCCAACGGCAGTGAGAGGGGTAGATAAATTAATTCCCGTCGATGTTTATATTCCAGGCTGTCCTCCTCGTCCCGAAGCAATTTTTGATGCCATTATCAAACTTCGCAAAAAAGTTTCTAATGAATCCATTCAGGAACGGGCAATGGTCAATCAACAAACCCACCGCTATTACAGCACAACCCATAATATGAAGGCGATCGCGCCTATTTTGACGGGGAAATATCTACAAGTTGCGACCCGTCAAACTCCTCCCCTCGAATTAACGGAAGCAATGGGAATGCCCGTTCCTCCCGCCCTTGCCACCTCTCAACAAAAGGAGAAAGTTTAGTTATGGCAATTGAAGATCAAGCGGAACCAACACCAGAAAAAGCGATTACCCCTGCTGGCCCCGTTTCTAGTTGGCTGACGAACAATGGCTTTGAGCATGAAATCTTAGAAGCGGATCACTTGGGGGTAGAAATGATCCAGGTTGAGCCAGATTTACTCATTCCTCTGGCAACTGCTCTTTATGCCTATGGGTTTAATTATCTGCAATGCCAAGGAGCCTACGATGAGGGGCCAGGTAAACCTTTGGTGAGTTTTTATCATTTAATTAAGGTCAGTGATAATGCTGATCGCCCTGAAGAAATCCGTCTTAAAGTTTCCTTACCCCGCGACAATCCAACTCTCCCCTCGGTTTATTGGATTTGGAAAGCGGCGGAGTGGCAGGAACGGGAATGCTACGATATGTACGGCATTGTCTATACGGGACATCCTGAATTAAAACGTATTTTGATGCCCGAAGATTGGATTGGTTGGCCTTTACGGAAGGACTATATTTCTCCTGATTTCTACGAGTTGCAAGACGCTTATTAGAATTCGGATTTAATGTTTAGAAGTCGGAGATTGTGATAATTTCTGACTTCTTTTTACTTATCAGAATTTCGCTTAGATTGAGTTAATTCATCGAAAGTATTGATGTTTTCAACAGTGATCAGTAAGTTTATAGAATTAGTTTTATATCATTTAAAAAAGATTTATGGAAAAGCTAATTGTCAAAAATTTTTTAACACTTCAAGATATTGAAATTGATATAAAAAAAATCAATGTTATTATTGGTCGTCAAGCTGAAGGAAAAAGTATTCTCGCTAAATTAGTCTACTTTTTTAGAGATTTTTTTAATGATTACTTAAATTCCATCATGAATCAACAAGACAAAAGACAGTTCGATAAAAGAATGAAGGATAAATTTCTAAAAATTTTTCCTCGCTATGCCTGGCAAAAACAAAAATTTGAGATAAAGTATCTATTAAATGATTTTTCTATTTCTATTATTAATCAATTATCAACGACTGATCGTGCTGGATTTAAATTAACTTACTCAGAAAATTTATCTGGTCCGAGAAAGCAGTTAGCGACAGAATGGAAAAAAATTGTCGAACAAGATATTAGCCAAGATTTCAATGAAAAAATGCAAGAATTTTTACCTTCTCTTAAGGATATTAACTTAAGTTTAGATGGGTTAATTTTTATGCCAGCAGGTCGGTCATTTTTTGCTATTATTCAGGATAATATATTTTCATTTTTAACCTCTAGTATCGATATTGATTATTTTTTAAGTGAATTTGGTTCATCTTATCAGTTTTTCAAAAATGTCTATAAAAATGAACCTGTTGAACAATTTGATACTAAATATTTCTCAAAAACTCGCACTATTGTCAATCAAATTTTATCTGGTCAATATCAACAAGAAAGAGGTAGAGATTATATATACTTAGAAACAACAAATCAGAAAATCAATATTTCCGATGCTTCTTCAGGACAACAAGAATTTTTGCCAGTAGCAATTATTCTAATACTTTTTCCTTTTGTCGAAAAGTTTGGAACATTAAGTAGTATGCTTTTTATAGAGGAACCAGAAGCCCACTTATTCCCTTTGTCACAGAAAAGAATAATTGACTTGATTGCCATAGTTTTTAATAACGCGATTAAACAGAGTAAAAAAGCGCGCTTTTTCCTAACAACTCATAGCCCTTATATACTCACCTCACTCAATAATCTGATTCAAGCAGGAAATATACTAAAATCAATCAATAAGCATTCCGATAAGAATATTAGAGATAAACTCAAAAAACAACTTTTTACTATTGTCGATGAAGATCAAATTTTGGATATTAATGATATTTCTGCCTATATGCTCCAACACGGAAAATTAGAAAATATTATTGATCAAGAAACCCAACTTATTAATGCGACTTTAATTGATGAAATATCCGATGAAATTGGTTGCACATTTGATCAATTATTGGCTTTAGAAATTGAGGAGTAGGAGTTAGTGTCTATCAATCTTGAAAATTGTTCAGAATCTACCAAAAATATAAATATCAAGATTCGTGATCCCAAAGGGGGCCCTTCAACAATCTATTTTATTAATCCTGATCGCCAACAAGTTCAAAAAGTAGATGTTGATTGCTTGAAATTAAATGGTAAAAGCTGTGATTACCTTCTTCTGGTCGAAAATCATACCATAGAAATTTATATTGAGTTGAAAGGGTGTCGAGTTGCAGATGCATTTGAGCAAATTAGGAATACTATCAATATTATTTCTAAAGATCCAAAAAAAATTATTAAATATTGCTATATCGTTCATACTCGTTGTCCTCCTGGTACAGATATTCAACGTGAAAAAGTTAAGTTTAAAAAAGAATATCGCGCAGTGCTATTAACACGCAAATTAAGCTGTGAAGAAAACTTAAAGCAATTACTGATTGACAATTGAAGAATTAGCCTAAATCCTTTTCAAGGAAATTTCAATAAAACTAAGAGCTTTGGGATCGTTGTTTATTAGCCTTGGTTAATAAAGATTGAGCAAACGTCAACGCTTCTTCGGCGGAGTGACCTCCTGTTAATTGAGCTAACTCTCTTTGACGAGCTTGTACAGAAGTGAGGGGAATCACACGCACGACAGTCCGAATCTCGGAAAGATTAAGGTCTGAGCTATTTTTAACCAAATGAAGGGAAGATTCCTGAATAATATTTTTATCGACTCGAAAATGACTATCGGCCATGGCGGCGACGAGGGGTTGGTGGGTGACACATAAAACCTGTTGGGTTTGTCCTAATTGATAGAGTTTATCCGCGATCGCCTGGGCAACTTTTCCCGAAACCCCGACATCAATTTCATCAAAAATCAACGTGTGATCAGGATTATCGGCTTGGGAAAAACAAGCCTTGAGAGCTAATAAAAAACGACTCATTTCTCCGCCTGATGCTGTTGTCGAAAGAGGCTGAATTTTTTCTCCAGGGTTGGGACTAAAGTAAAAAACAATTTGATCGGCTCCTGTTCCGTTGGGGGTAATCGGTGTGATCTGACAAACAAAAATCACCTTTTCCATTGCCAAGGGTTTTAACTCTTTGACTAATTGTTTCTCTAATTGATAAGCCGTTTGTTGACGCAATTGGGTTAATGTTTCACATTCTTTTATTAAAACTTCTTTGGTTTGTTCATACTCCTGCTCTAACTTTTCAACAGATTGATCTTGGTCGGTTAATTCGGCTAATTCCTGTGCTAATTTTTGTTCGTAGGCGATCGCGTCTTTGAGTGTTGGGCCATATTTGCGACAGAGACGTTTGAGTAAAACAATTCGTTCTTCTACTTCGTTTAAACGTTGGGGATCACTTTCCAAACTATCGCCGTAGGTACTCAATTGTTGACTGGCTTCGACCACCTGGGTTAAGGCTCCCCGCACCATTTCTAAAATACTGGCGATCGCCTCATCATATTGACTCATATCCGTGAGCAGACCTTCTGCTGTTCCCAACAAATCTGCAATGGCCGATTCGCCCAGGTCATTTTGATAGAGTAATTGGTAAGCCTGATAACTCAGTTGTTGCAGTTCTACCACATGGGAAAGGCGATCGCGCTCTTGATTGAGAGATTCTGCTTCATCGGCATCGGTCAATTGGGCTTCTTCAAATTCTTTCAGTTGATATTCCAATAAATCCAACCGTTGTAGACGATTTTTTTCCGATTCACGGCGGTCTTCCAGCTTTTTTTGAATAGTTTGATAGGTATTATAGGCAGATTCTACCCTTTGACGTTGCTCTAAAATAGATTTGCCCCCATAGAGGTCTAATAAGCCCCGTTGGACAGCCGATTCCATTAACTGAGTTGTTTGACCCTGGGCAGTGATTTCAACCAGATATTCCCGTAATTGGGACAATAATTGACGATTAATTAAGACTCCATTGACTCTAGAACGCGATCGCACCGCGCCACCTTGTGATCGCAATGATTCCCCTGTTAGGGTTAATTCACGACTACAAATTAAAACATTGTCTTCTAGGGGTTCTATCTCTTGGGCTTGTAACCAGGCTTGGGTAATGGGACTAATGGTAAAAGTGGCTTCAATGGAGGCGGATTTACTCCCCTGACGGATCACCCGACCATGAATTTTTCCTCCCAAAACCAGATCGATCGCATCAAGAATAATCGACTTACCTGCCCCCGTTTCCCCTGTTAAAACATTCAATCCTTGGGAAAAGGTCAATTCCAGGCGATCGATTAGGGCAAAATTCTGAATTCGCAGACAAGAAAGCATAGTTAATGGGCGATATTCGGCTTAAAATACGTTTTCTCCCTTGATCCCCCCTACCCTCCTTGATAAGCTACCGTGTACACACATACTCCTCTTGCCCCCCCAGCCCCCCCACCTTTGGGGGGAGATC
>QBMS01000122.1:0-4366 GCA_003249095.1 Snowella sp.
GTTAAGTCCTTGTCTTGTAAGGATTTCATTCTAATAATTAGACTGAACCAGTGCCGTTTTTGTGACGGTTGCGGAATAATAATTTGATAACTCATGTTTTTTAATTAGACAGAAATTCTTCTAATGTTTGATAATCTCCTGATTGATAGGCTTGTCTTGCTTCTTCAACTTCTGCCAGAATTTCTGGGCTATTTTCCCAGGCTTCTTCCGAATCAAGGTTTTGCTTTTCTAGAATTTCTAATAATTTTTGCTGTTCTTCCCAACCAAGGGATTGAATGGCTTGGGTTAGGGATTCAAATGGAATAGATAAATTAATTGTTGTCATATTTTGAAGTAAAAATGCGAGGGAGCCAATAGTAAGAATATTTTTATTGTAGCATGAGTTTTAAGGGAGAATAACGACCAAAAAAGCAAACCAGTGAGGTCTGCCAGGTTTGTTGTTGTTTAGTTTTTTGGAGGGTTTGGTTGGGTTAGGGGATGCGATCGCGTTTATTTTTAGGGTTAAGTTACAAGGAAAGATATTTGGAGATTTTTGGGCTTTGTTTCGTCAACTGAACCTACGCGATCGCTATTGAAGTTGATAAAATTTGGTTCCACAGTTTTCTACTTTTTTCGCTAGGCGACGAATATAAATACGACGAGCTTCTATTCCTTCTGGGGTTTCTCGATGGGCAACAATAAAACGGGCAAGTTCTTCTCGGTTTAGATGATCTAAGTTTGTTGTATTCATGGGGAGTCTGCTAAAAAATCGTCTTCATCAAGGAAGTAGCCATCGGGATAAATATAGTAAACTTTTGGGCGTTGCTGATTTGAGATAGGTTTTTGCCCCCCTAGCCCCCCAACTTTGGGGGGAACACTGAATGGAAAGTCCCCCAGAATTGGGGGATTTAGGGGGCGATCACAACTCATGGAGATAACAAATTTATATTCTGATTCAGCAACACCAACTTTTGATAATTTATAGTCAGAGTTATCAATAGGAGTACCAAAAATTGCTAGGTAGTATCCTGGGTAAATACTATCGGGGTCGGGAGCAAAATCATTTGACAGGTTACTAATCGCCAATTAAGTTGGATTAGTTCATACAGTTTTTTTAGTTGTCGGTCTGTGGGTGACATTGTATTTGAGTTGGCAATGGTTTTATTTTAGCAGGGGGGAAAGAGGGGTAATAAAAAAGGCAAACCGAGGTCTGCCAATGAATTTAATAATTAAAAATTTAAGGAAGAAGATTTAGGGTTTTGGTAGTGCGTGAAACGCACCCTACGGGTTACTAACGAAAAGATTAGCTTGTCAATCTAGTAGTTGTAACTGTAGTCAATGGGGAAACCACAGGTTACATATTTTGGTGGACTAGCAGCAGTATTGTTAGTAA
This sequence comes from Snowella sp., assembly GCA_003249095.1. Taxonomy (GTDB): domain Bacteria; phylum Cyanobacteriota; class Cyanobacteriia; order Cyanobacteriales; family Microcystaceae; genus Snowella. The sequence goes on from QBMS01000122.1 coordinate 1,373, forward strand.
ATGATAGAACACTACCATCGGATAATGTCGCAGATTGAGAAGTTACGCTAAGACTAGTTTGGTTGTTATTCTTCCAAAGATCATTTCCCGTTTCCTTGCCGACCAGAAAACAACCCGATTGATAGCCTGTAATTACAGCTTGAGCGTTAGTTAAAGAAACTGTGGTTCTGGCATTTCTCCCATTTCCACTTATGGTAGCGGTTGTAGTACCCACCAGGTTAGGGATAGGAAATGCTGCATTTTTTAAAGAGTAGCTGTAACTAACCATTGTGTTGCAGTCAACACTTGTGCCAGCGGCTGGCGACTGAGAGGTGATTTGGGTCGTCGAAATAGATGATGTACTGCTATCTGTACGGGTTGCTGTTCCAGCCTTCAATCCGACTCCAACAATATCAGCAGTAACGCCTGCGAACGAATTGACATCTGTAAGAGTTCTGCCAGTAAGATTAGGAACCGTACATTGTCCGCTAGTATTGGCAGGAGTTGCACTGCTGGTATCTACCGTCGCTGGAGTTGCTGAGGAAGCGGCCAAAGAATCTGCTGCCGTGTTATCTACCATCGCAAATTCAGTCGTTGAACCCAACTGATTTTTCACAGGAATAGTTACTGCTGCTCTGAGTATGTTCCAGTTAGAACCCGTTTGATTTAAAGCTTGGTGGGAACCCTGACCGCCACCGATCCAAGCCCTTACCCAATAAATTCCATTTTGGTTAGCATAATTCGTTCCATTCATGGCAGGACAATCCCCCGCATTACCGCCACCACTCATATCCACCGTGTAGGTAGGAGCCCAGAAAAAGATGCTACAGACTGCCGAATTTCCTGTTGTGGCAAAGGTTGCGTTATTGATGGTGCCACCATTTTTCATTGCCCCAATAATTTGAACATCCGTTGCATCACAAGGAGTTGTTGTTCCGCAATTATGAGTAATTTGGGACTTTCCACCGATGGTAATATTTCCTGTTAAGAAAACAACCACCTTTTGGCCTGGGGTGAACTGAAGATTAACGCCGTTACCAGAGATAGAGCTAATGGTATAGTAATAGATTCCTGAACGATAGTTAGCAGAAGTAGTTGTATCAGTCGTCTGAGGCAGAGTCAGTGAACCCGTAACCGCACCGATATTAACAGGAGTGACACCTGAAGGAGCAGAGGTCGGCGGATTGGGCATGGGGATAGCACTTTTTTCTATAGTGTTACCAGGGGCTAGAGCGACTCGGATTGCCTTTCCGCCTGACGCATCATTGGCAGAAACGTAATTGGTATAACCCGCGCTTGAGCCGTTTCCAGCACTAGTCGCTAAAGTTCCCGCATTGATAGCACAATCATAGGCAACGTTAGCATCTAAAGTTCCAGGATTATTATCATTTTGCCCCGCCCGTAGATATTCCTTCACCCATAAGCCAGGAAAATTAGAGGTTGGAGCCGCTAATGGCCCACTCATGACTGGGAACTTCGCTTTTAGATAGGCATTAGCAGAAGAACCCGAACCACCTGAACCTGTTGTGGCAGCCAAAATAACTTGAGCATTACCACCAGAGAAAGAATAGTTTCTGAGGGTATAGGAAGAACTATTCGGATCATTAGCAAAGGTCTGGGGGGTGCTGCCCGTCATGCTTCCCATTGCCGTAATCAGATTAGCTCGAACTGTTCCATTGTCTTGAGACGCATAGGTACAACTGAGTTGTTTGGCATCACTGACAACCTTGGTCATCATGTCTGCGGCTTTGGTTGCATCCGTTGCCGTAGTAGTGTTGTCATTATCATACAAAGCAACTGCATTTTTCCAGTCACTCATGTTGTATTTTGCTAGAAAGGAATTATTGTTTAAGAAATTTTGTACGTTGGTCAGACCTGATTCGGCGGTGGCATTAGCCACTGCATTAGCTTTTTGCGAGACCACCTTAGATTGATTCCCTTGCGCCTGAATCACCACCGCCAAACCAACAATCATAATACAACCACCCACCATGATCGCCATCGGTAACGCAAAACCCGAATCACGGGAAGATCTATAGCGGCTCAAAGAATTAATCAAAAAAAACTTAAAGCGAGTACTCATAACAGCAACCTCTAGGACTCTTAACTTAAAAATAATAAAAGATTTACATAAATCCAAAACTTTAGGATATATGTCCATCTTATGACCAATCATGCCCTGACTCTGTGATCCAAATCCTATGCCGCAGTGATCTTGATCACAGTTTGAGAAAACAAAACTAAAGTATTAAAAACCAAAACTAATCCTAAAAGAAACTACTGAATTTAACTTTAAGATAAACCAAAAAATATCTGTATTTTTACTGATAAATCCTGAAAAAAATACCCAAAGATGCGATCGCATCCTGATTAGAGCGTATCTCGATATTCTTCCAAAAGAGCTAAAATATCGGTTAATTGTCGTCGGTAGAGACTATTGGGATTAAGTTGGAATCGGATGACTGCAACACGATATCGAGTTTCGATTCGAGTTCGGCGAGTCTCGCGTTCTGTTGCCTCAAGGCTTCGGTTTCTCTCTTCATCTCTTCGTTGTTCTTCCTCAGTTTGGCGTTGTATCTCCTCAAGTCGGACAATCCCCCGTAGGAATTGATCCACTGCCACAACCGTGAAAGTAATCCCTGCGAGGAGGAGTCCTGTCCATTGGGGGATAATGAGTTGGTAGTTTCTAAAGGCGATCGTGTCATAGTTAAGGAAAACTCCTGTCAAAAAGACCAATAGGGCGGTCAGGATGGCGATAAAAGTCTGGAAATCGGGCATGATAGAGAAACGAAAATAGCTTTATTTTAGCATTGCTCTAATTCTACGCTTGTTATAGATCTCGGTGAAAGCAAATAAGAACAAAAAAAGCATATCACCAAAGTCTGCAAGCGATTCAAAGCGTGTCTTGATATTCTTCCAAAAGAGCTAAAATATCGGTTAATTGTCGTCGGTAGAGACTGTTGGGATTAAGTTGGAATCGGATGACTGCAACACGATATCGAGTTTCGATTCGAG
>QBMS01000122.1:4376-13239 GCA_003249095.1 Snowella sp.
TTGGGATTAAGTTGGAATCGGATGACTGCAACACGATATCGAGTTTCGATTCGAGTTCGGCGAGTCTCGCGTTCTGCCGTCTCAAGGCTTTGTTGTTCTTTTTCAAGTCGGACAATCCCCCGTAGGAGTTGATCCACTGCCACAAGCGAGAAAGTAATCCCTGCGAGGAGGAGTCCTGCCCATTGGGGGATGATGAGTTGGTAGTTTCTAAAGGCGATCGTGTCATAGTTAACGAAAACTCCTGTCAAAAAGACCAATAGGGCGGTCAGGATGGCGATAAAAGTTTGGAAATCGGGCATGATAGGAAGTCAAGAATAGCTTTATTTTAGCATTGCCCTAATTTTACGCCTGTCATAGATCTCGCTGAAGGTGAATAAAAATACAAAAAAGGCAAACCAGAAGGGTCTGCCCAAAAAATTGTTGTTGTTTAACTTTCTTCAAATAAAAATTGCTTAGGATTAATGATATAAATTCCTGAAAAAGGATTCAAAACAAGTAAATCTTGATCACCTGTAATAATATATTTAGCTTGACCACAAATAGCTACATCTAAAAATTTATTATCTTTTTTATCACGGCAAGCATCAGTTTTTTGATAAATTGTAACAGTTTTAACATCTTTAAGAAAGTCAGCTAGAAATTTCAATCTCTCCTCTTTTAGCAAGTATTTATTTAGTTTGTTGCGATTCAAGACTTGAGTTAATTCCAGAATAATCTCTTGAGAAATTAAAATTTTACCTGTATCTAAGGCTTTATCAAGGGCTTTTCTTGGGATTGAATGGGAAAAAAGTAAAGAACTAACAATTACATTAGTATCAAGGACGAAATTGGACATATTTAGTCTTCTTCTAGTAAAATAGCTTCCAGAATTTCTGGTGTCAATCCTCTTGCTTGAGCTTTTTCGCTAATTTCATCCATTGTTTTTTTAAGGGTATCATGATCAGATTTTTTATATTCTTTGAAAAGGCTACTAACCAAAATTTCAAGTTTTTCTTGATCCGTATCAGATATATTACGAAAGATTTCTACAGCTTCTGCTTCTAGTTGTAAAGTTAGAGGGTATTTTTGTTGAGTTTGCATTAAATTTTTCCTCAAAACTATTGTGAAATTTTATCGTCAAAAATTTAATAGATTGCTATCTAATAAGTTTAACTATCATGCTCGATGAACATTAATTGTAGCATGAGCTTTAATAAGGGGCAATAAAAAGATAATAAATCCCTGTAAGATCGCTAAAGATATTAAGCCGAAATTAACTTCCTCCTCTAGGCGATCGCATTGTTGAATATATCCTTCGAGGGAGAATAAAAATACAAAAAAGGCAAACCAGAAGGGTCTGCCCAAAAAATTGTTGTTGTTTAAAGTTCTAGAGGAAAAAGCTGAATTAATTGACAGCTTGAGTTGTGTAGGCCGTATAACCACCTATTTGGGGAGATAAAGAAGACGGTTGAAAATCAGGAGGAAGACTAGACCAATTTGCGGTTTGGGTAACAGCAGTTGCACCATTATTAGAGCCACAATTTTGAATCTTTCCCCAGGAATTAGCGAAAATACTACCATTCCAAGCTCCATTACCCGTCTTCCCTAACTTATAATCGGGAGCCAAAATAAAAGCATCAGTTTGAGTGTTTCCCTTCAAACAAATTTGACCCGATCCCGACGAATCATAAGCAAAAATTTGAAAGTCCGTTGGCGAACAATCGGTTACCCCATTACAGTTGTGGACTAACTCCCCACTACCTGCAAAGTTCATACTACCTTGGAGGTAAAACTTAACTTCTTCCTGATTGCTAATCGTGATGGTACTGTTGCCATTGGAATCAACACTGGTCACCAGATAACGATAAACACCATCTGAACTGGCCACATCCGTTGTGCGGGGTAAGCTGACACTACTAGAAATTGCCCCAATATTGTTATAAACAAATACATTAGATCCAGTTGGCTTGGTTACCGTAACCGTAACACCACTAGCTTGAGTACAAACTTTGTTTTTTCCCTTGCCAGTACAGGTTGCCACTGTTGTATTAGCAGAATTATCGAGAGTGTAGTGGTAATTGCCACCCGCGCCCACTGCATCTCCTGTTCTTGGTAAGGTGACACTCGCAGTGATGTTATTTAAATTCACCGCATTAGTAGAAGGATTAGGCGGTAATGAAGGGAACGGTACACTGGTCTTTGCCGCACTTCTGGTTGAGGCGACGGTTTTAACGCGATCGGTATCGACACTCCTAACATAGGTATCACTCAGGGTGTTATCGCAATCACTGAACCAAACATTCGCGGCAAATCTAGCACCATTATTACTCAGGGTTGTGCTGGAAGTTTCAAAAGTTGTACCATCATTGACTCCTCCTTTTTTAATCCATAACCCAGGAGCAACACTCGCACCCAGCGTAGACGATACACCTGAAATGGGAATATCTACTGCAATCCGAGAAGCCGAACCAGCCGCAGATCCCGCCGTCTCTCCCTGAATCACTAATCCACCCTTTTGAATCGTGCTAGGCATTGCCCCAGTAGCACCTGTATAGGTGTAATTCACTAACTTATATTTACCTTTACTGGAATCATTGGGATCAATGTCCGTTAAAGCCCCGTTAGCTGCTAAACGAAGACTCGCTAATTTCGTTTTAATTTCATTCGCTTTTGTCGTTGCTTCCGTACTAGAACAGGCTGTTGATTTGGCGACTGAATTGACAACACTATCCAAACCAGCATCATTAATTGTCACTGAGGTATTACCATTGGTGAGAGTCATCGCACTCGCCCAGGAAGCCATTGGATAGAGCGCAACAAATTTAACATCATTCATCATGCTCTGTATGCGAGTTAAGCCAGTTTCAGTTGCCGCTAGACTAGAGGCTTTAGATCTTTGGGAAATGACTTTAGATTGATTTCCTTGGGCTTGCATCACTACGGCCATACCGACAACAACAATACACAAACCGACCATTATCGCTAGGGGTAAGGCAAAACCAGAATCACGGGAAACTCGACGCTGGTTCAAATAATTAATAAGAAAAAGTTTAAAGCGGGTATTCATAATAGAAACCTCGGATTCTTAATTCAGATACAAATAATAAAAAATTTAGATACACCCAACTCTTTGGGCGATATGTCCATCTTATGATCAAGCGCACTCTGTAACTGTGATCTAGATCTTATTTTACCGTGATCTCGATCACAATTTGAGAGGATAAAACTTGATTATTAAGAAACAAGAACTCATCCTAAAAGAAACCACTGAATCTAATTTTAAATAAGCAAAAAAATCTCCGTAATTATACTGACAAAAAATAATTTAAAAAAGCTGAAATCGATCCTAATTCAGAGACCTCAACAAAAAAGCAGAGGTTAGAATCCTCTGCCTATTTCTATTTATGCTGAATCAACAAAAAGCGATTTTTGAATATCTAGGGTAGGGGGTCAGTTCTACATCATGCCACCCATACCACCCATACCACCCATACCGCCCATGCCGCCCATACCGCCCATGCCGCCCATGCCGCCCATGCCGCCCATATCGGGCATTGCCGCAGCAGGTTCAGGACGTTCCACCACCAGCGCTTCGGTTGTTAAAACCATGCCTGCAATGGAAGCTGCATTTTGGAGTGCAGAACGGACAACTTTAGCGGGGTCAATAATCCCTGCCGCAATCATGTCTTCTAGTTTGCCCGACGTAACGTTATAGCCGATATTGTGGGCACTTTCTTTAACTTTTTCGACGATGACAGAACCTTCTTCACCCGCATTGCGAACGAGTTGATAGAGGGGAGCTTCTAGGGCTTTGGCAATGATGTCTGCCGCAACTTTTTCTTCGTCATTGGTCAGAGTTGCTTTAAAGGCAGGAATCTTAGACGCGAGATAAATTAAGGTTGTGCCACCGCCTGGAACAATGCCTTCTTCTACTGCCGCTTTAGTGGCATTCAGTGCGTCTTCAATGCGTAATTTGCGGTCTTTGAGTTCGGTTTCTGTGGCGGCACCGACTTTGATGACAGCCACACCACCTGCTAATTTAGCGATCCGTTCTTGCAGTTTTTCTGAGTCGTATTCAGAATCAGTGGCGGCAAGTTCGGCTTTGAGTTGACTGATCCGTTTCTGTACACTATCTGAGGTCTTTTTATCTTGACCTGCAACGATAATCGTATTGTCTTTTTCGATGGTGACTTTGATGGCTTGACCGAGTTGATCCATTGCAACGGTTTCTAGGCTGAGACCAATTTCTTCGGAGATCACGCTACCACCAGTGATAATGGCAATATCCTGTAAAAAGGCTTTACGCCGATCGCCAAAGGAAGGAGCTTTGATGGCGGCAACGTTCAACACCCCTCTCGCTTTGTTAACGACTAAGGTTGCCAGAGCTTCACCGTCAATGTCTTCTGCAATGATTAATAGGGGACGACCCGAACGGGAAACATTTTCTAAAACAGGAATTAAATCGGCGATCGCGCTAACTTTTTTGTCTGTGATGAGGATTAAGGGATTGTCAAATTCAACAATTTGGCGTTCTCCATTGGTGATGAAGTAGGGAGAAATATAACCCCGATCAATCTGCATCCCTTCGACTACTTCCAATTCCGTATGGAGGGATTTGGATTCTTCAACGGTAATGACACCATCTTTAGTGACTTTATCCATTGCATGGGCAATCATTTGACCGACTTCTGCATCGTTACCCGAAGAAACCGCCGCAACCTGGGCGATCGCATCTCCTGTGACGGGTTTGGCGATCGCTTTAATTTCGTCAACGAGGAAATGGGTAACTTTTTCGATACCGCGACGTAAAGCAACGGGATTGGCACCAGCAGTTACGTTTCTCAGTCCTTCTCTGACCAAGGCTTGGGCGAGAATCGTGGCGGTTGTGGTTCCGTCCCCTGCAATTTCCTTGGTTTTAGAAGCAACTTCCTGAATTAACCGCGCTCCTGCATTTTGGGAGGGGTTTTCTAATTCAATTTCTTTAGCAACGGTGATACCGTCATTGACAATTTGGGGCGCACCAAATTTCGCTTCGAGGAGAACATTCCGCCCCCTGGGGCCGAGGGTAATTCTGACCGCATCGGCAAGAAGATTAATTCCTTCCTCCAGCGATCGCCGAGATTCATCTTTGAAGGAGATAATTTTTGACATAGGATTTTTAAGTATTGATTGAACTCCAATCAAACTTTAGCACTCTTGAGGGGCGAGTGCTAAGATCAATAAGGTACGGTTTTCCCGTCCTGAATCTGCTGTGGACAGGGAAGTTGTCAAATCATTAATCTCATTCCTAATCATTGTTAATTATTAATCAAAGAATAAACCCGTCCATCCAAAAAGATGCGAGTAATGCCCTTGGCCTTGAGATGGGAAGAGGCTTTGCGTAAAACATTACTATTGGGAACTTTGATCACCCGTTGAGTCCGATTAGAGAAACGACGAGCCACTCGATGATTATCAAAAACGGGTAGGGTTTTTTGTTGGGTTTCTTCGGGGGGAATTTTACCTAAATGGGTAAACTCCTTCAGGGGCCGCACAATCAGTTCCGCCGTGCGATCAACCACAAGATAGCAAGTGGTGGGGAAAACTGCGGCCGATAGAGGCAACACCGTTAAATCGCCGCTACCACTCAGGGATGGAAAAAATGAGGCTTCTTCTTCTTCCTGCCAATCGTCCTCTTCTTCGTCATCATCATCCAAGTCTAGCTCATCGTCCAAATCTTCTAGCTCTGGCTGAATTTTGGGTAATTTGCCTAACTCTTCCACTAATTCCCCCAAATCGGTGGCATCTAGGGCAATCGGCCTCGGAACCATATTTTCCGCGATCGCCGATAGATATGGAGGGGGCATGGATTCTGATTTGAGAATAATTTTTTGGCTAATTTTTTTCTCAACTAGCGTATCCGATTCGGTCGCTGGCATGACGGAATTAACCGCAACAATTTCCGTCACCGCCTCGGTAGGCAATTCGGGTTCCCTTTCGTTGGCCGTACTCCGCCGTTTGCGTGTTTTAACTCGAATGGGGTTTTCTTCCGTCGCGGTTTCCTCCGCTTCTGCCATAGAAGACTTGACGACTTCCACAATCTCTAAGGGAGTAGGTAAGGTTTCCGTTGCGATCGCCAAAGGTTCTGCGGGAGAGTCTGCATTAACCGTATTTTCTAAGGAAAGAGACAATTGACTATCCCCCTTAGAAGCACGGGCCAATCGCTTCTGTTGGATCAGCACTTCGTATTCATTCTCTGACAAACTCATTTTTAAAAAACGGCTAATGGTAGAGCTACTCACCGCAAAACGTTCGGCCAAGGTTGAGGTGGTTTCAGGGGTTTGACGGTATAAATCCAGAATTTCCTGTTTATCGTCTTCGGTCAGTTTTTTAGGACTCATAAATTAAACAACCTTCATCGCATTTTGACATCATTCCGAGCAGACTGAATTTATCTGTTAAGATAACCTTTGATTCGGTTAGAAAAATTTGATCAAAGCCTCTTAGAAGACCTTATTCAATTTGGCTCCCTCATCTAGTCTATCGCTGACCGATCAATTTCAAACCTGCCTACTCGCCATCATTTATAAGATTATGCCAATTGCTGAGGCTAAACCTGCCCTTTTAGTTCTAGTTGATGGAACCGTCTATCAAGGCTTATCCTTTGGAGCCAAGGGAACCACCGTAGGAGAAGTCGTTTTTAATACAGGAATGACGGGTTATCAAGAAGTTCTCACCGATCCGAGCTACAGTGGTCAAATTGTCACCTTTACCTATCCCGAATTAGGAAATACGGGAGTTAATCCAGAGGATGAGGAATCTAGTCATCCCCACGTTAAAGGTGTGATTGCCCGCAATGTTACCTATCGTCCGAGTAACTGGCGATCGACTCAATCCTTACCTGATTATTTAATTCAAAATAAAGTTGTGGGCATTTACGGCATTGATACCCGTGCCTTAACGAAAAAAATACGCTCAGTCGGTGCAATGAATGGCGGGATTTCGACAGAGATTCTGGATCCCCAGGAGTTAATTCGCTTTGTGCAAGCGGCTCCGAGTATGGCAGGGCTGAATCTGGTCAAAGAAGTCACCACTAAGGAAGTTTACGAATGGTCAACACCGACGGATAGCCATTGGGAATTTGCCTCTATTAACACCCAAGCGGATCAGGAACCTTTAACTGTGGTGGCGATCGATTTTGGGGTTAAACGCAATATTCTACACAGATTAGCCAGTTACGGTTGTCGAGTGATTGTGGTTCCCGCTTCTACCCCTGCTGAAGAAATTTTAAGCCATAATCCCGACGGTATTTTTCTCTCTAATGGGCCAGGCGATCCCTCGGCGGTTGAGGAAGGCATTGTCACGGCTACCGAATTATTAAAAGCAAAAAAACCGACCTTTGGGATTTGCATGGGTCATCAAATTCTTGGACTGTCTTTAGGAGCAGAAACCTTTAAGTTAAAATTTGGCCATCGCGGCTTAAATCAACCTGCGGGGCTGAAGCAACAGGTGGAAATTACCAGTCAAAATCATGGTTTTGCGGTGACTCAAGAATCTTTAAGTTCCGACGTAGAGATTACCCATCTGAATTTGAATGATCAAACCGTTGCAGGTTTACGTCATAAAACCCTGCCGTTCTTCTCGGTGCAATATCACCCTGAAGCCAGTCCAGGCCCCCATGATGCGGATTATCTATTTGAAAAATTTGTTGAATCTATGCGGGAATATAAGGCTAAGGCTTGATGTGAAGTAACTCAGTCCTGCCATTAAAAATGAGGCGATCGCGTAAGCAATAATCATCGGGCAGGACTAACTTAAAATATTCGCCATGATATCTCCCTATAACTATCATTAGATTAGGTAAGCAATGCAGGAATCTTTTTCCGCCTCAGCAGGCAGACATTTACAAGATGCCCAAATTCTTTTAAGAGAAAAACGCTGGGACAATGCGGTTTATCTAGCAGGTTATGTGGTTGAATGCTCCTTTAAAGTGCTTGTTGAGCAATACTTTCCCAATGATAGAGGAGCAGTAAAGAAATATGGACACGACCTAACTAAACTTGAAGGAAAGGCAATGGAACGCTTACGAGTCCTCTATCCGATTCTGGATCGGCAACTTCCTACTTCACGAATCGATGGCACTGTTTTGGCTAACAATCATCCAGAGAGAAGATACTTTAACTCTGGATTGTGGACTGAATCTGAAGCAATAATATCTGTTAAACGTGCCGAGAAAATTTATCGAGGAATAATCCCTAAATTAGTGTTGAACGGTGTGATTTCTAGTCAGGACATTTAAGCAATGATGATCAGTTTTGGTGAAACTTTTGATAAAGTTCGGGAATGCTTTAATCAACAAAGTATTGTAAATATACTTGCCCCTAAACTTGAGTCTGTCACTATTATTCGTGACGTTAATGGAAAGATTAGAATTTTTCTTGAACCATCAGAAAATAATACCATTGAAGAATCAGAAACCACTGACCTTCATACTCTTTTATCTACACGACTTGGAAAATACTATGGGAATGATATTTGGGCAATGGTTCAGCCTGATTAAAGGCAGAAAGGATTACTGGGCAAAGGATTAGAGAAACAAAGAAGCAAATATAAGCTTGGAAGTAATGGTTATAACTTTACAGGGGTGTTAAGGGTAATAATACTATAAATAAATCGGTAAAAAAAGGAGAGAGAGTATGTCAATCCAAAAGATAAAGCCAATCCAAGAGTTTAATGATTCTATATTTTGCAATGGGAAAGAAAAAGAATTATTTAAACGAGACTGTCCTCATTGTCACAGCGAGGAAGTGAAAATTCATTCTCATTACAAAACGAAAAATAATGGAGAGAGAAAAATATTTATCTGTCAAAAATGTGAGTCACTATATTCAGAAACGTATAATAC
>QBMS01000123.1:0-11760 GCA_003249095.1 Snowella sp.
GTATTATACGTTTCTGAATATAGTGACTCACATTTTTGACAGATAAATATTTTTCTCTCTCCATTATTTTTCGTTTTGTAATGAGAATGAATTTTCACTTCCTCGCTGTGACAATGAGGACAGTCTCGTTTAAATAATTCTTTTTCTTTCCCATTGCAAAATATAGAATCATTAAACTCTTGGATTGGCTTTATCTTTTGGATTGACATACTCTCTCTCCTTTTTTTACCGATTTATTTATAGTATTATTACCCTTAACACCCCTGTAAAGTTATAACCATTACTTCCAAGCTTATATTTGCTTCTTTGTTTCTCTAATCCTTTGCCCAGTAATCCTTTCTGCCTTTAATCAGGCTGAACCATTGCCCCTATCTCAATTTAAAGAAAATTACCATAAATGGCCTATCAGGAATGATTTAGGATTGATATGCTTCATTGGTGTCGCGACTAGGATTATGAGTATGCGTATGAGTATTGCGAGCCCCTACACCTGCACCAATCACCGCTGCGGCTAATCCCAAAAGGGAACCAAAGGTAAAAGCCCAACTAGCTTTAGCCCCCTTGCCAGCAACGTCTCGTGTTTGTTGCGCGGTTAAGGGGGGTATAGAATTTTGTGTTCCTAATGGAGAATTTGGATTGGTAGCTGTTCCAGAATTAGGAATGGTTATCCCGCTTTGTTGGGCTTGGTTAGCGATATTCCCCGCATTAGCGGCAACTAAGCCAAAAGTCCCTGAAACCCCACTTGCTAGTAGGTAAGAACTGATAGCCAGGGTTGTTGCCCAAAGAATCGCGCCGTTAAAGGCGGCAGTGTTGCGATTGATGGAACGATAGGCTCGTGCCGTTACCCAACCGCCTAAAAATAAAGAAACGAATAGACTAATAATTGTCCAGACACCCACAGCTTGAGCTACGTCACCAGCATTTGAACGAGGTGCGTCTGACCCCGCAATGTTGGTAAATCCCATCGCGGCCCCGATCGCACTCAGCAATAACTGGGTACTAACGGCTATCATTAAGCCAGCAATAATTGCGCCCCAATGAACGCGATCATAGTATTCTCGGACAGTGGTAACTTGTCGTTCTGGGGCAGTTTGTAAGGGTCGATTGTCATAAACCATGATGTTTGTTCCTGTAATTTAAAAATAGGTTGACAGGACTTATCCCTACCTGATGAGAGTTATGGGTAAGTCCTTTTAAAATCTATTAAGAAGCAACGGCTAGTCGCTGATCCTGAATTTTGCTTTTGGCAGTTATGAAGTCTGTCGCCAGTTTTTCTTGTTGTTCGTCGCTAAAATTATGTCGAATAAAAGGGAACATATCCTTCTCTTCTTCTGAGATATGGGCAGTTAGAGCAGTGATTAAATCCTCGATCGCCGCTTTAAATGTCGCTGTATTTCCAGAATTCATCGCTTTAATCTGTTCAAGCAGTTTCTTAATTTTTGCTTGTTCGTCATATAGCTGCTGAATATCAGCATAGTAAAAACGCATGACGGGATAGACAACTGCCTCTTCAGCTTCCGAGTGGGCAGACAAGTCTTGATAAACCTGTCCAAAATACTCTTCTAGTTTCTGAGGATTATTAGTCGCTTTAATCTGATCCAGCAGGGTATTGACCTTAGTGTGATCTAGACGAATTAGCTCACATATATTCATTCCCTGATCGCTCTTACTCATGATTCCGCCCGCTATCCCACTCACCGCGGCCAAGGTATCTTGCACGTTTGCCCATAGTCCGCTGTCGGCAGGTTTACCTGTGAGTTCTAGAGTGCTTAAAGACTCCATAATTCCTTTAAGTTGCTCTTCATGACCGCGATTTTCAAAGTTAACGGCATTTAAAGGCGCGATCGCGACAGCAATATCCTCACCCACCACTTGACCGGCCTTATGAACGAGCAGTCCTGAGATGGCTTGGGTATGCGTAAGCAATTCGTGCTTTGCTACTTTGTCAAATAAAGAAATATTTGAATCTTGCATCATGATCTCGACTTCTTCGATATTTTTCTGTACCGAGGGTTTGGGTTCAGCTTTAATGCCATACTGAACAATCACGGTGTCAATAATACCCAAGTTCTTTTGATCATCTTTCAAAAAGCTTTCTAAACGGTTAGAAATTTCTTGATTATGACAAGCCTGAATTAAAGCTCGCTCGTTAGAAATCAGCACATTTTGAGTGGCTTTCATTTCTGCTAATTTGACCGCGATCGCAGTCCGTTTAGGATCTTCTAGTGTTATCGACATTTGACGATTATTCCTGTTTTAAAAGTGTTTACTAATTAAGAGAAAATGTTGTTTAGACATCTCCCCCAAGACAAAACCCGACTAGAGAGACAGCAGTTAAGCGGGGACTTTCTGCTGAATTGTGCGATTCCAGAAGCGATGTTGGGCGATCGCCTCCACAAACGAATCTGCAACGGCACTCAAGCTAGAGGGAGTTTTTGCGCTAATTACGCCTTGATCATCCTGTAAAGAACGTTCTGAAAGGGTAACGCCCGTAATGCTCGACTTTTTGAGCAACTCTACGCCCTCACCCGTCGCCGCGATCGCTTTACAATGGCGAAACGCTTCGTTAATAAAGTGAATGGCATCCCCGTTTTCTTTGAGAGTTGCAATGCTTTGAGTGCCGCCAGCCACATAGACCCCATCAAACATTACCGAAGCACTGGTCAAGAAGGTTTGATCGACCTTCAGGGTTTCCCCCGTTGCGCTCTTGATCGTACCGAGGAATGTCGAAACAATCAGCCCTTCTGCTCCTGCTTCTGCTAGGGCTTGTTTAATAGCAGTCACTTGTTCCGCTTCTACACCCTCTGCGGCTAAGATTGCGACCTTGCGACCTTTGGCGGTTTTGACGGCGAAAGCATTTTGACTGAGGGCGGGAGAGCTTTGTCCGTGATTCTGAGTAATAGGCTGGGCTGGTGCCGCTACACCGATTCCCATTGCAACCTGTTTTGCGAGGCCCTGATCGACATGGTTCAGGCGATCGACCATCTTCTCCCGCACAGCTTGATCTTCGACTTTGCCCAGTTCAAAATAGGCGGCCTCAACCAAATGTTTTTTCTCAACGGCTGACAGGCTATTCCAAAACAAAGTGGCTTGGCTAAAATGTTCACCAAAACTCTGGCTCCGTTCCCGAATTTTGTGGCCTTCAACCCGCTCTGGATAATGGACATAGCCTTCGATTTCCGAGGGAGCAGGCTGTCCTCCCCCCAAGGCATTAGGAGAATAATTTACCCGACTGGTCTTGACTTCCATCTGCATCCGTCCGTCCTGTTGATTGTTATGGAAGGGACAAATGGGACGGTTGATCGGCAGATGGGCAAAGTTGGGACTGCCCAAGCGATGGAGTTGGGTATCGTGATAGGAAAATAGGCGACCTTGCAAGAGGGGATCATCGCTAAAGTCGATACCTGGCACGACATTTGAGGGCTGAAAGGCAACCTGCTCTGTTTCCGCGAAGAAATTATCAGGGTTGCGGTTCAATACCATTTTGCCGATCGCCCGCACGGGAACTAATTCTTCAGGAATCAGCTTGGTGGAGTCGAGAATATCAAAGTCAAATTTGTGTTCGTCTTCTTCTTCAATAATCTGTATCCCCAGTTCAAATTCGGGATAATTACCTTTTTCAATGGATTCCCACAGGTCACGACGTTGAAAATCAGGATCTTTTCCTGCTAATTTCTGGGCTTCGTCAAAGACCAGGGAATGTACCCCTAAAAGGGGCTTCCAGTGAAATTTCACAAAGCGAGATTTGCCCTCTGCGTTGACAAGACGATAGGTATGAACCCCAAAACCCTGCATCCGACTAAAACTGCGCGGTAAGGTGCGATCGCTCAGTAACCACATAATCATGTGAGTGGATTCAGGCACAAGGGAAATAAAGTCCCAAAAACTCGGATGGGCGGTAGAAGCTTGGGGGATTTCGTTGTCGGGTTCGGGCTTGATCGAATGCACAATATCGGGAAACTTGATGGCATCCTGAATAAAAAAAACAGGGATATTATTGCCTACCAAGTCGTAGTTCCCCTCTTGGGTGTAGAACTTTACCGCAAAGCCCCGCACATCCCGCACAGAATCGCCTGAACCCCGCGAACCTGCTACCGTTGAGAAGCGCGCAAAAACAGGGGTTTGTATGGAGGGATTTTGGAGAAACTCCGCTTTGCTGTATTCAGTGAGGGGTTCATAAACCTGAAAGTAGCCATGCGCCCCTGCCCCGCGAGCATGAACAACCCGTTCAGGAATGCGTTCGCGATCAAAGTGAGAGAGTTTTTCTTGAAAATGGAAATCTTCTCGGAGCGAAGGCCCCCGATTTCCCACCTTCAAGGAATTATCTGTGTTGTCTACTACAACCCCTTGATTGGTCGTCAGTTGTTCACCCGCATCAACTTTAAATTGCTCTAAACATTCGGTTTTGGCCGTTTTATTCGGCGGAGATTTCTTAGTCATGAATTTATAATTCTTGTAGTTGAAATGTACGCAGAATAAGGCTACTTACGTCCGCCCAGCCATTTAGCAGCGATCGCGCCAAAAGCGGCTCCGATCATAGGATTACTGAAAAATTTGACTAATACGGGTTGATCGGCGAGAACCTCGTGAAACACATTCAGGTAATTGTGGTAAGCGAAAGCGGCTAATTTGCTTACATCATCCGTACTCATGTGTTTTGGGTCACGGCTAGATAAACTCAATTGTTTTTGTAAATCGCGATCGCTTAAACCTCGTTTTTTTAATTGACTAAAAAATTCCCGTGCCACATCATCGCGCTCATTCGGTTTGATTTGGGCGATCGCCTTTTGCAATTCTGGTTCCATCTGACTGGAAGGAAAACGCTCTGGATCAAAGGAACGACTGAAGAGCTGATGACGCTCATCACGAGAGGAGCGTTGGGCAAAATCATCAAAGTTTTGGTAATTCTCGGCGGTGGATTCATCGGGCAACGTTTCTTTATTGCCACCTGCAAGATCATCCATGACCTGGCGTTTATAGTCCTTACTACTAGGCATATTTTAAAAATCCTGTTGAAAAAAAGTATTAAATCTTGGGTGTTACTGAATCAGAATATGAATTTGTTATATCCATAATTTTCTATCGCCCCCTAAATCCCACAATACTGGGGGACTTTTTATTAATTGTTCCCCCCAAAGTTGGGGGGCTAGGGGGGCAAATCAGCAACGCCAAATCTTGATGAGGGAAAGGAAACCTTTAGCTAGCGGATTGGTACTCAATTTGTTTCGACTGAGCATCGTAGCGCGCCGTCAGAATCAGTTTTTTATCGGGTGCATAAACCAAAACGCTCAGATCTTGATTAGGGAAATTATTCCGAAAGCCTTGAGTTAGAGATTTGGCTAACTCTTTCACTTCATCAGGCCGAACTTGAGAGGTAATTACCGCGCCGAGGGTATTGTTGTCCCGCACAAAAGCGTCTTTAATTAAACCCTTGCTGGCCTTAACGACCCAATCACCAAACGCTTGACCAGAAGCTGAGTTACCTCGTGCCAATTGACCATAGGCAACCTTTGGATTAGACTCTTGAGAGTTTGTCTGGGGCGATTGACTGGTAACGCTGCCACACGCTGTCCCAAAAGCTAGAACACAAACTAAAACAAGAGCCATCAGACCCTGACGGATAGGATAATTCACCTTCATTTTTACCTCCTCTCAAAAACAAATTTTGTTGGCTGACAGAAAAATCGACTGATTGCAATGCAAATATCAAAAGCCACCTTGCAACCAGTCGTAAAGCCCTAACGGCGCAGGGTTTCAGTCTGATTAGAACAGTTATCAATAGTGGGGTTACCCTGGGTATCAATATCGAGTTCTTCCCGACGGAGATTTTCTTCCGCGTTAATAGTTTCTTGAGTCACTTCTTTACGGATGCTGACCTCTTCACGCAGGAAAGCTTCTTTGTAAATGTCAGGAGTATCTTCATAAACTTCCATCCGAACAGTTTCATTATTTTGAAAGGCATTAACATCATCCGTAGCAACTGTTTCGTCACTCGTCGGAACCCGTTCAATCACAATCTGTTCCTTTTCAATCGGCATGGAAACACGTGTGGTTTCTGATTCAGTATGTTTACCGATCGCGACCTCACCTGTTTTCACGCGATCTTTATCTACAATCATGCGCTCTTCGTACAATTTAATCGTTTCTTCATCTGTTAGTGAAACGGGCTTTGTCAAAGCATCATCTGTATCAAATGTTTCTTTAATTGCTGGTGTGTTAACTTGCATTGTTGTTACTCCAAAATAGAAGAATCTCTATAGTCTTGTGACTTCTTCTCTATAGAATGACACCCCAGTGGTTTACATCATGTTTGATATAGTATAAAACGTATGTCCTGTATAAATAAGTTTCAAATCTTAACGGTTGTAAATAGGCTAATTTACTCTGAAGTCTTTTATAGGCTCTAGGATTCTCAACAATAGGGCCGTCACTACCTACCGCTAATCACTTAGCACCTACCTTAATGCCCCTAACATCACCCTTCTTCGTTCAACCTAGAGGGAGTCATCTCAACCTTAAACGCAATCCTCATCGGTCAGCTTTAGGGTTTATCCTGACATGCTTAACGGCAGGGAGAACTAGTCTAGAACGATTAAAGCAATAAAAATTAAAAATAGGAAGCTCAGCACTGATGCACTGAACTCCCTTCTAATGTGAGTTTTTCTTCAATTTAGAAATTTAACGGCGGCTGGGGTTTCCCGACAAATTAGAACGGTTATCAATAACGGGATTACCCTGGGTATCAATATCGAGTTCTTCCCGACGCAAAGTTTCTTCGGTGTCAACCGTTTCTTGAGTCACTTCTTTGCGGATGCTGACCTCCTCACGTAGGAAAGCTTCTTTGTGAACAGTAGGAGTATCTTCGTAAACTTCTACTCGAACAGTTTCATTATCATGAAACGCATCGGGATTGGCATTAGTCATTGTCTCCCCATTGCTCTCACCATTTAGAGGAATAGTTACAATGACAACACGCTCTTTTTCAAGTGGCACCGAGACGTTAGCCGTTTCTGTTTCCACGTGCTTACCGATCGCGACTTCACCCATTTTTTGGCGGTCTTTATCGACAATAAGACGTTCTTCGTATAATTTCACGGTATCTGTATCAGTATCAGTCGATGAAACGGGATGTTCTAAATAGGGGTTAGCAACGCCAGATGTACCAGCTACAGGAGTGACGCGATCGCCCAGGTTAGGCGGGGAGTCAGCCGTAACCCGTTGGTTTTCAGTCGCCGATTCCGTTGCGGGAACGTCATATACGCCCCATTCTTGAATACCGCGATGGTTCAAAATGGCTTCAGCTTCGGCAATTTCGCCCTTTGTGCCAGTAACCATTACCAGATACTCACCCGCAGATACGCGATCGTTGTAGATTTTGGCGCGATCTTCAGGAATCCCCAGGCCAATCAATCCGCCAACTAAAGTGCCTGCTGCTGCTCCGATCGCGCCTCCTGCTACCGTAGTGGCTAAAGCCGTTGCCGCCGCGCCCGCGAGCATAATGGGGCCAACCCCAGGAATCGCCAAGACACCAAGGCCAACTAGCAATCCCGTTAGTCCTCCTAAAGCACCGCCCGACAAGGCACCCACTTTTGCGCCATCGTCTGCTTTGTTCTCGGCATGATCGTTCACATCAACCCCAGCAATATTTTCATTTTCTGCTGAGTCTTTAGCCACCACAGAAACCTGATCCATCGGAAAATTAGCGTCTCTTAATTCATGGAGTGCCTGTTCTGCGGCAGGGCGATTGGGGAAGACTCCGATCGCTTGTTGATTTTTATTTCTGTTCGTGTAGGTATTAGTATTCATTTTCAATTTTTAGGTATTTTAAGGGTTTATAGGGATGGTCTATTAAAAGGCGAACCGATTAACCGCTAGGAATCCTGCGATCGCGGCGGCGGCTAAAGAGGATAGAGCCGAGCTAAATACCCACCAAGCCGCACCAGCCGCAATTTTACGAGTTTCTCGTACTTGTTTTTGCGCTTCTTGTTTGATCGAAGCAAGCCGTTTTTGCGTCTCCTGCTGAATCTTTTCAACTTGCTGTAAAACGTTATCTCGTGCGGCTTCAATTTGGTCAATCACTCGGTTTGCATCGGCTTCGGAGATATCTTCACGGGAACTCAACACCGCTACCAGGGTTTCTCGGTCGAACTGACTCAGGCGATCGCGGAGAGCTTCTAAACCCATCTGGGGATCATTAAACAATTTGCCAAAGTCTTGCTTGATGCCGTCATAGTTGAGTTCGGAGCGTTCTAAACCATTGAGATAGTTGCGAACATTGTCAAATCCTTTATCGATCGTGGACTGGACGGCTTGTTGCATCTTCTGAATTTGTTCAATCACACTCTTAAAGTTAGATTCCACCTGATCAGCAATCTGATTGGCTTCTTCCTCGCTTATATCTTCCCGTTGAGACAACAGGGCCACAAAGGTTTCGCGATCAAACTCGGCGGCGCGATCGCCCAGACTACTCAGACCAGCGCGGGGATCTTGCAACAGGAGTTGTAGATCACGCTTAATGCCTTCAGGATTCAGTTCTTCTTTGTTGGTATTTTGCAGATAGCTTTCTAAATTCGCTTTAAAATCAACTGCCTCTTTTTGGACACGGTTTGCCAAACGACGAGGGGCTTTGATCACGTTGCGAAGGGCAGCTTGAATCTGGTCGATCGCCTGATTAACTTGTTCTTCGCTTAAATCGTCTCGCTGACTCAATAATTTAACCAGGGTTTCGCGATCGACGTGAGACAATCGTTCTTGCAGGGCAGAGACTCCTGCTTTGGGATCACTGAACAAGGTTGACAGGTCTCGTTGAATACCTTCGGGATTAAGTTCCTCAAGTTTAGTATTACGCAAATAGTCCGAAAGAATCTGCGTTATTTTCTCATCCTGTTCTTTAGGTTTACTAGCGAGCTTGTTTGCAACTTTTACCCGCACTGACTGTACTTGATTTAGCACCAAATTAACCTGTTCTTCGCTGAGATCCTGACGCTGGCTTAATATCTCTAGCAGGGTATCTCGATTAAACTGAGAGAGCCTTACTTGAAGAGCGTTCAGTTCTGGATCTGGATCATAGAACAGCGCTTTTAAGTGATGTTGAATCCCTTCGGCGGTCAATTCTTCCTGGTTGGTATTTTGCAAGTAATCTGAAACCTTCTGACGCAATTCTTGTGCTTGAGATTGCATCCGGTCTTGCAGTTCTTTAGCTTGGGAGATGACTTGGTAGCGGATACCTTCGAGGTGATTGACGATTTCATTGGCTTCTTCAAAGCTAATATCGTCGCGCTCTTCTAGTATTTCCTCTAAAGTGTTACGGTCAAATTGGCCCAGACGCTCTTCTAACTGATTTAAATCTGCTTCGGGATCTTCAAGCAAGGTCTTAAAGTCTTGGGCGATCGCCTCTGAGGTTAATTTTGCCTTGTCAGTAGATTGTAGATATTTCTCTACACGACTGCGAAGATCTTGCAATTTTTTTTGGGTTTCTGCCGTTTGAACCGTGTTAAATACCTCATTGCGAATCTCTTCTAAATAGCCCGCTAAATCTTGAATTCCTTCGGGCGTAAAGTCATCGCGTAAGCTTAATTCCTGCACAAAGTAGTCGCGATCAATCAGTTCTAACTCTTTGCGGATAATACCAGGGTCTGCTGCTGAATCATAAATCACATCGCGAAATTCTTGCTTAATGGTTTCTCGGTTTAGTTTCCAATGGGGAGAAAACAGCAAATAGTTTTCGAGGTCTCCTTGAATGACGCTAAAGGTTTTGGGTGTTTTGATAGATTTGCCATTGGCATGACCATTAGAATGACCATTGGAGTGACCGTTTGTTTTCTCCGTTGTGGGCAATAAGTTAGTGGTAAATGTCCGCAGTTGCCCGCCGATTTTTTCTACATCCACATCAGAAACATCGACATTTTGTAAGACTCGACTCAAGAGTGCAGTCGTACCAAACTGAAGCGCCCGACTGGTTAAATCTTCGCCTGGCGTTAACTGTGTCGAAGCTTTTTTAACCAGTTTATTTAATTGATCGCTGAGTTTACCCGATTGGAGATCTTCAGGAGCCGCCGATTTTAACTGTTTAATCAATTCTTGGGGATCGCTTTGTCCGTTTGAACCGACAACTTTTTTCCAGGCGGATTCAAGCTGATCGGTAATGCGATTGATCTCTTGTTTGGAAAGATCGGTGCGGCTGCTGACTAACTTAACGAAAGTCTCGCGATTAAAGTTTTTGAGCAAATCACTGTCGGCGATCGCGCCCAAATTTGCATCTTTGAACAATTTTTCAAACTGATCCCCTAATTGCTCATGATTCAAGCCTGGTAACGGCATCTTGTCTAAAGCACCTTGCAAGGTTTTTTGAATACTATCAGGGTCAAAGCCTGCGGTTAACTCGCGACGAACAGCGGCGGTAATATCTTCGGCGGTAGAAACCAATTGGTTCTTAGCCGTATTTACCCCCAACATGGCACTGCCAGTCCCTAACAAATTTTGAACCCCTGTAGTAGCGGTACTGATGATTGATCCCATCAGGGAACCGAGGGTCGTAGAACCTAACCAAGTCAGCAAGGTAAAGAAAACTGACCAAATGGTTACGCCCAGAATTGTCCCCAAGAGAGGGTTGGAGACTAGGCTCAGTGTTACCGCGAAAAAGGAAGCGGCAAATAGGGCAATACTGACACTAATAAGCAGTCCCAATCCGACCTTCGTTTCAATGCCGCGAACGGTATCACCTAAGCTTTCTGAGTCGCTATCGTTGGAAGGGCTATCGGGGCCAGCCACCACTGCGATCGCGAGATTAGTAAAGAGCAATTGAAAGGCAAACGCCATGACAACGCCCGCAACTAGGGCTAACAAAAATTTGGGACTCGAAAACAAAAGGCTCGTTTCGGCGATCGGCAAGTGTTCTACTACTGGATTGGGCAATAAAACTGTCGCCAAACTAGGGGGAGTTCCAAAATTTAAAGTGCTTGTAATTAGAAACATTACACTTAAACTTATAATTATCAAAAATTTGTGAATTTGTCGAAGTAAACTCATTTTTTTAACTCTATTTAAATACTAAAAGAATGTTATCTGTATCTGTAATTGGCATCTAACCAACAAATGGGCAAGTTTTCTCCAGAAGGAAAACTCAAGTTATTCTTTCGTCGGGGTTCAGGATCTTGCTCTTCTTGCCCTGCTTGTATTTGGATGATAATTTCACTTTCGTTAGGGTTAATCAATGATTGAAAATCCATGACTTTCACCAAGTTTCCCGTTTCTTTTTCTTGTAGTAACATAAATATCCTAGCTATTCTGGCTATTTACGAATTTGTTTAACCACATAACTATCTACAGAATGACAAGGACATAGTGGAAATCATGTTTGATATATTTCAAAGGGATTAAGTTGTATAAGTACGTTTTAAATATTAATATTTTTTCTCATTGAAGATCTTGACGATCGCATTTTATATAGCCAGAATTAGAACAGCGATCGCGTATAACGGAGTAATTCATCGCTAATATTAAGATCAACGATAACAAGGGAGTTCTTCTGTATAAATCAGTCATTTTAAAGGTAATTAAAATTATCACATTCTTGAATTTTGTCTAGAATTGATTCATAATGATTTCCATAGACAATTATGAGTGGAATCTATACCAAAAACATCCACGAAGAAGAAAAAAAGCTAAGTTTTGCGACTATTTCATACCATCTCTCTTAAAAAAAATAGCATCTTTTATGTTTGAAATCCAAGTATAGTAGGCAATCTAGCCCCATTATCT
>QBMS01000123.1:11770-12862 GCA_003249095.1 Snowella sp.
TTATCTAAAAAAAATTATTTTTGCTCGACAACGAATTAATACACTTTTTGCGATTTTTTGAGTTTTTTATCAAGCCCTATCTAAATTTTTCTCGTCTTGTAAATCTTGTTTATAATAGAAAGAGAAGTAGGTAGCTGTAATTACTCTTCTCCAAAGTTTTTTCAGACGAAAGCTTTTAGAAATATAGGTTTTATTTTGAATGTATCTTAGCTACTGATACAAAGATTAATTGATTATCCTTAATATAATATTCTCCTTAAATAATATGGCGAATCATCTACAAGAACAAATTACGGTTGCCTTAGATAAAGTCAAAGAAAAAGGCAAAAATCGTACTGACAAAATTAAAGACATTATTCAAACCGCTATTTCTGAGTCCAGTACTGAAATGAAATCTGGTTCAGAGGAAATGCGATCGATTGCCCAAGAAGCGATCGCTATTGTGATAGAAACCTATAAAGATAAAGGTGAAGCCGTCAAAGAAGAAATTACGGCTGCTATGGAGGGTATTGTTAATGCACTCAATATCAAAAAACGAGAGGAAATCAAACAACTACAAGATAAAGTACATGACCACGAAGAAGTTTTAAGTCAAGAAATTGAAGTGATTTTGGACGATATCAAAGAAAGTAGCAAACAGCAAGCTCCCGATGTCAGTTCCGCTATTGATTCTGCCTTAACAAGTATTAAAAATAGCGAAGAGATATCCCTACTTCAAAAACGCTGGCAATGGTTCAGCCTGATTAAAGGCAGAAAGGATTACTGGGCAAAGGATTAGAGAAACAAAGAAGCAAATATAAGCTTGGAAGTAATGGTTATAACTTTACAGGGGTGTTAAGGGTAATAATACTATAAATAAATCGGTAAAAAAAGGAGAGAGAGTATGTCAATCCAAAAGATAAAGCCAATCCAAGAGTTTAATGATTCTATATTTTGCAATGGGAAAGAAAAAGAATTATTTAAACGAGACTGTCCTCATTGTCACAGCGAGGAAGTGAAAATTCATTCTCATTACAAAACGAAAAATAATGGAGAGAGAAAAATATTTATCTGTCAAAAATGTGAGTCACTATATTCAGAAACGTATAATAC
>QBMS01000124.1 GCA_003249095.1 Snowella sp.
GTATTATACGTTTCTGAATATAGTGACTCACATTTTTGACAGATAAATATTTTTCTCTCTCCATTATTTTTCGTTTTGTAATGAGAATGAATTTTCACTTCCTCGCTGTGACAATGAGGACAGTCTCGTTTAAATAATTCTTTTTCTTTCCCATTGCAAAATATAGAATCATTAAACTCTTGGATTGGCTTTATCTTTTGGATTGACATACTCTCTCTCCTTTTTTTACCGATTTATTTATAGTATTATTACCCTTAACACCCCTGTAAAGTTATAACCATTACTTCCAAGCTTATATTTGCTTCTTTGTTTCTCTAATCCTTTGCCCAGTAATCCTTTCTGCCTTTAATCAGGCTGAACCATTGCCGTAAAACTAGATAAATTATCGCTATAAAGATCAATTTCTCGTTTTAGCCATTCGATCGCTTTTTGTGTTGCTTTTTCTTGCGTATCAGCGATTGCTTTTCCTTCAAAATTTTCATAAATAGCTTTCGCTTCAAATAAATTATTAATAATTCGTTTGCAAGTAAGCTGAATCATTAGGATTTCCTCGATAAGAGTAAAAGGTTAATTAATTATTAAGATTGTGCATCGGGTAAAGCTCCCTTCATTTTACCCAACCAATCAATTAAACTTTCCAATTGCTGTTTCGGTTTCACCACCCCTAAACCCCTCACTGTCACCTTTTTCGGACTAAAAACAAAACGCGATCGCAGATGTTGGGGAAGATTTTCAGCTAATAACTTCCAAGCAGGTTCTTCCATCGGCGTTTCTAAAATAATATGTTGTTTTCCATCGGATTTAATGCGAGAAAAACCAATGGATCGGGCAATGTGTTTTAACTCAATTACTTTAAATAATTGCTCCACAGGAGAGGGAATCACGCCATAGCGATCGCACCATTCCGACGCCACTTGAACTAATTCTTCAATAGAATTTACCGCCGTAATTCGTTGATAGGCCGCCATTTTTTGTTCCAAATCAGGAATATAATCCGAGGGAATAAACGCCGTCACTTTGAGATCAACTTGGGTTTCTTCTACCTTGGGAATCTCTTGTCCTTGAACTTCCTTGATCGCCTCCTGCAACATTTCCATATAGAGGTCAAAACCGATCGCCTCCAGTTGTCCCGACTGTTCCGCCCCTAATAAACTTCCTACGCCGCGAATTTCCATGTCACGAGTCGCTAATTGA
This sequence comes from Snowella sp., assembly GCA_003249095.1. Lineage (GTDB taxonomy): Bacteria > Cyanobacteriota > Cyanobacteriia > Cyanobacteriales > Microcystaceae > Snowella. The sequence goes on from QBMS01000124.1 coordinate 1,195, forward strand.
TAGCCTGAACCCAATTGGGAGAATTCTTGCAAGGCTTTTAGGCGTTGTCGCGCGGTTTCCGTTAATTCTCGCTTATTAGGATAGAGTAACCAGGCATGGGCTTGAATCCCCGACCGACCGACCCGCCCCCGCAGTTGATAGAGTTGCGCCAAGCCGAATTTTTGAGAATCTTCGACAATAATGGTATTAACCCTCGGAATATCTAACCCTGCTTCAATAATCGTCGTACAGACCAAAATATCCGCTTCTCCGTTGTTAAAAGCCAGCATGGTGCTTTCCAATTCCGACTCGTCCATTTGTCCATGCGCGATCGCAATCCTAGCACTCGGAACCATCTCTCGTAGTTGTCCTCCCACTTCGTCAATGCCTTCAATGCGGGGAACGACATAAAAAACCTGACCCCCTCGGTCTAATTCATTGCGAATAGCGGTACGAATCACTTCAGGATTATAGGAAGATAAATGAGTTTTAATGGCACGTCGAGAAGGAGGAGGTGTGGTAATTAAACTCATTTCTCGAATGCCTGATAAAGACATATAAAGGGTACGGGGAATCGGTGTAGCGGTGAGAGTTAGCACATCTACTTCAGTTTTTAAACTCTTCACTTTTTCCTTTTGATTCACTCCAAAACGCTGTTCTTCATCAATCACTAAGAGACCTAAATCTTTAAATTCAACGCCTTTGCCTAATAATTGTTGTGTCCCGACAATCACATCTAATTCCCCTGATTTTAAGCGTTGTAAAATATCTTTTCTTTCGGATGTGGTGCGGAAGCGATTTAATAATCCAATATTGATAGGATAGGGGGCAAAACGTTCTTTTAGGGTGTGATAATGTTGCTGGGTTAAAATGGTCGTTGGAGCTAATAAAGCCACTTGTTTATGACCACTGGTAACGGCTTTGAAAATGGCTCTTACTGCCACTTCTGTTTTACCAAAACCCACATCCCCACAAACTAATCGATCCATCGGGCGATCGCTTTCAAGATCCCTTTTCACATCCTGTACTGCTTTAAGTTGATCGGGAGTTGCCTGGTACGGAAAGGAATCCTCTAATTCTTCTTGCCAAACCGTATCAGTGGGATAGGAAAAGCCCGTTTGCTTAGCTCTTTTAGCGTAGAGATTAAGTAAATCAACCGCTAATTTTTTAACCGTTTTACGGACTTTATTTTTAATTGCTTCCCAAGCTTTCCCTCCCATTTTATGGAGTTGGGGAGTTTCGGTTCCACTATAGCGATAACGAGATAAACTATCAAAATTTTCAGCAGGAATTCGTAAGATACCATCAGAATATTGAATCACTAAATATTCACGACTTTCCAATTTTTCGAGTTTTAAAAATTTACCAATGCCATGACTTTTATGAACAATATAATCTCCAGGAGAAAGTTTATTCAGATCAACTTGTTTAGAAACTGCCCGACGGCGTTTGCGGATATACTCAGGAGTGGCTAGGGCGTGTTGACCAAATAATTCTCGATCAGTGACTACTGCAATCCGAAAAGTCGGTAAAATAAATCCTTCTAATTCGGCAACCCCAGAATATTTAAGGGCGATCGCTGTTTTTTGGATCTTAAACTTTTCAATGGCGGGATAATCCTTGGGATTGGGAACAAATTGCACCGTACAGTCGTGTTCCTGTAACAAGGAGACAGTGCGGGAAGGCTGGGCAGAAATTAACCAAATGGCATAATTATTCAGCGTAAAATTGGTATAAACTTCCCTTTTTCCCCTGAGAATTTCCCCTAATTTTGAAAATTGATGGGGCATGGTGGGAATCGGACGGTTGGATAAATTGAGGGCATTTTTTTCCGTTGCGTCGGCTAGTTCGGAAACAAAAATGGTTTGAAATTGGGGTTCAATAATTTCTAAAACTTCATTAAAACTACGATGAATTTTAGGAAAATGATTATTATATTTAGACTCAATAAATTGCCATTCCTGCTCAACGGATTCTAACCAGCGATCGCTGTGGCCATGACATTGTTCGCGTTCATCAATGACACAAAGGGTATTCGTCGGTAAATAATCCAATAAAGAAGCAGGTTTTTCAAAGGCAATCCCCAGAAAACGTTGCATTCCTTCGGGATAGTTTCCCATTTCCAGTAATTCTATTTCTTCAGGGGATAAATAACTCGAAATATCCTGTTGATTCCTTTGAATTTGTTGGGCAATAATTGGATTAAAACTGGTCGGTGTTAAGACTAATTGTTCAACCTTATCCAGCGATCGCTGAGTAGCAGGATCAAATTCCCGTAATTTTTCCAACTCATCATCAAACCACTCTAAACGAACGGGTAATTCTGCTGAAACAGGAAAAATATCCACAATATCGCCGCGCCGACTCCATTGACCCTCACCTTCTACCGACGCGACCCGCTCATAGCCTAATTTCACTAAATTTTCATCTAAAACTTTACTGTTTTCATTCATCCCGGCCCGTAAAGTCAAACAGTATTCTTGAAAAATGTCAGGAGCAGGCAAATGGGGTTGTAGGGCTTTTTCGGTAGTAATAATTGCGGTTAAATGGGACAATTCTGCCAAATTAGACAATACTTGCATCTGTCCCCAGATCATTTCCGATTCTGCACTCAAGGCTTCGTAGGGAGAGGCTTCTGATGTGGGATAAAAATTTACCGTTTTCCACCCCATGATTTCTAGTTGTGCCGCCCAGCGTCCTGCTTCTTCCAGGCTCGAAGTAATCACCAAAAGATGATTACCCAAACTCTGAGCTAGGGTCGAACTAATTAACCCCTTGGGCAAGCGAGAAATTCCCGTGAGGGAAAGCGTCCTCTGCGCTTTTAGTTTTTGCAAGAGTTCTAGGGTGAGAGGAAGTTTTTCGAGATGACGAATGATAGAGGAAAAGGTCATGATCAGGCAGAAACAGGTATGTTTTTAATCTTAACCTTTTGAAGTGAAGGGAATCAGATTTCAAGGATAATCTATCACGAGGGCTTTGCTGACAATGCAAATAATGGCGTTGCTGGATCAAGATATGAATGATAGTTTTTCACATATCCAAAAATCAGTTTGAGATTAGCTTTTTTAAATGAAATAAAGGAAGATTCATAGTCCAAATCAGCAACGCCATAAGAGTGATTTTATCAGTTTTTAATCAGACAGCCAAGCAAATAATTGTTGTACGGTCAGTTGCAGATCTTGAGCAAAGGTCGGGACGGGTAAAATCGATTCGGGTTCATCATAAAATGTCACTTCTTGATCCGCAACATAAACAAAAATAACCTGTTCTTCTGGATCAATTAACCAAGCCATTTGTGTGCCATTTTTCAGACAAGATAGGATTTTTTTGATGGTTTTTGTCTGAGTTTGATCAGGGGATAAAATCTCAATAACCCAATCAGGCGCGATCGCAAAAGCATTCGCCACCGAACCATTTTCTTCTCTAGGAATCCTATCCCAAGCAAAAACTGCTAAATCGGGAATGATTGATTTTCCCGAAAAAGTACATCGTAATTCAGGAAAAGCTCTAGCAATTTTAGGCGATCGCACCACTGCATTAATCGCAGTTCCTAATTCCATTTGAATCGCACTATGTTTTCCTTGGGGCATGGGTTTTTGAATAATTTGTCCATCAATAAATTCACTGCCAGGCTCGGTTTCTGGTAATTGGAGAAAATTTTCTAAAGTTAAAGATTGAACAAGAGTTTGTAACATTTCACATACCCATTAAATTATTAAACTAAGGGTGGTTTTTGAGTATGCCATTCTGTTGATTGTTCATAGGCGTAACCTACTCGAAATAACACATCCTCCCGTAACACATTGCCAATTAATTGCAACCCAATCGGTAAATTTTGTTTATCAAACCCGCAGGGAATACTCATCGAAGGTAAACCCGCCAAATTAACAGGAATGGTCATTAAATCTGACAAGTACATACTGAGGGGATCAGATGTTTTTTCTCCTGCCTTAAAAGCCGTTGTGGGGGCAGTCGGGCAGACTAAAACATCAACTTTTTCAAAGGCTTGATCAAAGTCTTGTTTAATTAAGGTTCTGACTTTTTGGGCTTTTAAATAATAGGCATCATAATAACCCGCAGAAAGGGCGTAGGTTCCTAACATAATGCGGCGTTTTACTTCAGTTCCAAAACCCTTGGCACGAGTCTTGGTATACATCTCAATAAGGCTATCGGCTTCTTCTCGAATTCCGTATTTTACCGCGTCATAACGAGCTAAATTGGCCGAGGCTTCAGAAGGTGCAATGATGTAATAGGTGGGTAATCCATAGCGGAATCGGGGGCAAGAAATTTCCTGAACCGTTGCACCTAATGATTTTAATTGCGCGATCGCTTCTCGGACTCTTTCCGCCACAATCTCATCTAAACCTTCCCCAAACGTTTCGGTGATCACTCCTACTTTGAATCCCTTTAAATCCGATTTCAACGCTTGGGTATAATCAGGAATTTCAACCTGTAAACTGGTCGAATCCTGGGCATCATAACCCGCGATCGCCTGTAACAAAATCGCTGCATCTTCCACCGTGCGACCAAAGGGGCCAATTTGATCCAAGGAAGAGGCATAGGCCACCAAACCAAAACGAGAAACTAAGCCATAGGTCGGTTTCATGCCCACCACACCACACAAAGAAGCGGGTTGACGAATGGAGCCGCCCGTATCCGAACCCAAGGCCACCACACATTCTTCCGCCGCCACTGCCGCCGCCGATCCGCCCGACGATCCCCCTGGCACTCTGCTTAAATCCCAAGGATTAGCCGTCACCTGATAACCTGAATTTTCCGTTGAGCTGCCCATCGCAAATTCATCTAGGTTAGTTTTACCGACCATCACCGCCCCTGCGTCCTGTAATTTTTGGGTGACGGTGGACTCGTAGGCAGGAACAAATCCTTCCAAAATACGGGAGCCGCAAGTGGTGGGAATGCCCCTGGTGCAAAGATTGTCCTTAATGCCGATGGGAATACCTTCTAATAGCCCAATGGTTTCGCCCGCCGCAATTTTTGCATCTACTTTTTCTGCCGCCGCGATCGCCTTATCCGCCGTCACACAGAGAAAACTATGGAGTTTGGGTTCTAGCGTTTCGATTCGTTGTAGAGTTTCTGTGGTAATTTCAACAGCAGAACGCGCTTTTGAGACCAATTGTTGATGCAATTCGCGGATGGATGCCATGTTCACTAAACGTTATTTTGTCAGTAACCAGTGTATCATCGAATCTGGAAGCTAGGATTTTTTTACGATTAAAAGACGTTATTGAGAGTCTAACCAGAGAAACGGATCGAGTTGATAATGATTTTTTAAGATCTGGAAAAGTTGGGGATGAAATTGTTGTAATATTTGGGCTTTTTCTAAAAATAGTTCAGTTACAACGGCAAAAAATTCGGCAGGGTGAGTTGCACCATAGGGATCAATGGTTAGTTTTAAACCGTTTTCAATTTGACTTTGTAATTGTTGATATTCTTCGGTAAAAATTCTAGACCATTGTTGATAGTCTGCTTGATTTTTTAAGGGTGGAACACCATTAGCGATTCCCTCTTGCTGGTCTAATTGGTGGGCGAATTCATGGAAAATAACATTATGCCCGTCTTGCCAATTGGCTAAATCTTGTTGAATAATGTGCCAGGATAAAATTACTTGTCCTTCCTTTCCCCAGGATTCTCCACTGACAATATTTTCTTGTTCTTCGACGATATATTCATCCACTGCGATCGCCCGTTTAATTTGAAAAATATGGGGATAAACTAAAATCATCTTCAGTTTAGGATAATAATTTTCCCGTAAATTTAAGGATAATAAACAAGCTTGAGCCGCGATGATGAGGCGAATATTATCAGTAATTTGTAAACCCTGGCAACCAATAAATTGTTTTTCGGCTAAAAAAACTTGAATGTGGGATCTGAGACGTTGTTTAATGGTTTCGGGAAGATGGTTATAGAGAGGCAATTCCGTTTCTAAAATTTCTAGCCATTCTAAAGGAAAAGGTCTTTTTTTGAGGGAATCATGACGCAGTTTTCGTAAAAGTGGTTGCCCCCAAATATAGGCAATGACAAGTAAAAGTAAACTCAGAACGAAAAGAGTCGGTCGCATAATTGTTGGGGGTTGAAATTGAATTTCAGCAATAGAAGGATTGGCGATCGCGTTTTTGATCTCCCATAACGGGAATTAAAATGATAGGATTTTGAAACAAAAACATCAAAATTTTTCACCGTGGCCAAGGTTGTTGTCGAGAGTCTCTATAAAAGTTTTCCCAGTCGGGGTGGAAGTTTGGTTTCCCCTATCCCGCCTACCCAAGAAAATATCACCGTTACTGCCTCAGAATCTAAGGGTAACAAATCCAGTCAAGTCAACGTTCTGCGCTCCATTAATCTCACCATTGGAGACGGAGAATTCATGGTCTTGGTGGGGCCATCGGGCTGTGGAAAAAGTACGTTATTGCGGCTGATTGCGGGATTAGAAGACGTTACGGGCGGTAATATTCTGATTGGCGATCGCGTTGTTAATCAAATTCCTTCAAAAGCACGGGATATCGCGATGGTTTTCCAGAGTTATGCCCTCTATCCCCATTTGTCGGTGTATGACAATATTGCCTTTGGTCTGCGACGGATGAACGCTTCCGATGAAAAAAACCAGGGGAAATTTCCCCAATGGCTAGAAAATACCCTCACGGGACTCACTCGCAAATTACCCAAGGGACTGCGGTATCGTTCAGAACAAGAAAAAAAGATTGAACAGCAAGTCAGGGAAGTGGCGGCCCGCTTACAGATTGACGCTTTACTTGATCGCCTACCGAAAGAGCTTTCAGGGGGACAGAAACAACGGGTCGCTTTAGGAAGAGCGATCGCCCGAAATCCGCAAGTCTTTTTGATGGATGAGCCGTTATCAAACCTGGATGCCAAATTACGAGCCGAAACCCGCAGTCAGATCGTCAAACTCCAACGTCAACTGGGAATTACGACGATCTATGTGACCCACGACCAAACCGAAGCGATGACAATGGGCGATCGCATTGCGGTCATGTATCAGGGAGAAATTCAACAGTTGGCGCGACCGTTGGAACTTTATAATCATCCTGCCAATCGCTTTGTGGCGGAATTTATTGGCTCACCCCCGATGAATTTTATTAAAGTCGAGGTAGAATCGGCAAAATTAGTTACCCATGCTCAATTTCAGTTAAATTTATCGGAATATTGGCAACCCTTTGTCAGTTTTTATCCAGGACGATCGCTACTCCTGGGCGTTCGGCCAGAGCATTTTTCGGTGAGTACCGCGAGTCCCGAAAATTTAGAAGTTGAGGTCGATTTAGTCGAAGCCTTGGGTAATGAAACCTATTTATTTGTCCATCTCGTTGACGATCCAGATCTGCACCTCCAAGTCCGTATGTCTCCCGATCACACCGTTCAGCGAGGAGATACCCTTTGGCTGGCGATCGCGATCGATAAAGTTCATTTCTTTGATGTCAAAACCGAAAAAGCCATTAATCTGGATTAAATTGTGTGATGATTCTTTGTTCTGATCTAGAAATTTATTTCAACAAACCCACTGATTATTTACTTGCCAATCAACAATTATTAATACCCGATTGGGATTGGAAATGGGAACAACAAACACCGACTCTCGCATTGATTTTATTGCAAGCTCAGTTTCCTTTACTAGAAATTTCTGAAACAATTCAAGCTGAAAAAGATCGATTATTAGGCAAATTTATTCGTCTGGCTCAAAGCATTAAATTAGAAAGCGATCGCCATAATATTTTAGCTGAAATTATCTTTCCCGTTGATGGAAAACCCCTCTTTTCAAGCACAGGTGATCGTGTTTTTAATTTACCTGCCTTAATTCAAGATATTTTAAATTTTCCCGTCGAAAAAACAGCCCAGGGTTGCCAGGTTTTTATCCATCCCCAGTGGTCTTACGCAGTGTATCCTGGATTAGTCTTAATGAATACTTCTATCAACAAAACAGAGATTGTGGTAAAAAAAATACTGCTCTCCCACTAACCTCAAATGTTGAATTATTTGACAGTTGCATTATTGATTTAAAGCTTTTAAAAATCGGTTCATACTAGCAAATAGACCTGACTTTTTAGCTTTAACCGTTTCTTCACCATTTGCGGTGATTGGAGTCGTTTTTTCTAGAATCAAATTTTCTAAAGCTTCTCCCAAGGGTTTTTCAGGAACTTCCGCAATTAATTCATAACCGTTTTCATTTTCTAAATGAACTTGCCAAAGGGAAGGATAGGCTCGCAACACCACCGCTCCCTCCAGGGGACGAAAATAGTAGCTGGTTTCTAAGGTTTTGAGGAATCTTTCTCGTAATGCTCGGGCCGCGTAACCAATGCCAACAATTGAAACATCTTCTAGTTGGGGAATCAGCAGAACTACGGGGCGATCGCCTGCCAAATTACAAAGTTTTTCCACTGATTGCACTTCTACCGAGGAAGGAGAAACTAGGAGAAAAGCCTGATCTTCATCGGAAATTTTCTGGTCAACGGGAATATAACGACTTCCCAAATCACTAATCCGAAAATCCGTTTCTCCCCAATCCCGTCTGGCGAGGGCGGCGGCTCCCGTATCTGGAAAAATAACCTTTAATCCCGCCCCATAGTCTTGAAACAACGATGTAAATTCTAATCCCAAGGACTGGGCTTGTAGCGCAATTTCAGGAATGACTAACTCCACTTGTAAACGAGTACGTCCATCCGCTAGGGCCTGTTTAGTAAAAATAATAGCTTCGGCGATCGCTTCTTCTAAAGATTGAGGAACCATATTGGCAATGTTCAATGTTCAAGAGTAAAATTTTAGACTAGAACTAGAATGTTCGTTTATAATTTTTGTAATTTTCTGACAGGATCATCTTACTATTATCAGTATCGTTTATCCGTATCATTCAGTTGTATCATCAGTGATATTGGTTACGGGGCTTAGGGGCCGCCAACCCGCCTGCCAGAGAGAGCGATCCTTTAGTTGCTTTGCATTAATCCAAAAACGAACTCCTGGATCACAACAAGCAACCAATTCGGCAAAAACCCATTCTCCCTGATTCCGACGATTAACGACCTGGAAATGCTGCCATCCCCAGGTTTTGTGTTGAGATGTCCACTTTGAACCCAATAGATATGGAAACTTTTGTTTATTTTTCATCTGCCGACAATTCATCCTTCTTTAATGGGGGACAAGGCATATTATCCCCAAACCATGATTTTCTGATCAGATACTCTAACATGGGTATTAGAATTTAATAGCGTCAATGCTACTTAACAAAGTCCTATATTAGAGTAATAGTCTTTATGAAATTTTCAGTCCAATCCTCCCCTAATCTCCGCTTTTCTGGCCCTATCGCCCGCGCTTGGGTCAGCAGTCTCTTGTTATTGACAATGGGAATTGCTCCCTTGCCCACTCTAGCAGGAAATTCCCCCTCAAAATCTAAACCGACTACGACTGCGGCCAGCCCCTCCGCCTTTCCCTCTTCGGTCGCTCAACCCAATGAATCAGACTATCTGCTGGGGCCAGGCGATCGGCTCCGTATGGATGTCTATCAAGTAGAAGAATTTAGTAAAAGTGAATATCAAGTTTTAGTGGATGGAACCCTGAGTTTTCCCCTAGTGGGAGTCATTAAGGTCAACAACATGACCATTCCCCAATTGACGGCACTTCTCAACAAAGAATACTCCAAATATATTAAACGCCCCCTCATCACCATCGGGCTTCTCCAACCCCGTCCCCTAACCCTAACCCTCGCAGGGGAAATCAACTCTCCAGGCTCCTATACCCTGCCCATCGCCCAGGGACAAAAATTTCCCAGCCTAACAGATGTGATTCAACAGGCAGGAGGACTAACCCCCTCAGCTAACGTGAGCAATATTGTCGTACGACGCACGAGTACTCCAGGTGGCAGTCCCCAAACCCTTAACCTCAATCTGTGGGAACTTCTACAAAAGGGAAATAGTAGTCAAAATATTACGATGAGAGATGGAGATACCGTCATCATTTCCAGTGAAGATAAAACTGACCCCAATCAAGTCCGCCAATTAGTTGATGCTAACTTTGGTATCCGCTTTGATTCAGAAATCAATGTCGCAGTAGTCGGAGAAGTCTTTCGCCCAGGGGCCTATAAACTCAGTCCTACCAGAGCCACCAGTAATATTCAGGAAGTAGGGGGAGCAGGAGGAACTGGCCAGAACACTGCCAACCAAAATGGTGTCCGTCAACCCGTCCGTTTGACCCAAGCCCTCCAAGAAGCAGGCGGCATCAAGCCGATCGCTGATATACGGAATATAGAAGTCCGTCGTCAGAACCGTTCAGGGAAAGAAGAATTGATCACCGTGAACCTGTGGGAACTCTTAGAACAGGGCGACTTGGATAAAGATTTAGTTCTACAAAATGGCGATACGATTTCCGTCGCTGAAGCAAACAGTCAGACCTTAGAACAATTTGATACCCTAGCAACGGCCAACTTCGCGCCCAAGAGTATTCGAGTCAATATTGTCGGAGAAGTCCGTAGTCCAGGGGCGAAAGAACTGCCTCCCAATACGACCCTCAACCAAGGATTGCTAGCGGGTGGTGGCTTTGATCCGCGCCGCGCCGACCGGAGTAATGTGGAGTTGGTTCGTTTAAACCCCAATGGAACGGTGACCAAAAAGACCATCAAACCCAATTTTGGAGAAGGCATTGATGAAGCCAACAATCCCACTCTCCGCAACAATGATGTCATTTTTGTAAATACTAGTGCCTTGGCTTCTACAACGGATACCATTGGAACTATTTTTAGTCCTCTTGGAGCCATTTTAGGAGGTGGTGCTTTGTCTCTTATCAATTTATTTACTAATTAACCCTTTAACCCAATGCCTAAAGAACCTGACACATCGATAATCTATAGCCGGAGAAGAGCGATGGAAGAAAGTCTGAGTAACCCAGTTGCTTCTGCGAAGAGTCCTACTAATGAAGTAGGGCCGTCTTCCTACACTGTTGGTAGGGCCAGAGGGACAAGCGAAGAACTGAATTTGCGTCAGGTTCTCTTTATTCTCCGCCATAGATTATGGCTTATCTTAGCTATTGCTGGCGGGGTCAGCTTTGCGGTTTTATTGTGGACACTCCAACAAAGACAAGTGTTTCAGGGAAATTTTCAATTGCTGGTGGGGGATCCTATTGTCCAACAGGATCCCACTAAACAATTGGTTTTGGATCAACTGGGTGTCAAAGAAGTGGATTATGATACTCAAATTGCTGTATTGAAAAGTTCTAGTATTCTAGAACCCATTATTAAGGAAATGTCGCTTCAATATCCTGAAATTAGCTATGAAAACCTAGCAGGAGGAAACAATCCCTATTTAGCGATCAATCAACTCAAAGACACTAAGATTTTACAGGTGTCTTTTCTCGATGGCACTGGTTCAGTCTAATTATTAGAATGAAATCCTTACAAGACAAGGACTTAAC
>QBMS01000125.1 GCA_003249095.1 Snowella sp.
GTTGAACCTCTTGTATTGCAAACTTTCTAGCCTCCAATTAGACGATACCAGTGCCAAAATTGCGGATCACATTTTTTAAATATTACATCATGTTTATTACAATATAACGCCTTGCGTTAAACTTCAAAACAGGTATTTATAGCGATCGCGTTTAGTTGCTTAAAGGAAAATAGGCGATCGCGTTTAGTTGCTTAAAGGAAAATAGGCGATCGCGTTTAGTTGGTTTAAAGGGAAATAAGCGATCACGTCAGGAACTTATTGAATTGTGGGGATATAATGAAGTAAGGAAATCTTACATTCTGCTTTCTTGTCAAATCAGGGAATTAACGATGCTTGCCAAACTAACCTCTAAAAATCAACTTACATTACCCAAAAGCATTACTCAGGTGATCGGACAATTTGAATACTTTGAAATTAAGGTAGAAAACGGGCAAATCATTCTGACACCCGTAAAAATCCAACGAGCCAATGCAGTACGAGCTAAACTTGCCGCATTAGAGCTAACTGAACAGGATATTACCGATGCAGTAACTTGGGCGCGTCAACCATGACTGCACTACGAGTTGTAATTGATACTAATTTAGTCGTGTCGGCTTTAGTTTTTGGTGGCAATATAGCGAGATTGAGATTGGCATGGCAGGCTGATCGATTCATTCCTTTAGCTTCCAAGGCGACGATTACTGAATTAATTCGAGTCCTTACCTATCCAAAATTCAAACTAACACAGACTGAACAAGAGGATTTATTATCGGATTATTTGCCATTTTGTGAAACAGTCGTAATGCCTGAAATATTACCCGTTATCCCAAAATGTCGAGATCTTTATGATGAACCCTTTTTAGTTTTAGCTCTTGCAGGTAATGCCGATTATCTCGTAACAGGCGATCGCGACTTATTAAACCTTGTAGATCATTTTTCTTGCCCAATTGTAACAGCAGAAGCTTTTTTTAAAGTCATCAAGTCTTGATTTTATTCTTAATAAAAAAGATCGCTTTTTTTGTTTAAGAGTAAATAGGCGATCGCATTACTATTAATAGAATATTGTCCTAAAGATATAGGTTTATTAAGATTAAGATAGGAAATGAACTTTTCACCGTCAATTATGCGAGAACCATTGATTCAATTAAAAGGAATCTGTAAATCTTTTGGGGATCAGGTAATCTTGGATGGCATTGATCTCACCATCTATAAAGGAGAAGCCCTGGTGATTATCGGCCCTTCAGGCACAGGAAAATCAACAATTTTGAGGATTATTGCAGGATTATTGCCCCCTGATGCAGGAGAAGTAGAAATCAAAGGAACACCTCGTCCAGGCTTAGTGGAAGATGGAGAAAATCCTATGCGGATCGCCCTAGTTTTTCAGCAATCAGCCCTTTTTGACTCCCTCACCGTAGAAGAAAATGTTGGCTTTTTTCTCCATGAACATTCTCTTTTATCACCTTCGGCAATTCGACAATTAGTAGAAGAAAAATTGGCAATGGTCGGACTTCAGGGAATCTGTGATCGCTATCCGTCCCAACTATCGGGGGGAATGCGTAAACGAGTGAGTTTTGCCCGTGCAATTATGTCGAATCCCGAAAATCCCCAGGATGATCCTGAAATCATCCTCTACGATGAACCGACAGCAGGACTCGATCCCGTTGCCTCTACTGTGGTTGAAAATTTGGTGCGTCATTTGCAAACTGTTAAAGGAGGCTGTGATACCTATGTAATGGTCACTCATCAACAAAGCACCATTCGTCGTACTGCCGATCGCATTGTGATGCTCTACGAGGGAAAGGTACAATGGCAGGGTCGAGTGGACGAAATTGATACGACAGATAATGAAATGGTTAAACAATTTTTTACAGCCAGCGTGCAAGGCCCCATTAAACTGCTTGAATAAAATTAAATAAATGCTTAAACTTTTTATTTTTAATATTATCTTCTATGATTTTTGAACAAAGAATTGAAATTAATGCCAGTGCCACTACGGTTGAGAAATGCTTTACGGATTTAGACATTATGCACCGTTGGTTAAATCCTGTTTTAAGCTGTCAACCCATTGGCAACTGGAGTACAGAAATTGGCGGAAAAAGTCGTTTTATCATTAATATTCCTCTCCTTAAACCTACTTTAAAAAGCGTTGTCGTTAAAAGAGAACCTGGTTTAATTATCTGGTCATTTGATGGTTTTTTTAAAGGACGCGATCGCTGGGAATGCCAACCGATGGAAAGGGGAACTTTACTGATTAATTGTTTTGAATTTGAAATTCCTAATCCCTTAGTGAGTTGGGGATTTCAAGTATTTGCCGCCCAATGGACAAGTCGGGATATGCAGGCTCAATTAAGACGATTAAAACGAGTTGCCGAAGCAATTTATCAAACAGAATCAATCTGATTTCATTAGACATCTCCAAGAATTAAGCAAGGGAATGTAAAACCGAAACGAGTAGGTTCAATAAGAAAAAGTCAATTAGAAGATTACAAGAAAGAAGCAAAAAAGATAGTAGCAGAATATCCAACCATCAAGAGCATTATTCCAGCAATTCTAGCTTTCCTTGGCTTATAAAATCTATATTTCAGGTAAAGTGAATTTGGTATGGCTCACCGACTCAGCAATACTCTTATTTATTTCAAGACTGAGAGTTTTCGGGATTGATGACCATTTCAAGGGTTCGGCTATGATAAAATGGCTTGGTTTTCAACCCTTTTGAGACCCAAAAATTAAGTATGCCAAAATATGTTCTGTGGGGAAGTTACTGCGAAGATGTCGTTGAAAAACGCGCCCCCTATCGCCAAGCCCACCTAGACGGATTAGCCATTCAAAAAGCTAAGGGAATTCTACTGACCATCGGCCCGACCCAGGATTTAACCCAAGTATTTGGCATCTATGAAGCTGATGATGAAAATACCGTCCGCCAATTGATCGAAACTGATCCCTATTGGCAAAACGGTATCTGGACAGAGTATGAAGTAAAAGAATGGATTCAAGCGATCGCCTAAGATCTATTGATCATGATCAGCGATGAGTTGAAAAAGTTCATGGATCACGGCCATCGTTTCTTCGTATAAAACATCCCTTCCCCAACGTTGCAATTGACGACCGAGGAGTTGTTCCGTCTTTTGATCACCCAGGGAAGAAACTTGTTGGATGCGATAGGACTGCGCACTACCTCCTGCTTCCATTCTCATACAGCCCATTGTGCTAGAGCAGAGGACTAAGCCACAATTCGCGTCAGGATTAGTTGAACCGAGTTTAATACTCACTAAATCGCCTAAAACTTCACCGAAATCCGCTAGGGGCAATCCTGCTAACTCAGCTTCAATGGGACGTTGATCGGCAGATAAAAAGCTGACTCGACGAATATCGTAATCCCCTGGCTCGTGGGAATAACCGACGGGTCGCCATTTCAGCCGACTCGCGACCCACCCCAAATACATCAGGGCTTGGGCATGGTTTCCTTTTTCGTAGTCCAGCACAATCTGGTCGATTTCTCGGACGGCAGCGCGACGCTCAGGCAGATCAAAGTTTTCAGCGGTCAGTTCTTGCCAAGGGGCCAGACGACTCCAGTTTAAATCCGCGATCGCCAATCCCCTTTGTATAACTAAGCCAATTTGGGAAAGGTCAGTTTCGGGGTCACTGAAGGTACTGGAATCCACAATGATAGTATTTGCCTGGGACGCTAACCGTTGAAAAAGTCCGTAGTCTATTTCAGGACTGGCTTTCCACCAAATAAACTTTGGTAACTCAGGGATCATTAATTCTGCAATGATTCCTCCTACCCGTTCCAAGGCACTAGCGGTTCCTCGCAGGGTGATGTATTCACAACAAATGAGCGAATTTTGGTTACGTTTTTGAATAGGACAATAGGCCGAAACCTGGGCCTGAACGCCTTCATCTTCTTCTGTGGTGGGACAGAGGGTAATAATCCGACAGGGATTGGCAGACGCGATCGCATCAGCAATACCGCTTCCTTCTAAATCGGGAGAATAGGGTTGGGCCAAACGTTCAGCCGCACTCGTTAAAGTCCCTGCTTCCTTCGATTGTTTAAATTTCTCTTTAATCAGTTGGACAAATTGAGGATTGGATGTCCCTGTGACAGGCAAACCATAGGCTTTTTGGGCAGATTTGATAGCGGCTACTGTGCGGGGGCCAGCAACACCATCAACGGGGCCTGTATAGAAACCCAGGGCAGCCATTAGAGCTTGAATCGCATCAGGTTCATAGACCAAGAAACTAAAGGTTGTGGCCCGTGCGGCGGCCATTCCCTCATCGTTTTGGCCGTAGGTATTCCAAATTTGGGCTAATTCCGCTTCAATGGTCTCTATCGACACATCTTTTGGGGCTTGGAGCGAAACGAGGGGCGGAGATTGGGTCGTACTCATGGGCTTTATCCTTTCTCAGAATGGATGGGGAAATTTCATCTGCCTTTTATCTTAGTACCTACAATCAGATTGCTCAGAATTTAGCCAAAAAAATTCTTTCTGTAAATTTTGGGTTGATTCTGTTTAATGATTCCCTGGGAGGATAACTCTAGCAATTTTTGATTTATTCTGCTATGATTCTAGCAATTTTAATAAACTCAAAATAAATCAATCACAAAACAGAGGATTTTGATTATTTGTCAGATTTTCCTTTGTTTTTTTCCTTTAAAAAGAGCAAAAATGACGAACAAGAGGTGTTTTTTATGGTAAATTCTGAACGGCAAGTAATCGCCCTTATTTCTGACTATGCTGATCCATCAGAAGAAATTGATATGGAAGAAGCGGGCGGCCAAAATATTTATGTCCGAGAAATGGGAGAAAGCCTAGCAGCGTTAGGTTGGCAAGTTGATATTTTTACCCGCAAGAGTCATCCCAATGATCCCGCCATTGTGCAACACAGTCCCCATTGCCGCACGATTCGTCTGCAAGCTGGCCCTGCAACCTTTATTCCCCGTGATCAATTGTTTGAATATATGCCGGAGTTTTTAGACTCTTTTCAGGCTTTTCAGGCAAAGAATGCAGTTCGTTATCCTTTGATTCATACGAACTATTGGTTGTCGGGTTGGGTGGGGCTACAACTCCAAGAGCAGAATAATGTCCAATTAATTCATACCTACCATTCCCTTGGTGCGGTGAAATATGACACCATGGCCAGTAAGCCCGCGATCGCCGAAACCCGGTTAGCCCTAGAATCGGAAATTTTAGCTAAGGCGGATTGTATTTTGGCCACCAGTCCCCAGGAAAAAGAAACGCTCTGTGATCTGCTTTCCGAAACAGGACGAATAGAGGTCATTCCCTGTGGAACAACGGCTAATTTTCATAGTTTTCCTAAAAATGAAGCGCGAGAAAAACTAGGATGGGCCGAGCAGGACAAAATTTTGTTATACGTTGGACGATTTGCTCCCCGCAAAGGAATTGAAACCTTGGTTAAAAGTTGTGCCGAGCTTAAACAACGGAAGGTGGAAAACCTAAAGCTGGTGATTGTCGGGGGGAGTAGTCTAGACCGTCTGGATGGCCCTGAAAGAAATCGCATTGAGCAGCTAGTAGAAGCCTTAGAACTCCAAGACCAGACCCATTTTGCAGGACGGATTGACCATGATTGGTTGCCCTGGTATTACAGTGCGGCGGATGTTTGTGTGATTCCGAGTTATTATGAACCCTTTGGTCTGGTGGCGATTGAAGCGATCGCCTGTGGAACGCCTGTGGTGGCCTCTAAGGTAGGCGGTTTACGGTTTACTATTCAACCTGAAGAAACGGGATTACTGGTTCCACCCAAGGATGAAATTGCTTTAGCGGATGCCATTGAACAGGTATTAGGGGATGAAGCTTGGGTGACAAAACTGAAAAAACAAGCATCCAGTGGCATGAACCAAGGCTTTAGCTGGCAAAATGCGGCTCTGGAAGTGAGTGATCTGTACCGTTATATTTTGGCTCGTTCCATTATGCACGACCAACCCTGGAATCCCAAAGTATCGCGTTTGCGGACTATTTCAGAAATGACCGTAACAGATATTGCGGTGGTTTAAGTCTCGTTTTTAGGCTTCTTTTAAGGAATAACTGATGTTTTCTGGAAAGAGGTCTCATTGATCTAAGAATATGGCGATCATCTCATGGCGATCGCCTTTTTGCTGAATGGGGAAGATGCAACCGATTTTTGAGTAATAATGAGAAAAGTATGAAAACCATTTTTCACCATTTCCATGACAAGCCTTCATTCCGCCCCAATTGAATCAGTGGTTTCACCCCAAACCATTTCATCGATGAAAACCCTAGAAACTGTGAGCAACAAGCCCCCTAATCACTTTCGGTCAATCTTCGCCTCAACCTTTTTGACCATATTTTTCGCAGAGATGGGGGATAAAACCCAACTCAGCACCCTGCTGATCAGTGCCGAATCCCGATCGCCCTGGGTCGTCTTTTTCGGATCAGCCCTAGCCCTCATCGCCACCAGCCTACTCGGAGTTTCCATTGGGTATTGGATTGCTAGAAGATTATCACCCAAAACCCTCGATTTAGCCGTTGCCATTTTATTACTATTTATTACAGGCTTACTCTTAGGAGACGTGATTAATAGTTAATTTTGCAAATATTACGCCCATTTAGGTTAGATTTTATAGAGGAAAATAGAGATGGATTGGCAACTCTTTGGTTTAAGTTTTATTACGGTATTTTTGGCAGAAATTGGCGATAAAAGTCAATTAGCCGCGATCGCCCTGGGGGGAAGTTCCGAATCTCCCCGTGCAGTTCTCTTAGGTTCCATTGTCGCCCTGATTTTAGCAAGCTTTCTCGGAGTCATTGCAGGCGGCAGTATGGCCCAATTTTTACCCACCAAAATTCTCAAAGCGATCGCCGCGATCGGGTTTGCGGTCATGGCCTTAAAATTACTTTGGCCAGAAACCGAAGCCTGATTGGCTCAGGCCATCAACAGCAATGGACTAGGGAGAAAACAATCGTTGTCACTGCTGAAAATTATTAAGAAAAGGCTACAATAGGGATTATCTGTTTATGTCTTTGTATTTTTAAAATCTTATTTAGCCCTAAAAAACTAAACCGAGAAAGTTCAATTTTTTAAAATTTTTGTTGAGACCATGACTAACTTTAATTCCCAAGACCGTGAACCAACCCCCAAAGTTGAAGTTGAAGTCAACCCTGACCTGAATTTTGCAACCGATGCTCTACCTCTGTCCGAAAAAGTTTCCCAATGGCTACAAGTTTTTAAACAATGGTATGGAAAATTACCAGGAGCCGCGAAAATTGCAGTGGCGATCGGAGTTATTTTTTTCAGTCTATCCCTTTTGACCAAGGTGTTACATTTGGTCGCTTCTATTATCAGCGTCACCATTCTCGCCATCATTCTCTATGGACTCTATCGCTTTTTCCTCAAATCCGATGCTTCCCCAAAAAGCTAATTAACAAAATCCGTCAGAATTTAACCTAACCCAACTTAATGCGATCGCCCTTAAAAAATCTATTTTCTGTTTAGAGAATCGTCAGATAGGTATCCCAGGATTCTGAGGGTAAAACCTTAAGGGTTTGGTGTTGTAAATCCAATTCTAAACCCAAAGCTTCTAGGGGAATTACGCCAATCAGGGGATCTCGTCCGCCAGGTAATTCTAGACATTCAAACGTTCCTTCCCGTCCACAGAGCAGGATCTTAGCATCTTGGAAAACTCTTGCCTTGCTTACCCCCGATGCGGTACTAACTTCAACTTCCTTGAGTAATTCTAATCCTAATTGACTAATGATATGGGACGGCAAACAAAGGGTTGTCGCACCCGTATCAACTAAAACATTCTCTAAGTTAACGGAACGGACTTGCTCTTGAGTGATGAATCCTCGCGCTTGGGCCGATTGATCACCACGATTGATAATGGTTACAGAAGTGAGAATTTTGCCCATTGTTTGTGAATGATTGCTATTCATAGGATTATTTTAAAGGGAGTATAACACTATTTTAAGCTAAATTAGAGTTAGGTGAAACTCCTGTAAAACGAGTATTTAATAATTATTTAATGATTTAAACAATGTCCCGTCTTCCCAAATTAAAATATGACCGAGGGACATTACTCTTGCATCCGCCCCCGAAGGGCAAAGTCTGGATGGAGTTTGCTACCTGGGATGACCGAGTGGAAAAATTTCGTATTCCTGCCTGTCAGTATCGATCTTTGGTAGAAAATCTTCGAGCGGCAGGGATTGAATTTCTTGATGAAGCGAGGGCGTTTTCTCCCTTGGAACTGGTTGCTAACACAGAAAGAGAACCTTTTTTGCATCAAACGGAGGCTCTAACGGCTTGGAAAAAAGCGGCTCGTCAGGGAGTGGTCGTTCTACCGACGGCGGCGGGAAAAACCTATTTGGCTCAGTTGGCGATGCAGTCAACTCCTCGCACTACCTTAATTCTGGTTCCGACTCTGGATCTGATGCACCAATGGTATGCCCAGCTTACTGCCGCTTTTCCCAAGGTAGAAGTGGGTTTACTCGGTGGGGGTTCTCGCGATCGCACTCCGATTTTAATTGCGACCTATCACAGTGCAGCCATCCATGCAGAAACGTTGGGCAATCAATACGCCCTATTGGTTTTTGATGAATGTCACCATTTACCGACGGATTTTTTTCGAGTGATTGCTGAATATGCGATCGCGCCCTATCGTTTGGGTTTAACGGCAACCCCTGATCGCAGTGATGGTAGTCATGCCGATTTAGATCATCTCATTGGCCCAGTGGTCTATCACAAAACCGTTGAAGATCTTTCAGGAAATACCCTCGCCGAACATCAAGTGATTCAAATTAAGGTCAAATTATCCGACGATGAACGCGATCGCTACGATAAGGCGATCCAAACTCGCAATAATTTTTTAAGTCAATCCAATATTTCCCTCGGTGGACTCAACGGTTGGCAGTTATTTATTCAAGCCAGTGCCAAAAGTGCGGCGGGTCGTAGAGCAATGTTAGCCCACCGAACAGCCAAGGAAATTTCCCTCGGAACGGAAAGTAAATTGCGGGTTTTAGCCGAATTAATGGCGGAACACTCTCCTGACCCGATTCTGATTTTTACCAATGATAACGCCACCGTTTACCGCATTTCCCAGGAATTTCTCATTCCCGCCATTACCCATCAAACCCCCGTGAAAGAACGCCACGAAATTTTAACCAGTTTTCGTCAGGGGGACTATAGAACTCTGGTGACTTCCCATGTTTTGAATGAAGGGGTAGATGTTCCCAGTGTGAAAATTGCCATTATTCTTTCTGGAACAGGTTCAACCAGGGAATATGTACAGAGATTAGGGAGAATTCTTCGTAAGAGCAAAGAAAATACTAAATTAGCGATTCTTTATGAAGTGATTGCCGAAGATACCAGCGAAGAAAGCACTTCCCAACGTCGCAAGGGAGCGGTGAAAAAATTGCCCGACCAGCCTCGTCAATTGGAGTTATTGCCGAATAGGACAAAACCAATTCCCTTAAAGGCGGCAGAATCTCCGCAAGATTATCAAGTTGATAAGATCCTAGAGGATTGAGGGCGATCGCCTTGATAGGGTGAACAATCTCAAGCAAATTGCTCCAATACTAATTTCTTAACGGCGGAAAATTCTTTTGCCAATAGGATACGAGTTCAGTCCATGCCGTCATTAACTGTGCATCGCGATCGGGCGATCGACTATCAATAGCAACTTCCAGCAAAAGACAACGTTTATCATTGAGGAGCGTTTTTCCCATCAACCAATTCAATATATCGCCAACCTCAAAATTACTTAAAGAAGAGCTATAAAAATATCTTACGAATTGAGGTGATGTCACAGTAGTTTTTCCTTGAGAATTCATGCAAGCCGTAAAATGAAGTTGGTTTTCGTTGGTAAAATTTAAATAAAATCCGTCTTTTCCTTTTTTTTCAACTGCATTTTTAAGCTGTGATGATTTTTTGAAATTATCATAGTAATTACTAATGCTCGCCAATGTATTTACAATATAATTGGTATTAACGGTAAGTTCGCTACTACTATTTTTATAACGATAAATCCGACCAGCAAGAATCTTATTCAAATGATCCAATTCTACTTCCTGTTCTGTTCTTGATGAAGAATCGGGTCTTAGGTTTCTACCTATCCAAGTTGAGGCATGACTATCTACAATTTTCCAATTTGCTAAAGGAATTTTATCTGGAAATTGATAAGAAGCTATTTGATTGACTCCTGCTATAGGGGAGAAAAACAAACTTAAATTTAAAAAAATAAGACCGAGAATAACGGAGATAGTTAATAAGAACGGATTGGGGCGAACCTGAAAGTTAATAGGAGGGAGATCAAAGGATAAAGAGCTAGGCAATTTAAAAAAAATAATTGCCCAAAACAATACCATGCTAGCGGAAGTAAAAAGACTTGATCCTTGGCCATGATGCCAATAATCAAAAGCCACCTTATCTTTGATGACTAATGCCATAATAATTAGCCGAATAATAGAGAGAAAAAAACTAATAAAAAACGAGATGATAAATGGGAAAAGAGGATTTTTAAAGGAAGAACGGAATAAGAACAAAACACAGCAAGAAAGCTGGAGCAATATCATAAATAAATGCCAGCCTGTACAACCCCAAATAACATCAATGGCTCCCCCATTGACATTAATCATAGAAGCTTGGTTGACTGGATTAAATCCCAAATACCAAAGAAAAAAAGTAGCAAATTTAGCTGAAATAATAGTCAGAAAATTATCTTTTATACTATTTCCTACTATACTAACAACTATATTAATAAATGGCAGTAAAACGGATGCTATACTAAGGAATATTAGTTCTTTTTTAAATTGTTTTAGCCCTTTAAAGCCAATAATTAAAATAATATAACCGATCACACTAATCAAGACGAAAAGAATAGAAATATATTGAAAAGCAGAACCTTCTTCGATAAAAAGTATCAATCGGGATCTAACCAAAGGGATAAAAATAATCAATAATCCGACTAATTGACTACCAAGAGAACTAGAAAAGCTAATTTTATTTTGTTTTTGATAAAATTTAAAAAAGAAACAGGCATAGATTATTCCCAGTACAAACACTCGATTAATATCCTCATTACATCGCCAATAAATTCTTAAATAAATAGCAAAAACTAAGCCTAATATGACGAGGGATAGAAAATTCTGATCTTTAAAGGAAGAGTTTTTTTGTGAAGTAGGGACAGGATTATTGGATTTTATTAACATTTTTTTTAGAGAGAGTTAATATTAATACTAGAAGAAAAACAACCCATGATCTCAGTCGATTGAGTTGTTAGGAAATAAATTGGAAATCATTGATATTCAACAGACTTTGCTGCACTATTTTCAACTATCAAGCATGACAAGGGTTATGATTATTTTAGTTTTCAATGTCATATTTTGTCATATCTAATTTACCAAGACGGCCAAATTTAGACCAAATAAAGATAAAAGTAAACGCTAACAAGATTTGAGAGAAGATCATTCTGATACTATTTTGCCAAAGTTTCTGTAACTGATTTCGACGGGCGATCGCTGCTTCTGTTTCGATGCGAGCTTTGACGGTGGATAATTGTTGCTGAATACTAGCAGGTAATTGGTCATTTGAAAGACGGTCAATATCGTCTTTATTAATATTGAGAGATTGAGCTAATGCACGAAGTTGATCGGGGTTTGTGATGCGAGTGCTTTGATTTTGTATTTGATCAATTTGTGTTATTTTAGCCTGCTGTTGTTGAGCTACTTGCTGTCTAATTTGAGTGGTCATTCTAAAGGAATTGAGGACAACGAGAGGAGCTAAGAATAAGTAAAGGATTGCTAGAATCAAAAAGAACCATCGGATAAATTTAAGCAGAAGAAATTCGATTAGGCGAGTATCCTTCTGGTTTTCTGTAAAATAGCGAGAACAAATAAATCCCATTCCGATTAACAATGCCCAGCTTTGGTCAATGAGGGAACCAATGGCTTGTAGTTCCCAACCTGCGTTAAAGAGTTGCAGGGGAAATAAAACGTGAAGAAAGTCGGCCAAGGATGCAAAAAAGATTCCGTAACCAATAACAGGCATTATACCTATGATATTGCTGATCCTAATATTGCGGAATGCCTTATCTCCACTCAATTTTCCCAAGTAAAAAGAAGATAAATCATCAACGGGGGAAAGTAACTTTTTTAGAAATCCTTTTTTCATTCGTTTTTGTTATATGACTAAAGTACAATAGGGGTAAGTGTACTACATATTATAGTCACCAACCTATTTTGATGTCTGAATTAGTGACAACTGTTAATCTCATTGATCACCATGTTCTAGAGAATTCACCGTTTACTGAAAATTAGGCACTGGTTCAGTCTAATTATTAGAATGAAATCCTTACAAGACAAGGACTTAAC
>QBMS01000126.1 GCA_003249095.1 Snowella sp.
GTATTATACGTTTCTGAATATAGTGACTCACATTTTTGACAGATAAATATTTTTCTCTCTCCATTATTTTTCGTTTTGTAATGAGAATGAATTTTCACTTCCT
This sequence comes from Snowella sp., assembly GCA_003249095.1. Lineage (GTDB taxonomy): Bacteria > Cyanobacteriota > Cyanobacteriia > Cyanobacteriales > Microcystaceae > Snowella. The sequence goes on from QBMS01000126.1 coordinate 104, forward strand.
CGCTGTGACAATGAGGACAGTCTCGTTTAAATAATTCTTTTTCTTTCCCATTGCAAAATATAGAATCATTAAACTCTTGGATTGGCTTTATCTTTTGGATTGACATACTCTCTCTCCTTTTTTTACCGATTTATTTATAGTATTATTACCCTTAACACCCCTGTAAAGTTATAACCATTACTTCCAAGCTTATATTTGCTTCTTTGTTTCTCTAATCCTTTGCCCAGTAATCCTTTCTGCCTTTAATCAGGCTGAACCATTGCCATCATCATCCTGTTGACAAAAAGTACAAATTTCTTTGACGAACTGCTCACCATATTGCTGTAATTTATAACGACCTACTCCAGAAATTGCCGCAAATTCTTCTAGGGTTGTGGGTTTTGATTGGGCCATTAATTTTAAACTAGAATCCCCAAAAACAACATAGGGAGCAATACCCTGGCTCTTGGCAATCCGCTGTCTGAGGCTCCTTAACGATTCAAATAATAATTCTGCATCCCTAGCTCTAGGATTATCTCTAGTATCTGTTTTTTCTTTAACTTTAGACTTGACTGCAAGGGTAACATTACGCTGTTTTCGTAGTATTTCCCAGCTATAGGCATTGAGTTTTAAAATAGAATAACCATCAGTTGTTTCATCTAAAAAACCTTGATGAATTAGAAATACCCCTAATTGTTTCCACTCATCTAAAGTTCGATCTTTACCAATACCATAGGTAGATAATAAATGATGTTGATACTGTTCAATCTTTTGCTTACGGGAACCTCGCAAGACATCAATAATGTGCATCATGCCAAATCTTTCCTTACAACGGGCAACACAGGAGAGAAATTTCTGGGCTTCAATTGTCCAATCTTCTAGGGGTCTAGGGTAGCAACAATTATCACAATTTCCACAGTTTCCTGAAAAATCTTCTCCAAAATAGCGTAAAACAATCGTTCGCCGACAGGCTAATCCTTCTGAATAGTCAACAATTTGCCGTAATTGCTGACGAGATTTTTGTTGTTCTGATGGGGCTTTTTGTTGAATAATGTATTCGATTTTTTTCAAGTCCCCAAAACTAAAAAAGAGTAAGCATTTAGCGGGTTCATTATCTCGTCCTGCACGACCTGATTCTTGGTAATAACTTTCGAGGTTTCGGGGTAAATCATAATGAATGACAAAGCGGACATCAGGTTTATTAATTCCCATCCCAAAGGCAACCGTTGCAACAATAATTCTGACCTCATCTCGAATAAATTGAGTCTGATTCATTCTTCTATTTTCATCTCCCATTCCTGCATGGTAGGGCAAGGCTTTAATCCCATCTTCTTGTAAGCGATCGCTGATTTCATCGACCATTTTACGACTCATGCAATAAATAATTCCCGACCCTTTTAGGGTTTTAATAAATTTGAGTAATTGCTCATAGCTTCTTTTTTCTTTGGGGATAATTTCGTAATAAAGATTGGGTCGATTAAAGCTCGTAAGATGAACACTCGGCTTATGTAACTTTAATTGGTCAATAATATCTTTCTGAACTCGTTTTGTCGCAGTTGCCGTAAAAGCAAAGATAGGAATTTGAGGATATTGTTGGCGTAGTTGGCTCAATTGGCGATATTCAGGACGGAAATCATGGCCCCATTCGGAAACACAATGGGCTTCATCAATGGCAAAGGCAGAAACGCCTATCTGGGTAATAAGACGATGGAAAAAATCTTGGAAGCGATCGCCCAATAACCGTTCGGGAGCGACATAAAGTAACTTAATTTTATTTTCAAAAATCTGCTTTTCTCGTTCTTGAACTTCTAGAAAACTTAAACTACTGTTTAAATAGGTCGCCCCAATGCCATTATCTTGGAGAGCGTCTACCTGGTCTTGCATCAACGCAATTAAAGGGGAAATGACAATCATTAACCCAGGTTTCAGTAACGCTGGTAATTGAAAGCAAAGGGACTTTCCGCCTCCCGTTGGCATAATGACTAATAAATCCTGATCTGCGAGGGCCTTCTCGATAATTTTCCGTTGTTCAGGACGAAATTGATCATAGCCAAAGAAATATTTTAAATAGGTTTCAAGATTCGATAGAGAATTGACCAAGGTTGACATGGTTCTGTTTAATCGTTAACGATATATTTTTGTAAATATTGCTTAATACTATAATTATTTTTTTAATTCTTACCTTATTTGTTTTCAGCAATGTTCAACTATTTTCAAACCTTCTCTCTCTAAGTAATCATCTAAAACACACACAGGCAAGGGGCTTATGACAAACATTATAAAATCAAAAACCCCACCATATTAGCGGGGAATCCATAACAGATTAATTCTATCTCAATACTAAAGTTTTACTTCAATATCAACACCAGCAGGTAAATCTAATTTCATCAAAGCATCAATCGTCTTAGAAGAAGGTTGATAAATATCAATAATGCGGCGGTGGGTACGGGTTTCAAAATGCTCCCGTGCATCCTTATCAACGTGGGGAGACCGCAATAAACAATAAATTTTACGTTTAGTGGGTAAGGGAATGGGGCCGATCGCCGTCGCATTTGTTCTATTGGCGGTTTCTACAATTTTGTCGCAAGACGTATCCAATAAACGACGGTCAAAAGCTTTCAAACGAATACGAATTTTTTGTTGTTGGAGAGTTGCCATAATCTTAAACTTCTTAAGTTTTCAAGGTTCAGAATTGTTTAATTGTCGGTCAGCAGTAATCAGTGACCAAGTTCTTAGTTTACAGGAAATAAAACAGATAAACTCAATTTTTTTCCTAAAACCATTGCTTGATCACTGAATCCTAGCTCAGCATTATTTTTTCTTAGCTGCCTTGGGATCAACCTTGGCATCTTCCAGGATTTTGGAAACGACACCCGCACCGATGGTTCGTCCACCTTCACGGATAGCAAAGCGCATTCCCTGTTCGATCGCGATCGGATTGATCAGTTCGACAGTCATTTTAATGCGATCGCCAGGCATCACCATTTCTACTGCGCTTCCATCATCCGCCGTGTAACTCTGGATCGTTCCTGTTACATCGGTTGTCCGCACATAAAATTGGGGACGGTAGTTGGCAAAGAAAGGCGTATGACGGCCACCTTCTTCTTTTTTGAGGACATAAACTTCGCCTTCAAACCGAGTATGAGGGGTAATCGAACCAGGTTTCGCAATAACCATGCCCCGTTCAATATCATCCTTCTGAATACCACGAAGGAGCAGACCCGCATTATCTCCCGCCATCCCTTCTTCTAAGGATTTTTGGAACATTTCGATACCAGTAACAGTGGTGCTACGAGTATTCTTAATGCCGACCAATTCAACGTTTTCGCCGACCTTGATCTTTCCGCGTTCAATCCGACCTGTCGCAACCGTTCCCCGACCAGTGATCGAGAATACGTCTTCAACCGCCATCAAGAAAGGTTTATCCACATCGCGCACAGGAGTAGGAATAAATTCATCAACCGCCTTCATCAACTCGACGACGGTTTCTTCCCATTTCGCATCACCTTCTAAAGCCTTGAGTCCCGAACCGCGAATGACAGGAATATCATCACCAGGGAAGTCATAGTCACTCAGAAGTTCGCGAACCTCTAGTTCTACCAGTTCCAATAATTCTTCATCGTCAACCATGTCGGACTTATTCAGAAAAACAACTAGGCTAGGAACCCCGACCTGTTTTGCCAAAAGAATATGCTCACGGGTTTGGGGCATGGGGCCATCCGTCGCCGCAACCACTAAAATGGCTCCATCCATTTGAGCCGCACCAGTGATCATATTTTTTACATAGTCAGCGTGACCAGGACAATCTACGTGAGCATAGTGACGACCTTCAGTTTCATACTCAACGTGGGCTGTATTGATGGTGATACCACGAGCCTTTTCTTCAGGCGCGGCATCGATTTCATCAAACTTTTTAGCCTTGCCACCACCTCTCTTGGCTAAAACATTAGTGATAGCAGCCGTTAAGGTTGTTTTGCCGTGATCAACGTGACCAATGGTACCGATATTAACGTGGGGCTTTGCCCGTTCAAATTTTGCGCGTGCCATGAATTAATGATTCCTATTTAGTATTCTTCGTTCTTCAGTCATTCAGTCTTTTAGGGTATCAGTTTTTAGACCTGAAATATCAACAAAACTGATTGAATTTCATGAACTAAAAACCGACCCTTAATTATGAATCCTGATTAGCCGTTCCCTTTGCTTTTTGCGATGATCGCTTCGGCAACATTACGGGGAGTTTCTTCATAATGGCTAAATTCCATTGAGAAGATACCCCGACCTTGGGTTTTAGACCGAATATCGGTCGCATAGCCAAACATTTCTGCCAGGGGAACTTTAGCAGAAACCTTCGCTAATCCCTGTTCCGTTCCTTGTCCTTCGATTTGACCCCGACGGGAATTCAGATCGCCAATGACGTTACCGATAAAGTCTTCAGGGACTTCAACTTCAACTTTCATCATCGGTTCCAAGAGAACGGGAGTTGCCTTCATGACGGCGGTTTTAATCGCCATCGATCCAGCAATTTTGAAAGCCATTTCGGAGGAATCCACATCGTGGAAAGAACCATCCACCAAAGTCGCTTTAAGATCAATTACAGGATAGCCCGCTAAAATACCATTTTCGCAAGCTTCCTTCATCCCTTGTTCGGAAGGATTGATATATTCCTTGGGAACGGCCCCACCGACAATTTTAGAGACAAAGACAAATCCCGATCCGACCTCACCTGGCTCTAGCTCAATGACCACATGGCCGTATTGACCTTTACCACCACTTTGACGGATAAATTTGCCTTCTGCTCGAACAGGCTTGCGGATAGTTTCTCGGTAAGCGACCTGGGGCGCACCCACGTTAGCTTCTACCTTAAATTCTCGCATCATCCGATCCACCAAAATTTCTAAGTGGAGTTCCCCCATGCCTGCGATGACGGTCTGATTGGTTTCAGGGTCAACGTTAACGCGGAAGGTGGGATCTTCTTCGGAAAGAGCCTGTAAAGCTTTGGAGAGCTTTTCCATGTCCTGCTTTGTCTTGGGTTCGACGGCAACCGAAATAACGGGTTCAGGAATGAACAAGGATTCTAGAATGACGGGGGAAGTATCATCACAGAGGGTGTCCCCTGTCAAAGTATCTTTGAGTCCCAAAACCGCTCCCAGATCTCCTGCACGAAGTTCATCGACTTCAATCCGATCATCCGCTTTGAGAATAATTAAACGGGAAATCCGCTCTTTTTTATTCTTGGTTGAATTGAGGACGTAACTTCCTTTTTTCAAAATTCCTGAATAAACCCGTACAAAGGTCAAACGACCGTAGGGGTCAGACATAATTTTGAATGCGAGGGCAGACATGGGTGCTTCATCGTCTGCCTTCCGTTCTTCGGTTTCCCCACTAGGAATCACCCCTTGAATAGCAGGAACCTCTGTCGGAGAAGGTAGATAGTCAATGACAGCATCCAGCATTAACTGTACGCCCTTGTTTTTGAAAGCAGAACCACAGAGGACTGGCACGATCGCACCACTAATTGTCCCGACCCGAAGACCTTTTTTAATTTCTTCGTTGGTGAGTTCTTCGCCCTCTAGGTATTTCTCCATGAGAACATCATCGCTTTCGGCGACGGCTTCGACCAATTTGACTCGATATTCATCAACCAGATCTTTTAGGTCTTCAGGAATTTCGGTTTCTTGGATATCTGTCCCCAAATCATTTGCGTAGAGATAGGCTTTCAGTTCGACTAAATCGACAATCCCTTTAAATTCACTCTCGCTACCAATGGGGAGTTGGATGGGAACAGCATTTGCTCTGAGGCGATCACGCATCTGCCCATAAACCTTATAAAAGTTAGCCCCTGTCCTATCCATTTTGTTAATGAAAGTGATCCGAGGCACTTTGTAACGATCCGCTTGTCGCCAAACTGTTTCAGATTGGGGCTGAACACCACCAACGGAACAGAAAACAGCAATCACCCCGTCCAATACCCGCATGGAGCGTTCAACTTCAATGGTGAAGTCAACGTGACCGGGAGTATCAATAATATTAATGCGGTGATCCTTCCAACTGGTGCTAATCGCAGCAGCAGTAATCGTGATACCACGTTCCCGTTCCTGTTCCATCCAGTCGGTAACAGCCGTACCATCGTGGACTTCCCCGATTTTGTGAACTACCCCTGAATAAAATAGGATTCGTTCCGTTGTTGTTGTCTTGCCCGCATCTATATGCGCGGCGATGCCGATATTACGCACTCGCTCTAGCGGGATCGTACGTGCCACAGCTACCTCCTTAGTTCTTGCCCGTCTAGTCTTCGGATAAGTCTTTGTATTGGTTTACACTATTTACAATTCTATACGTTTCTTTGCTAAAAATGCTGACAAAGTGGACGGATAACCGCCCAAATCTTTAATAGCGGTAATGAGCAAAGGCTTTGTTCGCATCGGCCATGCGATGGGTTTCTTCCCGTTTTTTAACGGCGGCCCCCGTTTCATTGGCTGCGTCTAGGATTTCGTTAGCTAATTTACTAGCCATTGTTTTTCCGCCACGAGCGCGAGAATAATGGATCAGCCACCGCAGTGCTAGGGCGGTTCCTCTGGCAGAACGAACTTCCATCGGGACTTGGTAAGTTGCCCCACCGACCCGACGAGCTTTTACTTCCACTAGGGGAGTAAGGTTTTTGATAGCTTTTTCAAAAACTTCCAGGGGTTCATTGCCAGTTTTTGCGCCGACATTTTCCAAGGCATCATAGACAATGCGAGATGCGAGGGATTTTTTTCCGCTTTTCATTACCCGACGGATGGTCATGTTGACGAGACAACTGTTATAGACCGGGTCGGCAGGAACGGTTCGCTTTTTGATGTTTCCGCGACGAGACATAATTTCCTGATGTTTCCTTTAATAATGGTAAATAAGACGCTCTAATAGCCTCCCTTGCGTTCTGTTTAGGAAATTTGAGGGAGAGATTCAGCGATCGCTATTGATTTCGCAATAACGACGAGAACAGTTGATGTTAAGGGGATATCTCGATAAATTAAAAATAAAGAGTCGGAAATATCTGATCCTTTCTAATCGCGCTTGGTTCCGTATTTGGAACGGCCTTGCTTACGATTTTTAACTCCCGTTGCGTCTAAGGTTCCGCGAATGATGTGATATCTCACCCCAGGTAAATCTTTTACCCGTCCGCCTCGGATCAACACGACGGAGTGTTCTTGTAAGTTATGACCAATTCCTGGAATATAAGCGGTAACTTCAAAGCCAGAGGTCAAACGAACCCTAGCTACTTTCCGTAGGGCAGAGTTAGGCTTTTTCGGCGTTGTTGTATAAACCCGCGTACAAACACCCCGACGCTGAGGACACTGCTTTAGTGCAGGGGATTTTGTCTTTTTCTTGATTTTCGAGCGTTCGCTACGAATTAACTGCTGAATGGTGGGCATGGGTTACTTTAGGAAGATTAAAACAAACTCCCAGGTATCAATAAAATCGTTGACAAATTACCATAGTACCGATATTTGAGACGCGATGTCAACTCTTTATGCTAAGAATATATTGATTTTTGCAGAGGACATCTAAATCACGCCGTAGAATGGAGGGCTTAAGGTTGGTCGTTAACTAAGTCTTTTGAATGGTTCTTGTCATTTTCTGCCAATTTTTCTGTTGATTCAGATTCGATGACAAGCCACATTCCCGTTTTGGGGTCGCGACGAGTTATGAAAGGGTTCGGTTTCAAGGGCTGACTAGATAGTTTTGCCATATCACTCACGGCGGAAAGAAAACTGATTTTGATGATTTGCTTAATTATAAAGATTATTGTGAAATCATCCGTGATCCATTTCTTTAATTATCGGTGATCTGAGTCACGGAAGACCGCTTCTTGAATAGGCTCAGGGAGTGCTTTTTTTTCACGAGAGAGGGAATTGATACAAACGTGCTTGGTTTTTGCCTGGGCAATTTTTTTGTCAGGAGATTGGGATAAAAAAATCTGGTAATTAATTTCAAAACTATGGCTATTGATTGGATTGGGTATCAATTGAATTTCGATGCGATCGCCGCAAAAGAGGGGTTGAAAAAAATCGATTTCCCCATGAACGATGGGTAAGGCGGTTTCTGTATTGCGAAAAAAAGTTTTGAGATTAATCCCTGATTGAAGAAGACGATCTTCGTAGGCTTCATGACAAATGGATAATAGGGAGGCAAAATAAATCACTCCCGCCGCGTCGGTATCGGTTAAACGAATGGTTCGAGAATAGGCCATTGACAAGTTTATCAACTTCATCGATTTTGAGAACTTTAGTTTTTCGCCCCCCTAGCCCCCCAACTTTGGGGGGAAATTTAAAATTAGTTTTATTCTGGTAAGTCCCCCAGAATTGGGGGATTTAGGGGGCAAACAATATGGGTTTCGATAGAGATGGAGTTTGGTTAAATCGTTAAGCTTCGGCTTGAAGTTTGGTGATATATTCCTTAAATCGTTCCAAATCTGCTTGGATTGTCGATTCGACTGCCCTACCTAAAAATAAATTATCCATTAATTTACCCAACCAACCTGGAATTGCGTAGGCGATCGTTAGGCGAACAATGCTTTTATTCTGACTGCCATAAAAACGCACGGCTCCCCGATTCGGTAAACCATCTACGGATTCCCATTGGATAATTTGACGGGGAGATAACTTAGTAATTCGAGATAACCAGGTAAATTCTAAGCCTGTGGTCGCAAGTTTCCAACGGGATAAATCAGGATTTTCTTCTAAGACCGTCACTGATTCAATCCACTTCATCCAACGGGGCATTTGTTCTAAATCTGACCACAATTCCCACACTAAATCGATGGGCGCATCGACTTCGATCTGTACGCTATGTTCTAACCAGTTTGCCATTTTTTTTGTTGGGGATTCTAAAACTGAGATAATTCTTTAATTGCGATCGCACTTTTTAGGATGACTTGAGCCGCTTGTTTGCCTGAAAGGGTTGCGCCTTCCATACTGTCAATATAGTCCTGTTGGGTATAACTTCCTGCTAGGAAAAAGTTGGCGATCGCGGTTTTTTGGGACGGACGATAGACATCCATGCCAGGAGCCTCTCGATAAAGGGATTGGGCTAATTTAACCACGCTATACCAAGTCATATTTAAATCCCGTGCCGAAGGAAATAATTCTCGAACCTGTGCTAGAACGTGATTGGCAATATCTTCATTTTTTTCCTTAATAAAAGGATCGCCAGGCGTTAAAACCAGTTGTAATAAAGAGCCTTCCCCCTCTCGGTAATAGTCGGCGGGACTGGTGAGAGCGAGATCCGCAAAACAGGAAAAATCTGCATCAGGAGTATAGAGTAAATTGTCTAGACCTTCGGCTTTTTCGAGTTGTTTGCGTTTGATGGGATCATGTAATTCCGTGACCCAACCATCAAAGCGTAATTGGACGGTGGCGACAGGAACGGCGGTTAATTGATAAATATTGTCGAAAATTGGCCACTTCCGCCAGGCTTGGGGTAATAGTCGCTGAATTCCTGGGATATCACAGGCGCAAACGTAGGCATCGGCGGTAATGGTTTCCGTATTTTCTCCATCGGCGATCGCGAGTCCTGTTACCTTTGCTTGATCATCTTTTTCGGTAAATAAAATTTCTCGAACCTGGCGACGGGTATGAATTTTTACGCCCCTGGTTTCTAGATAGTTAACAATCGGTTTATGTAAATATTCATCGGGGGAGCCTTCCAACATCCGCAACACAGAAGCTTCGGTTTTAGTGGCAAAAAATTGAAAAATCGTCAGCATACAACGCGCTGAAATGTTTTCTGTGTCGATAAAACCCAGGGCGTAGGCGATCGGGTCCCACATTTTCCGCAGACTGCCATTGTTGCCACCGTGACTACGAAACCAATCGGCAAAGCTAATGGAATCGAGTTTGCGAATGGTGGTCATGGCTCCGTCAAAATCCACTAAAGCCCGCACAATGGGACTGGTTCCGAGGGCGAGGGAATTGGCCACTTTATCGCCAGCAGACAGTTGGGAAGTGGTAAAAAAGGCTTTTAATCCGTTGAAAGGCGCACCTGTGATAAAACGAAAATCCAGTTCTCCGAGCCTGCCGCCCTTATTGACAAAGGTATGGGTATGTTCCTTGAGTCGTAGCGCATTGCCCGCCCCGACTTTTTCCATAAGGGTAAATAGATTGTAATAACAGCCAAAAAAGACGTGTAATCCCATTTCAATATGGTTTCCCTCAGAATCTTTCCAACTACTGACTTTACCTCCCACAAAGGGGCGGGATTCAAAGATTTCAACTTCACATCCTGCATCTACTAAGTCAATAGCAGTTGCCATTCCCGCTAATCCTGCACCAACGATCGCGACTCGCATTTAGTCCTATTCCCCAAACATTTATTTACAAATTGTAATATAAAAGCCTACGCGATCGCCGATTTTGGGTCTTTCTTCTGAAAATATCTAAAAATGATTGGTCTCATTGGGCTGTGTTCCTGAGTCCCTTGAAAAACGCTAAATTAGGGAAATCCCTTTACCCAAATCATAAATTCTGAATTAATGTCCTATTTATCAAGTTTTTGGAAATTTTCCCGCCCTCATACCATTCTTGGGACGAGTTTGAGTGTTTTTGCCCTCTATTTTATTGTCCTCGCAACCAATCAAAACCCCATTAGCGTTGATCACTTAAAAGAGCTTTTAGGAGCCTGGACAGCTTGTTTATGCGGAAATATTTACATTGTTGGCTTAAATCAACTCTATGATGTGGAAATTGATCAGGTCAATAAACCCGATTTACCGTTGGCCAGTGGCCAATTTTCCCTCAAGCAAGGCCAATGGATTGTCGGTTTAACAGGATTTTTGGCCATTGTAATCGCTTCTTTGGTCGGTTTTTGGCTATGGCTGACCGTTGGCATTAGTTTATTGATTGGCACAGCCTATTCCGTTCCACCGATTCGCTTGAAACGTTTTCCCCTATTGGCGGCATTTTGTATTTTGACGGTGCGCGGAATTATTGTGAATTTAGGTTTATTTTTACAATTTAATGGGGCTGTCACGTTACCCGTATTGATTCCGCCTGTTGTTTGGATACTGACTTTCTTTGTTTTGATCTTCACGATCGCGATCGCGGTTTTTAAAGATGTACCCGATTTGGAAGGGGATAAAAAATATCAAATTCAGACCTTTACCCTCATTTGGGGGCCATCGGTGATTTTTAATCTGACTCGTTGGGTAATTACGGTTTGTTATTTAGGGATGGCATTAGTCGGAATTTTGGGATTAGGTTTGATTAATGTACCTTTTTTTGTGGGTTTTCACCTAGTTTTACTCAGTCTATTGTGGTGGCGCAGTCGGGGGGTTGATCTGACTCAAAAAAGCGCGATCGCCGACTTTTATCAATTTATTTGGAAGCTATTTTTCTTGGAATATATTCTTTTTCCTTTAGCTTGTTTCTTACCCGTTTAAATTCTGAATATTAGTAACTACTTGAAATCAAATGTAGAATGGATGACCAAAACTTTAGTGATCGGCTTATAATATCACCATTAGAAAATCTGAAAGGCGATCGCCTTATCCTAATGACAAATAATTAACCTGAGTCTTGTCCCATTTCCTAAAAAATCTCATGCTACAACTCCAAATAAAATCCGATTCTTCCGATGTCGAGAGTGTTAAAAGCTTAGTCAAAAATGCTATTGAATCCGAAATAAGAAGTTTATTACGCTCCTTAGAAAAAACCAATCATATATTACTTAAATTTGAAGATAAATATCAAATATCTTCCGATTTTTTTATTACCCATTGGACAGCAGAAAATCTGGAAGGAGGGGATGATGAATATGTGAGTTGGGCAGGAGAAATACAAATCAAGAAAAAGTTAATGAATGCCCTACAAAAACTAGAAACGATCGAGTATGTTCCTTAATTAATACCAATCGAATTTCATCACTACTATTCAAAAACATATGAATGAAGGTTGGATTCTTTCTTTTGAGTTTTCCGTTGATTCCAGATCAAGTTATATCGGTTTTATTCAAGGAAGCCTAGAATTTCGGGATGATTCCCATTTATTCTTCAAAGAATACATTAACTTGCAAGATTCCATCGAAAAACTATCCTATTCATTCCACTATCAAGACCGATATAATAACCTAATATTTCGCTATGATAATGCAAAACATAAACCTGATTTAGGTTATCTCGATCATAAACGGCACTGGTTCAGTCTAATTATTAGAATGAAATCCTTACAAGACAAGGACTTAAC
>QBMS01000127.1 GCA_003249095.1 Snowella sp.
GTGTTTTTATCTACAATAAAATTAAGGATTAAGAAAAATTTATTTTGCTTTTTTAGTAATTGAACCTGGGGCAAAAAAAGAAATGCGGCAGGAAAGGATGAGTTTTCGGGAGGACTATCAAAAAAAGTAAACCCACACAATATTTTAGGTGAAAAATCTAATTCGGAGATCACACCGACGGGAAGCATTTGTTGAAAACAGCTTTGAATAAATTGTTGGGATTGGATAAAGCGATCGCTGCCATTAATTTCCAGAGATTTGGTGATCCCGTAACTGACCATTGCTTCTTGCCTATGGCAATTTTCCCAATAAAAGTGAACCCGATTTTCAGGAATAATAGCCGCTAAAACTGTCAACGGATCAACCGGATCAATCCACTGGGAATAACTAATGATTTGGGAAGAATCATCGCTCAGATTTTCTTGACAACGCAATAAAAACCGATAGAATTCTGATTCATTATCGAGAAAATTAGCAGGAGTTGGGATGACTGGGACAGTAACAGACATCGTAAATTTTTTTATCAATTTTTAACAGAGAATAGACATTAAATGGTATGTCTTAGGTATTACTGTCCAGACCCTATGATTCAGCGTCGGGGCAAGAGCCTCTTAATTCGCGTTAAAGAGAGACTCCTTACCTATCCTATCGAAAAGCGGCATTCTCGTCAGTCAATTCTTGACGATCTTCGGGATTGAATCTTTTCGGGATGAATTCTGTCCCTTTTATTTTGACTCAATGACCAGCACTAGTACCCTAAATCCTGCCCAAAAGCAATTATGGCTTGCGGCCCTCAAGCCTCCCATGTATAGTGTGGCAGTTATTCCCATTTTCGTGGGGACTGCAACAGCTTTTGCCCAGATTGATCGTGTTGATTGGCCGATTTTTGGTATTTTTTTAATCTCAGCGATTGTTATTATTGCCTGGCTGAATTTAAGTAATGATGTCTTTGATGCGGATACGGGAATTGATAAAAATAAAGCCCATTCTATTGTTAATTTAACAGGAAATAGGCTGTTAATTTTTTGGATTAGTAACTTATTTTTAGTTTTAGGATTATTGGGAATTATATCAATTAGTTGGTTTGAACGAGATTTTACTGTCTTGAAAATAATGGTTCTAGCTTGTTTGTTAGGCTATAGCTATCAGGGGCCGCCTTTTCGTCTGGGTTATCAGGGTTTGGGAGAAGTGATCTGTTTCATTACCTTTGGCCCCCTGGCGATCGCGGCAGTTTATTATTCCCAGGTTCAAGGTTTTGATTTCAGTTTATTGGCTCCTGCGGTGATGGTAGGAATTAGCACTTCTCTGATCCTTTTTTGTTCCCATTTCCATCAGGTAGAAGATGATTTGGCGGCGGGAAAGCGATCGCCCATTGTGCGCTTAGGGACGGCTAGGGGGTCAACGGTTTTAACGCTCGGAGTGGTTAGTCTTTATGTTTTAACGGTGATTTTTGTTCTATGGGGAATTGCGCCTTGGTTAAGCTTATTAATTTTTCTGAGTCTTCCTTTAGGGATTAAATTAATAAATTACGTTAAACAATATCACGACCAACCAACTCCCATTAGTAGTTGTAAATTTATTGCAGTTAGGTTACATTTTTTGAGTGGAATTTTATTAGCAATAGGATATATTTTTTCTGTATATTTTAAGATCCCAATTTGAACGCTTCCAAAAATAAACTGTAAATAATACCAATCTTAAAACAATTCAAAATTTCTATCCACAGCGATCGCGGATTGCTACTATTAACCCTTTTAGCATAGACAAAACGACTGGTTAATTCGGTAAAGAAAAGCACTAGAGCGGCCGCTACCACGTCCCATTGAGCATCCTGTCCCGCCGTCGTGGAAACTGCCGTCCCAACAAAAAAACCAAATAATAAACCCAATAAAATCAGGGAAATACGCCGCCAAGGATTACTAAAAAATTGAGTCAACTCCGTTCCCGTTCTTTCAACCAGGGTATTTAATCGAGTGCGTTGCATGATTTTTAAATTTTATTTATCCAGGCGATCCAATAACCAGAGAGACGAAACTAAACCCGTAAAATGAGCAATAATCGTATTAGTATTGGCTTGAACTGCTAATAAATCAATAGAAGTCACTAATTGCTTCGGATTCGTCGCTAGAGTCCCCTGGGCAATGCTCAGAGATTTCGCTAAAACAATTCCCCCGATCGCCGCCGCCCCAATAATCGCCATACCCATTCCCGCTAAATTGACAATAATTCCCCAACGAATAAACTTTAAAATGTCAGCCTTTCTGGGATGGCTGGCGGCTTCTACCTTTTGTAATTGGTTGCCAATTTGCCGATAGCGGATCGAAAAATAAATCGCGACCCCCAGCAGGACAAGGGAAATAAACGCCGATAAAATCCCCGCTTCAATGCCCTGGGTGCGGTCTTGGCCAAAGGTTAATCCTAAACTCGCAAACAAAAAAGTCACAATGGCAAAGGCTCCTACCACAATCTGAATCCAGAAGCCCAGATAGCCAATAGTCGTTAATTTAGCAGAAGCCCGCAAAACGGACTGGGGAACGGAGGAGACGATTCCCGATTCAGGCTCGCGCATATCTCGATCTCTACTCATAAATTTGCTCGTTGGAGAATAATAGTTATTTTATCAGCTAAAAACAGGTCTTGATTCTGGCAAAATTCCCATAGGACTGGATATAGTTGAGCATAAAGCACAGGGCAAGATGTGATATTAATTTTATATGAAAGAAACTCCCCTCGGTTCAGTCATTCAAGGTTCCCTTACTAAGGGTTTAGAAATTCGTTTGTTGCCCGATGTCTCTGTGGAAGAAATGCGGGTCGGCAAATTTTTGGTCATCCAAGGGACGCGATCGCGTTTTTTTTGCTTACTCACCGATGTGGCCTTAGGAACGTCTAACCCGCGAATTTTAGCGAATCCGCCCAGCATCGAAGACAGTTTAATGCGGGAAGTCCTAGCAGGGAGCGGAACCTACGGAACCATTGAACTCGCGCCGATGCTGATGTTTACCCCCGTTGAGGAAGGAAAAAAAGGGCGATCAGAAAATTTTAACCACAATGGGAATGGACTGGGTAGTATGGAAGCCCAGAGCAGTGAACCCTTAGAATTATTACCCGTCAAAACCATTCCCGCCCATTTTAGCCAGGTCTTTGAAGCCAGTGAACGGGATTTTCGCATGGTTTTTGGTTGGGAAGATGACCCCCATCGGCGCAATTTTTCCATTGGTCAACCCCTCGATATGGATGTGCCTGTTTGTATTGATTTAGATCGTTTTGTAGAAAGAAGTAATGGCGTTTTTGGTAAATCAGGAACAGGGAAATCCTTTCTCACTCGCTTGTTAATTTCAGGAATTATTCGCAAACAAGCGGCAGTTAATTTAATGTTTGATATGCACTCGGAATACGGTTGGGAGGCCATGCGAGAAGGCAAAGAAGTTTCGACCGTTAAAGGATTGCGTCAATTGTTTCCAGGACAGGTAGAAATTTTTACCCTAGATGCAGAATCCACTAAAAGAAGAGGGGTACGAGATGCCCAGGAATTGTATCTCAGTTATGAACAAATTGAAATCGAAGATATTCGTTTAGTGGGTTATGAATTAGGCATTTCTGAAGCGGCTTTAGATAATGCCAATATTCTCTATGCTGAATTCGGAAAAGGTTGGATCAATCGATTATTAGAAATGACCAATGAAGATATTAAAATATTTTGTGAAGAAAAACAAGGACACGCGGGATCAATTATGTCTTTGCAACGTAAATTAATGCGTTTAAGCAATCTTAAATATTTACGGTCAGTTTGTGTCCACAATTATATTGATCAAGTCATTCAATGTATTGAAGCAGGTAAGCACGTTGTCATTGAATTTGGTTCCCAATCTAATTTACTTTCCTATATGTTGGCGACTAATATGATTAGCCGTCGTATTCATTCTACCTATGTTAAAAAAGCTGATAAATTTCTCCAAACTAAAAATCCTTTAGACCGCCCTCGTCAACTGGTGATTACCATTGAAGAAGCCCACCGTTTTCTCGATTCTAGTATTGTTCATCAAACCATTTTTGGCACGATCGCCCGTGAAATGCGGAAATATTTTGTTACGCTTTTAGTGGTTGATCAACGGCCATCGGGCATTGATAATGAAGTGATGTCCCAGGTCGGTACTCGCATTACCTGTTTGCTCAATGATGAAAAGGATATTGATGCTATTTTCACAGGGGTTTCAGGGGGGCAAAATTTGCGATCGGTGTTAGCCAAATTAGATTCCAAACAACAAGCCTTAATTTTAGGTCATGCCGTTCCCATGCCCGTTGTCGTTAAAACCCGTGCCTATGATCAACAGTTTTATCAAGAAATTGGTGTCCAAGATTGGTCAGAAATGTCTGACGATAAGCTGTTAGTTGCCGCAGAAAATGCTAAAGCTGATTTAGGTTTTTAACTGGTAAATATAACTTATTTTTAAACGTCATTAATAGGAACAATTTATGAGTTAAGTCCAATTAAAAAAATACATATTTTTGGTTAAATCTCGTTTAGGATAAGGACATAATATATTATGTCCCTACAAGGGTTTTGTTTGTTGTCATAACGTAATCTACTATAAATCAATGTTTATTTACAAAATATGAAAAAAATTGCTTTTGATGAGACAAAACTAACAGAAAAAACTTCTCTAAATTTAGTCAACAATCTTCAACTTACTGATGTTCTAACTCCTCTTTCCCTCAATCCCATTGAAACGGCCTACGTGCAACAGGGAGAAGGTAATATTCCCATTGTTTTAATACATGGATTTGATAGTTCCCTATTAGAATTTCGACGATTATTGCCTTTATTATCGACGGATTATCCTACCTGGGCTATCGATTTATTAGGGTTTGGTTTTACCACGCGATCGCCTGATGTCCCGATTTCTCCTACTTCAATTAAAACCCATCTCTATTATTGCTGGAAAACTCTCATTCAACGACCGATGATTCTGGTTGGAGCCTCAATGGGAGGAGCCGTTGCCATTGATTTTGCCCTTTCCCATCCCGAATTAGTCGAAAAATTGGTCTTGATCGACAGCGCAGGTCTAGCCCGTCAGCCCTTCGCCAGTAAATTAATGTTTTCACCCCTAGACCGTTGGGCAACCAATTTTTTAGCCCTGCCAAAAATCCGAAAAAGTGTTAGCATTGCGGCCTACTACGATAAAAAATTTGTCACCGATGATGCACAAGTCTGTGCTAGTTTACATCTGCAATGTCCAGGCTGGAGCGAATCTCTGATTTCCTTTACCAAAAGTGGTGGCTATGGATCGTTTATGAAGAATTTACCCGATTTGTATCAATCTAGCTTAATTATTTGGGGAAAAAATGATACGATTTTAGGGACAAAAGCCGCAACTCAATTTGAAAAATTATTACCAAATAATCAATTGGTTTGGATTTCTGATTGCGGTCACGTTCCCCATTTAGAAAAATCTCAGAACACCGCAGAGATTATTTTAGATTTTATTCAGAATTAATTGATAAATTTCTGCGTTAGAATGAATCTAATATAAATTTAGAATTTTCGATTCTTCATCACGAAACCTATGATAATAGATTTAAACTTTCTCGCTGAAATATCCCGAACCCATTGTGTTTCAATTTGCGCTTTTCTGATTCCTGCAATTTTGATTACAACACTACAGTCCATTCTGCTGGTAATTTTCCAGCGTCGAGATATCGGTTTAACCGTTTCTGTTCTGCTGTCTCTGAGCGCGATCGCCTTCATGGTATTTCATGTTTCAACCTGGTTTGTAATCGGTGTTGTCACTCCTGTCACCTTTATTTTATTGGGTTTATCCCTGAGTTGTTTGACTATTAATCTCTGGTTATGGTTAAAATTTGCCAGACAAAATCATGGTTTAACTAAAATCCTATTAAGAGTATAAATTCTAAAATTAGGATAATTTCTGATTCTTTTCCTGCAAAGATAAAAAATATTTAATACAACCATAGGCGATCGCCATTGTCCAGAGCGTTAAAACAATCGTTAAACGTGCGATCGCATTCATCCAAAATCCAATTAAAATCAGCGCAACAATATCAGCGATTAAAACTGCTATCTTCTCAGAAAAGGGTTTCTCCTGGATAATGGTAGATTCAGTCGGTTGAAGACGGATATTTGCAAAAAAATTAAACCCGACCTGACTTACTAAAACCAAAATAATTCCCCAACCAAGTTGAACCGAAGCGATGTAAAAACCAATTAACTCTAAAGCGATCGTGCTAATTACAATGTAATAAAAATATTGAAGTCGAATATCCTTAATTTTTTCCTTTGCACTTTTAATATTTTTTAAGTCGAGAACAGCCATCTTTGCCTGATCAACCGCAAAAATCAATAATCCCAAAGCTAGTAATCGATGATCAAATGTTTGTCGCCTAATAATTTGACTCAAAATACCCAGATAACTAGGAAAAAACAGTAAAAAAATAATTGATGACATAGAAAATTTTAACTATAATAATTTCACCTTGTAATAGATAAAAACTCGTTTATAATTAGTCTTACTACAATATAGTTAAAGTTGGAAAAATCAAACTTAATGGCTCTGTTTCTGGTGGAATAAAGAGGTAATCAAAAGTCGCATTTTCTGGACAAGAAGAATATTTGTCAAACTCTTTTAAAATAACTAATTTATTGTTTTCATAAATTCTAGAAATCAAATAACCTTTTTCTTTTAGAATATTCTCTAATAAATTAATTCTATTAATCTGATTCTGTTCCATATTATTGCCTTGATCAGCAGCCAATATTTCACAAATAATAAAGGGTTTGTATTTTGATATTGAATCAACAAGACCTTCTATTACCTCTATTTCTGCACCTTCAACATCAATCTTTATGATTGAAACCGAATCCATATTTAATTCTTTCAATAAATAATCCCCTGGAAAAACAACAACATATTTTTCCATTTCTGACCTATAAAAAGATTTATCTCTAAAACCATCTACTAAACTAGCGTGAGCATCATCTTCTCCATATTTTATAAACAACTTCAATAAAGTTACTTTATTGTATAAACCAACTGGAATTAGTTTACAATTTTGGAAATTATTTAAATTGATAACTTTACTGGTATAAAAACAAGAAGATGGATTCGGTTCAAAACCAATATAGTCCTGATTTAAATCTATGGCTTTAACTTTTAAAAGTGTTTGTGCTATATTTACTCCCACATCAATAAAAGAACCTTTTCTTTTTTTTAGAATGCTTGTGATAATTTCATCCAAGTAACTTTCACGGCCTTTTTTTAATTCACGAAGATTTTGAAATCCTAGTAAATTAATAACTGGGAACTTAAATTTCTTTCCATTTATTTGAACAGGAAAATTTAGATTTAAAAATTTTAGTAGCCTCAACTTTATAAGTAATTCAGCTAAAAGGTGTTTTTTTATGGTCATAATAACCTCAATTTATACATAAAAATATTTAAATCAATAATTCCAACAAAATTTGTCAAGTGACAGCTTTAAATTTACTCGAATTTGTTCAAAAAATACTCACAAGAGTTGTTATTCTGACAAATTTAGTTCTTTTGGAGCCTATGATAGCATAATTCAAGATCGTCATAGCATAATATTTGATTTGGTGTCTCGATTTCTTTATTTAACCCTATTAGTTTTTTGCTATTACACACCAATAACTTTTTGTTATTTAGGGCATTCTACTAAACGAGACTCAAAAACTTGTTTAGTAATGGTTTTATTCGTTGTAAAAACTAATTTTTCTTCACGGGTTGAAGTATGACAGACGAGGCAAAATTCTAATTTAATCATAAAATTTATCGCTTATTTTTTATTTAATTGAATTTGAATGAATTCTTTGTCTAAAATTTCCCAACGCTGTTCGTGCATTTTTTGATGGGTCATTCCACGAGCAATGTGAAGAGATTCCATTCCCATTAGCTTTAGTTCTTCTAGATTCTGCCACGATGATTCTAATAAATCCGCTAAAGCATTGACATCGTTCGGATGAACTAATTTTCCCGTTACGTTATCTTGAACAACATCTTGTAGTCCAGCAGTTTTACTCGCAAGTATGGGAATTGCTTGAGAGTATCCGTCATAAACGATTCTGGGTTGCTCATCTGATAAACTAGGAACTGCGATCGCGTGATATTTTTGTAATATGTTAAAGAATTCTCGTCCGTAGGAAACTGTTCCTAAAATGTTTATCTGTGTTATTTCTGAGTAAGTATCGCTTGCTTGTTGACAAGTTGCTAACATTTCTCCTTCTCCCAAAATATCAAGGGTAATAGGAATTTGTTTTTCCTTTAAAATTTCCATTGCCTTCAAGAGAACTAGGAGTCCTTTTTCAGGGACTAAACGTCCTACAAAAATCAATTTTAAATAAGTTGGATTCACAAGTTTTTGATTCCAAATTTCGATTGCCTTTTCTTCAGAAAGAATAATTTCTTCATCAATCCAAGAAGCTGGGGTGATATAGGCTTGATCTTTGCGCTTAGTCAATAAACTTTCTTTATATTCGGCTTGAGTAAATAAAGCCAAGTCACTCCGATTTAAGCACCAACGCCCCATCTTTTCCCAGATGATAGCCTCTATTCGATTACGAAAACTCGCAGGAATACCCGGTTTTAGTCGCCAGGGTGCTGATTCAACAATGATTAATAAATATTTCCCTTGTAATTTGGCGATCGCGGTCGTAAACCATCCCAAGGGAATTGGCCAGCCCGCTATTCCACAATGGACAATAGTTGATGACTGAATCGCTTTCCAGAGCATAACCAGAGTTGTGGGTAATAGCCAGAGTGCATGGAGGTAATTTTTAGGCTGAGGAAGATTAACAATTATTATTTCAGAAAACAGGGAATCGGACATTAAATTAACGAAACCTTCGGGTGCTTGTTCGTAAATACAAGGACAAGCCAGAGTAAAATTTTTTAAATAGTATAGATGTTTTTTTAAGTCTTTATACCATAGAGGATCGAGATAAATATCACCTGATTTATCTTGATAGCATTGAATATTAACGACGAATAAGTAAGGAACTTGTATTGTTGGCAAATCATTCATAATTTTTAAAATTTAGAAATGCCAAGACCTCTAGGCAGTAAAATTAAGAATATGTTATAGAAAAAAATGTCAAAAGTCAATTAGTAATTTTCGAGCAAAGCTTTGCTCATAAGCCTTCGATTAATGATACAAGGCTTAATCTATTTTCTGAAAACTATATTTACTGAAATCCTTACCGAATAAGGCTTTTCGTTTTATCGGAAAACATTAAGTTTTGTATATGGTTGCTCTGTGAATTTGAACGATGAGGTTTCTTTTTCTGGCTCAGAATGGGATGATGGAAGATTGTGTATTTATCCCAAGTCAACCCCATGAATCAACCATACCGCCTGACTCTGCTGCCTGGTGATGGCATTGGCCCCGAAATTATGGCGATCGCCGTCGATGTTCTAAAAGTCATTGGCAAACAATTCAAGTTAGATTTTATTTTTCAGGAAGCTCTGATCGGTGGGGCGGCGATCGAGGCAACGGGTCAGCCCTTACCCGAAGAAACCCTGACAATGGCTCGCAATAGTGACGCGGTTCTGTTGGCCGCGATCGGGGGATACAAATGGGATAATTTACCCCGTCAACAACGCCCCGAAACCGGATTATTGGCTATTCGGGAAGGATTGGGTTTATTTGCCAATTTGCGTCCTGCAACGGTTTTTCCCCAATTAGTGGATGCCTCTAGCCTCAAGCGAGAAGTGGTGGAAGGGGTAGATATTATGGTCGTTAGGGAACTCACAGGCGGAATTTACTTTGGCCAACCCAAGGGGATTTTTGAAACGGAAACAGGGGAAAAGCGGGGCGTGAATACCATGGCCTATCGGGAATCGGAAATCGATCGCATTGCCAAAGTTGCCTTTGAAATTGCTCGTAAACGTCGTCATCAGCTTTGTTCGGTGGATAAGGCCAATGTGTTAGATGTCTCCCAACTCTGGCGCGATCGCGTGGTAGAAATGAGTGCTAACTATCCCGACGTGGAACTATCCCATTTGTATGTGGATAATGCGGCCATGCAATTAGTCCGTGCGCCGAAACAATTCGATACCATCGTGACGGGCAATCTTTTTGGGGATATTCTTTCCGATGAAGCCTCTATGTTGACAGGCAGTATTGGAATGTTACCGTCTGCGAGCTTGGGGGCCGATGGGCCGGGTTTATTTGAGCCTGTTCACGGTTCTGCCCCTGATATTGCAGGCCAAGATAAGGCCAATCCCCTTGCCCAGGTTCTGAGTGCCGCCATGATGTTACGTTACGGTTTAAACCAACCCGAAGCGGCCGATAAAATCGAACAAGCCGTAGCCCAGGTGCTAGAAAACGGCGATCGCACAGGAGATATCTTTTCCTTTGGCACTCGATTAGTCGGTTGTCGGCAAATGGGGGACATTTTATTACAAATCTTAGAATCCTAAAGAGAAGTTTGTGCGTCTAACGATCCATTCGGTATTATGAACATCAATCAGCCATAAAAACAATATACTTGCAAGCTAACTGTGAGGAGGATAAACCATTGGTGTACGCCCTAGACGAATCGGATATGCAAGAGAATTACCCAGAGGTTCCCATGCTTCTCGATCCCAAATTACTGAGGATGGCACGACGGATCTATCGGTCTTATTGTGTTCTCCATCCCAAAACTAATCGGCGGCCCCTGGGGATTGCGATTCACCGTGATAGCCATCGAGGACAGTTGATGTTTAATCCCAAACCAATTCTTTTACCAGGGGAGTGTTTTGTTCCGATGAAGCAATTAGAAACCGAGATTCGTTAACCCATTGCTTGGGATATGCTTTTAAGCAAAACTTGAACAAAAATCCTCACTAAACCTTAAAAATAACCATTGCTCATCAGCTTTTTACCGACACTATCATTTTGTCGGAAGTTTTTTACTGGCTTTGTCCTGATTTGAGCATTGTAGGGAAATAATATCATTATGTCCTTTTGGCTTGTAATTCAAAGACTTAAGAGTGGAAAAAGGCGATCGCGTCCCATCATGAACAATCATCACGAATTGAGCCTAAAGTTTAGAGGGTCAGAAAAGTATTGATAAAATTAGGGAATTTAAGACCTAACGTAGGGAAGAACTGCCATGTTAAATTCCATTCTGATTGCTTTGGACTGTTCCCCCGATTCAGACTCAGTATTAAAAGCCCTAGATTCTCTGCGTATATCCGCTAAAACCAAGTCAGTATTGTGTCATATTTTTCCGCCCGACAATGAAGATCTCCCCGACCCCGATCGCCCCCATCGGTTTGCCTCAGAACGCTATAAGCAAGCAAAAAAACAATTAGAGAGTTATCAAAAACAGATACCCAATAGTGAGATCGAAATTATTGGGGGGGAACCAGTGGAAGAAATTTTGCGGTTAGCCAATATTTATCAGACAGATTTAATTATTCTGGGAACGAGGGGATTAAAAGGCGTAGAGCGGATTCTTCAGGATTCCGTCAGTGGTCAGGTGGTAGCAGAAGCCCCTTGTTCGGTGTTAGTGGTTCATCCCGATCAGGAACAAAAACGAGTAGGCTAAGACAATAGCTTTTTTCAGGTTGGGGCGCGTGAATGGCTGAACAACGGTTTGATGTGATTGTGGTGGGTTCGGGGGCAGCAGGTCTCTATGCAACGCTATGTCTTCCTGCATCTTTACGAATTGCGTTAGTTACGAAAGATAAATTGAAAACAGGAGCCAGTGATTGGGCCCAGGGGGGCATTGCCGCCGCGATCGCACCAACGGATTCTCCTGACTATCATTGGCGGGATACGATTGAAGCAGGAGCAGGACTGTGTGACTCCGAGGCTGTGAGATTTTTAGTCGAAAAAGCCCCAGATGCGATTCAATCCTTGGTGAACCTGGGAGTTAATTTTGATCATCAGAATCACGATTTAGCCCTCACCCTAGAAGCGGCCCATTCCCAACCCAGGGTACTCCATGCGGCGGATACAACGGGAAGGGCGATCGTTAGTACCTTAACCGAACAGGTTTTAAACCGCCCTAATATCGAAATTTTTTCCCAAGCTGTTGCCCTAAGTCTAGATTGTGATCCTGAAACAGGGGCTTGTCAGGGTTTAAGTTTGCTTTATCAAAATCGTATCCAATGGTTCACCACAGGAGCCGTTTTACTCGCCACAGGCGGTGGGGGTCAGGTT
>QBMS01000128.1 GCA_003249095.1 Snowella sp.
GTTAAGTCCTTGTCTTGTAAGGATTTCATTCTAATAATTAGACTGAACCAGTGCCGAATGTCATTTAAAAAACAATAATCTCTGATTAGGAAAATATTATTGGGTACAAAACAATTTAGACACTCATCCTAATCGATTGAGTTTGCTATCCAAAATAAGACAGGAATGATATAAAATATTTACTTACAATCTAGAAAAACTTAAACAGGAATGGATATCAAAAACGGCTTTGTTGGAACCATTGGAAATACCCCCCTGATTCGTTTAAACAGTTTTAGTGACGAAACAGGTTGTGAAATTTTAGGCAAAGCAGAATTTTTGAACCCTGGCGGCTCGGTAAAAGATCGGGCGGCCCTAGAAATTATTGAAGATGCAGAAAGAAAAGGTTTACTCAAACCAGGCGGCACGGTGGTAGAAGGGACGGCGGGCAATACGGGCATCGGTTTGGCTCATATTTGCAATGCGAAGGGTTATAAATGTTTGATCGTCATTCCTAATACCCAATCCCAGGAAAAAATCGACCTCTTACGCACCTTGGGGGCAGAAGTCCGCACCGTTCCTGCTGTTCCCTACCGCGATCCCAACAATTACGTCAAATTATCGGGCCGTATTGCGGAAGAAACGGAAAATGCGATTTGGGCCAATCAATTTGATAATCTCGCAAATCGAGAAGCCCACTACAAGACTACAGGCCCCGAAATTTGGCAACAAACCGACGGGAAAATTGATGTCTGGGTGGCATCAACGGGGACGGGGGGAACCTACGCGGGGGCGGCTTTATTCTTTAAGGAAAAAAATCCGAATATTCAATGTGTAGTGGCTGATCCAATGGGAAGCGGGCTTTATAGCTATATCAAAACGGGTGAAGTCAAAATCGAAGGAAATTCTATCACTGAAGGGATTGGCAATAGTCGAATCACGGCCAATATGGAAAATGTCCCCATTGATGATGCAATTCAGATTGATGATCAAGAAGCCATACGAGTGGTCTATCAACTATTGCGAAAAGACGGTCTCTTTCTAGGGGGATCGGTGGGCATTAACGTGGGAGCCGCGATCGCCTTAGCCAAGAAATTAGGGCCAGGTCACACCATTGTGACAATCCTTTGTGATGGAGGAGCGCGTTATCAGTCCCGTCTTTATAATTCTGACTGGTTGGCTTCTAAAGGTTTAATGATCCCTCAATAATTGTTAAGGTAAAAGCAATAACGTTTTGACTGGCATCATGAAAAAACTTCTTGGCCCTTCTGGTTCCCTCTTTTTGCAACGGTTGCAATGGATTTTTGACCCCATTAGCTATTTAGAAAACGCTGAAGCTCAGTTTCCCGATATTTTTCAGGCAAATTCTCTCGGATTTGGGGGTGCTAGTGGCGATGTTATCTTGACCAGCCATCCCCACGCCCTACAGCAATTATTGACCAGCGATCGCAAGCAATTTTCCACCCCAGGAGCAATGAATGCGATCCTGAAACCGCTATTGGGAGATGCCTCGGTGATCATGATCGAAGGCGATCGCCACAGAAAACGTCGTCAGTTGGTTATGCCCAGTTTTCATGGAGAAAGATTAAAAGCCTATGGGGACTTGATAATTGATATTACCCATAAAGTCTTACAAACCATTCCTGCTGGACAAGCTTTTTTAGCTAGGGATATTACGCAAACGATATCCCTTGAAGTCATTTTTCAAACCGTTTTTGGCTTTCGGGAAGGCGAAAATTCGGGTCGTATTAAAACCCTATTAACGGCAATGGCGGATCTTTTCCGTTCTCCCCTGACTTCATCCTTTCTCTTTTTTCCTAGCCTCCAAAAAGATCTGGGGCCGTGGAGTCCCTGGGGAAAATTTGTTCGCCAACGTCAAGAACTCAATCAATTACTCTATGCCGCGATCGCTGAACGACGGGCTAATCCAGACCCCAGCCGAACCGACATTTTGAGTATGTTACTCGAAGCGAGAGATGAAGCAGGGGAACCCATGACCGATCAGGAATTGCGAGATGAACTGATGACCCTCCTGTTTGCGGGCCATGAAACCACCGCAACGGTGATGGCTTGGGCGTTATATTGGTTGCACTACAAACCTGACACTAAAACCCAATTACTAGCAGAATTAGATTCCCTCGACCCTCAAGCTGACTGGATGAAGATTAATCGTTTACCCTATCTCAACGCAGTTTGTAATGAAACCATGCGGATTCATCCCGTTGCGATGTTGACCTTTCCCCGTCAGGTAGAAGAAGAGGTGGAAATGTTGGGTTATACCCTCAAGCCAGGTACGGTGATCATGGGAGCAATGTATCTCACCCACCAACGAGAAGACCTCTATCCTAACCACACCGAATTTAAGCCCGATCGCTTTTTAGAACGGCAATATTCTCCCTACGAATTTATTCCCTTTGGCGGCGGCGCACGGCGTTGTTTGGGCGAGGCATTAGCTCAATTTGAAATGAAATTGGTACTGGCAACCATTATGTCTTATTATCAACTTGCTCTTCTCGATTCCCGTCCAGAAAAACCTCGTCGTCGGGGGGTAACGTTAGCTCCTACTAGAGGCGTAAAAATGGTGATGCAGGGTAACCGTTTACGTCCTACTTCTGTACTTGAAAAAGATTTAGTTCCCACTTCTTAATTGGTTTTAGCTTGATGGATCTTTGGGAGGCGATCGCAGGGTAAAATTTTAGAATCTAATTTGGTAAATAAATCAGGAGGAGCATTAAATCTATTGGATTTCGTACTTTCCAAACACGCGATCGATGAGTTGGATAAAGCTGGTAGGTCACAAATTCAACGAGAATGGATTACCCGTACTTTGATGACTCCAGACTTTTCTGATATAGATAGTCGAACCAATACGATTCGTGTTTGGAAACGGATTCCAGAATTTGGTAACAGAGCTTTAAGGGTAGTTTATAATCCAAATACGGAACCCATCACAGTTGTTACTGTTTTCTTTGATAGGAGATATAAAGGTGATGTTTGATGTTAGTTATGACCCAGAAGTAGATGCGGCCTATGTTCGCATTGAAAATAAAATAGTTTTAGAATCAGAAGAAATTGCTGATGGCATTATTCTGGATTATGATGATCATTCTGAGATAATTGGAGTTGAGTTATTAGGGATTAAAATGATTGATCCTCAAAATTTGTCTTTACTTTTTTCTCGATTACCTGAGTCTTTTAAGGTTAATTTTCAAGAATCTTTTCTTCAAGGTTATTTTTCTCATGAACCAGAGCCTAGTCCCGTCTTATAACGAATTCTATAAATGAAGTTAAATTAGAGACTCAATTAGAAGGGAAACTGGAAGGAAAATTACAGGCTAAACTAGAAACGATTCCGTTATTTATCAAGACTGGGTTTGACGGTAGAATAAATTTCTCAAGAATTATTGCTGGATATTTCGCTCACTGAGCAAGTTTTGACTAATAGATATCTCCAGCAATCAAGAATGGATCGATTGGAACTGATGGTAGGGGTAATTCATGAATTACCCTTACTCAATTTGTGGAGATGTCTAATCAACTCCAAGGTATCACGAGGGCCATTTTTTGAAGTGTCCGAAAAAACAAAGCCATCCAGGGATAAATGTCTTAAGCTTAATATAAGTTTACATTTAGTTACAAAACGGTAAGGATATGAAAGTACAAAGACAATCTCGTTTAGCCTCTCTCTGTCTGGGTTTAGTCGCTCTTGGTACACCAATCCTTTTCTCTAATGTTGCAGCGATCGCGAAGGATTGTACCCAAGCCCAAAAACCTTCCGCTAATCTCATCGCGGGAAAAACAAAACCCATGCCAACGGGAGCCACAAGCGCAACGACGACAGGAACCATTGTAGAAGTCGCAGCAGGCAATGATTCCTTTAAAACCTTGGTAGCGGCAATTCAGGCGGCAGGGTTAGTCGAAACCCTATCAGGGAAGGGGCCATTCACGGTGTTTGCTCCAACGGATAAAGCTTTTGAAGCTCTCCCCAAGGGAACGGTAGAAAACTTACTCAAGCCTGAAAATAAAGCCAAACTCCAAAAAGTTCTGACCTATCACGTTGTTGCAGGGGAAGTCACTTCAAAAATGGTCAAACCAGGAAATGTCAACACAGTAGAGGGAAGCCCTGTCAAAATTAGCGTGAATGGCGGCAAGGTTATGGTTGGCCGCGCTAATGTAATTGCAGTAGATGTCGATGCCAGTAATGGCGTGATCCATGTCATTGACCAAGTGCTTTTGCCTCCTAATTTGTAATCTTTAGGCATTAGGTTTTTTAAACATTCGGGAATGGGTACAGGCGGTTAAGTCTTCATGTACCTATTCTTTTTTTTTGAGAGTTTTTCTTGCTGTAAATTTTTCGTTGATTACGTCTCATGCGATCGCGAAAGTCTTATCGTACTGTTTCACAGCATAATCTATCAACGAATTATTTACAGGTAGACAAAAAAAGGGCCGAAATTCATTCAGCCCTCAAATTTATTTATCGATCAGACAAACTTAGTCTTCCGAAAATTCGGCATCAATCACTTCATCACCGCCCGAAGCACCGCCTGTGGGGCCAGCGCCTCCATCTCCCTGGGCAGCATCCGTCGGGCCGCCTGCGCCTTGGTACATTTGGGAACCGATGGTATAAAGTACCTGCTGTAGTTCGGGCAAGAGAGTGGCAATCTTCTCGTCGTTATCAGATGCGATCGCTTCTTTCAGGTCTTTAATCAAGGTTTCCGCCTTCGTTTTGTCTGCCGCAGGAACCTTGTCACCCAATTCCGTTAGTTGTTTTTCGGCTTGATAAACGAGAGAATCCGCTTGGTTTTTGCGATCGATTTTTTCCCGACGCTCATGATCCACTGCCGCATTCGCTTCAGCTTCCTTGACCATGCGTTCAACTTCCGTATCGGGTAGCGTAGAAGCCCCTGTGATACTGATGGACTGTTCCTTGCCCGTACCTCGGTCTTTCGCCGTGACATTGAGAATACCATTCGCGTCAATATCAAAGGTTACTTCGATTTGGGGAACACCACGAGGAGCGGCAGGAATCCCATCTAAACGGAATGTTCCCAAGCTCTTGTTATCACGAGACATTTCCCGTTCCCCTTGCAGAACATGGATTTCTACATTGGTTTGACCATCAACAGCCGTCGAGAAGGTTTCAGATTTTTTGGTAGGAATAGTCGTGTTGCGGGGAATGATTTTGGTCATCACACCACCGAGGGTTTCTACCCCAAGAGACAGGGGCGAGACATCTAATAACAGAATATCCTTAACTTCACCCGCTAAGACTCCACCTTGAATAGCGGCACCGACGGCAACCACTTCATCGGGGTTGACACTCTGGTTGGGATCTTTACCGAGAATTTTTTTAACTAATTCCTGAACGGCGGGAATCCGAGTTGATCCTCCAACGAGAACCACTTCGTCCAACGCTGTCTTGTCAATTTTGGCATCCCGAACCGCGTTTTCGACGGGAATCCGACAACGGTCAATCAGATCCGCACAAATTTCTTCAAATTTAGCGCGAGTTAGGGTTGTGTCGAGGTGTTTTGGCCCATCCTGGGTAGCGGTAATGAAGGGGAGGTTGATTTCGGTCTGGGTTACGCCAGAGAGTTCAATTTTGGCTTTTTCGGCGGCTTCTGTTAACCGTTGGAGAGCTTGTTTGTCTTGGCGGAGTTCGATTCCTTCAGCTTGTTTAAATTGATCGGCTAGATAATCAACAATTTTTTTGTCGAAGTCATCTCCCCCTAAATGGGTGTCGCCAGAGGTTGCTAATACTTCAAAAACTCCATCACCGACTTCTAAAACTGATACGTCAAAGGTTCCACCGCCTAAGTCAAAAACCAGAATGGTTTCGTTGCTTTTTCTATCCAATCCGTAGGCCAAGGACGCGGCAGTGGGTTCATTGATAATCCGTAGGACTTCAACCCCTGCAATTTTTCCTGCATCTTTCGTGGCTTGACGTTGGGAATCATTAAAGTAGGCGGGAACGGTAATGACGGCTTGAGTAACCGTTTCTCCTAAATATTTGCTGGCATCATCGACGAGTTTGCGGAGGACTTGGGCAGAAATTTCTTCGGGTGCGAATTGCTTGGATTGGGCGGGACAATCTAATTTAACGTTCCCATTGCCGTCTCTCAAGACTTTGTAAGAAACTTCGGTAGCTTCGTTGGTTACTTCGTCAAATTTCCGTCCCATGAAGCGTTTGACGGAATAAAAGGTATTGCCAGGGTTCATGACGGCTTGGCGTTTGGCAATTTGACCGACGAGGCGATCGCCGTTTTTGGCATAGGCAACTACCGAGGGGGTTGTGCGAAACCCTTCTGCATTGGCAATAACCGTAGGCTTTCCCCCTTCCATCACTGCAACGCAAGAGTTGGTGGTTCCTAAATCAATACCGACAACTTTTCCCATAATGTTTACTCCGATATAACTATAAGAATGACTAAAATTTGAACTATATAAAAATCAATAACGCAATTAGGTCTGATTTAGTTCAAGAACATATTTATAGTTTGACGGGAAGACGGGGTTTTCTGGGAGTGTAGTTTTCCGAACCTCAAAGGGGGGTTAAGGGATTACGCTTCAATTAGTTTGCTCTCTGAGATGCAAAAATGCAAAAATGCGATCGCCTCTTCAACACTTCGCACGATCGCCACTTCCGAAATGATCGCCGCCTTATCTCCTACAAAACGCAATCACACGTTTGGATTGATGATCGCCTATTAAACTCGTAACTCAATAATCTGTGTATTATGCCTATTTTTATTGATGATGAAGTAACCAAGACAGTTCAAGAAGTTCAGGATCGCCTCCTCTTTAGTAGCGATCGCCAGATCAGAGGAATGGCCTCCCACTTCAAACCTGAGACCACTCCCCTCTGCCGTTTAGGGGGCACTCTCTAATTGGGCCGTTTGTACAGTCAGTTCTAAACTGCGATCGCCCCGTTGGAGTTTAAGCTTTAGAGATTTATTCAGTCCCGTTTTATCGACAATCGATTGTAATTCGCCCCCGTCCTGAATAGGTTGATTATTAACCGCAGTAATCACATCACCCCGACGAATTCCTGCCCGTTCTGCGGGGGTATTCGGAATGACTCGTACCACTAAAATTCCATCCACTTCAGCAATCAAAAACGGCGAATTGGGATCACGATTATTCTGTTTAGCTAAATCTGCCGTCAGATTGACCATTTGAATGCCAATGTAGGGATGGGGAACCTTTTGACCCGAAGCTAATAGACTTTCTAAGGATTTTGCCTGATTAATGGGAATCGCAAAACCAATGCCCATCGCATCGGCCCGAATGGCGGTATTAATACCAACCACTTCTCCCTGAGAATTTAATAATGGCCCCCCCGAATTCCCTGGATTAATCGCTGCATCGGTTTGGATAAATTCCACTCGCTTATCAGGAATACCGACTTTGGCCGCCGATCGCCCCAGGGTACTAATAATGCCTAAGGTGACCGTATTATCCAAACCCACAGGATTGCCCACCGCGATCGCCCAATCTCCCACTTGTATCCGGGAAGAATCCCCCAACGGTGCAACGGGTAAAGCCGAACCCTGGGCATCAATTTTCACCACTGCTAGATCGGTCACCTCATCTACCCCTTTCACTTCCCCTTTAAAGGTGCGACCATCCTTGAGCGTCACTGTCACCTTATTGGCATTATCGACAACGTGGGCATTGGTCAAAACGATCCCACTACCATCAATAATAAAACCCGAACCCTGACCCACAATTCGTTGTTCTTGGGGCTGATTGAGGGGAAATTGACCACCAAAAAAATCTCTAAAAAAGGGATCGTTCAATAACGGATCATTACGCCGAGTAACGACGGTTTCTGTATCGATGCGAACCACTGCCGCCCCCGTCCGTGCTACAGCTTTTGCAACAAAACTTTCCTGATTATTTTGGGGGATAGGAATTTGAGCAAGGGCAGGCTCAGGGGTTACAGCAGGAATAGGGGCTGCGATCGCGGAAAAGTGCAATAATCCTCCAAAAATAAGCGTAAAGCTCAAGAAAAAAGCAATAATATAGCGGTTAAAAAGATAGGGTAATAGTTTACGTTTCATCTTTAAAAATAGGGGTTTAGCTAATATTTGAGGAATTTCCTCGGTCAACAAATCCTATCCTAGCAAACGGGTATATAAAAAAAAGAGACGCACCCTTTTCAGTACGCCTCTAGAAAAACCCAGAATTAAAGGAAATTTAGATGAACAATTCACCCGAACCGAAAGATCGAGAATAGTTTGCAAACAAAGGATGAGTACTTCAATTACCACTCACCAGTCTTAACACTTGGGACTGTTTTTGTCGTCTTATTGGTCTTAGGAGTTGTGCTTGGTGAAGTCGTGTTTGCTGGAGTTGTGTTTGCTGGAGTTGTGTTTGGTGAAGTTGTGTTTGGTGAAGTTGTGTTTGGTGAAGTTGTGGTTGCTGGAGTGGGTTTGGAGGAAGTAGAAGGATCAGCCGCCTTAGCATCATCAGGCTTTTCGGGAATCTGACCATTCTTAATAACGGTAGGTAAACTGTTATTGTCATTTATCCGTTCCGTCGGACTGGACGCACCCGTTGGCTTAGTGGTAGTTTCCGTCGTGGTGGTTTTAGATTCCGAAGCATTCGTCTTAGGACTGCTTATCATTGGAGTGTCTGGCTTCTCCTCAGTTGTGTTTGGAGTCACGGATGCTGAGCTAGGTTTGTTGACTGGTGTTGAATCGGTGTTAGTAGATCCATCAGACGAATCGCTCACCGTGTTGGGAGACTGACTGGATTCACTTCCTGTCACAGACGGTTTACTGACAGAAGGTTTGCTGGTATCACTCAGCGTTTCAGTAGATTTCCCAGATCCATTCACAGTTTCAGACGTATTACTGGTATCACTCAGTCGTTCATTGAAACCTGTTGGAGAAGATTGGGGAGAGATTTGAAGAGAATTGATGGGGGCGATTGCGGGTGTTTGGGGAACCTGATTCTCAGACGCATGGGATTGTAGGGGAAACATTACACCTGTAACTAAACCCACTGCTAGGCAAAAAGTAATTTTCATGATTGGTTTGTTCCAAAAGTTTACAAAATCAGTGTTAATACGAGTTGTCTGAGGAGTTTTTAGGCAGAATGTTGTCGAGAAATGGTCTTGGATATATCTGAAGTTTTTGGCTTGATTCGGTCTGGATTATTTAGGCAAATATTGGCGGAAATTACACAATTATTTATTCCTATCATTCATCCTGGTCATCAAGCGCATTAGCTTTTTCCTTAAAGTTCTGGGGGAGGTTGAGCTTAGGTTTTGGGCTATTTTGCCTAAATCCTTGGCTCATACTCTAGGGAGCTTGGGTGAAATTGCTAGTTACTTCATTTGATAATCCATCCAAGATTTTTTAACGATCGCTTTAACTTTGTAGAAAATTATCCTTCAATTTTTCTAAATGGGTGATTGTTTTTTCTAGCTTGGCAAAGTAATGTTTGAAATTCTGTATAGGCAAGGGTTTAAACTGTATAAATTGGATTAATTGCCTAGAAGTTTTTGGAGAAATTTTAAAAATATCGCTCTTCATCAGAGAAAGCGATCGCGGTAACTCGATAATTATCCAAAAACACAGTTGTCGTTTAATTTGTTGGGTTGCGTTTCCTAACTCAACCACCTCAACCGCGATCACTACTAAAGAGGAGGCGATCGCGTTTGTGTTGGGATAAAGTGCGATCGCTTTCCCAACCAATATCCTAAACAGCGATCGCACTACAATGAGGTAAACCAAGTGGTAATGTCCCGTAAATATCCCTGTTCGTCTGGTTTGACGACAACAGTTAGCTCAAGGCTTTGTCCTTTGTAGTTAAATTGAGTACGACCAACCCAAGCAATAATGCCATCCAAAAGCTCTTGCTTATATTCTAGATGTGTTACAGGGATGGGAATTTGTTTGGCTTCGGCATAGAGTTTCAACTCAATCGACCATTCTTTCACTTGAATCTTCTTATTGACAAGATTGAAGCAGATTGATTCAAATACAGATTCAAGAGGCAAGGTTACAAATTGGTTCCAGTTCTCGATTTCATGGGGTGGAGGTAGCTGGAAATTGGATGCATTGTTAAGCGCAGCAGCTATTAGTTCATTTAAACTAAACATTTCATGGTTATCGTCAATTGAGATGATACGCTCATCAGTATTGAGGTTAAGACTTACCTCGTGTATTCCAGATACTTTGGGAATGCCAATATCGGTAATAAGATATTTTGGAGATGTCTCTAGCATAAATGGCACTAGTGTGAATGGACTCACCCTACCAGCTGAGGTAAGGTCTTCCAAAGTCAATAATTTGACAGTAGGACCCATGCGTGTTTTAACATCATCAATTATCGATTGTGGATAACCTAAGGCTGAAACGCAAAATAGTTGTTGAGCGCCTACCTCCTGCATCTTTCTTACCCAGCCATGGAATGTCGTTATGTCAGGTTTACGCTTCCTCTTTTGAACTTCAACTATAGCTATAGTCTGTCGTAGAGGCTTGCCAAAGTAGATTACTACATCACATTGGCGTGTGCGGTTGGTTCCAATGACTGGCAGATAAACATTAGTTTGAACATGGGCATCTGGCGATATTGCCCTCTCAATAAGTGCAGTAATATTTTCTGCTTGCTTCCAGTCTAAATTATTGCTCATGTAATGGGGTCTTCACTTCTTGTGGCTTGCTAGTAGGAAAACAGTTTTTATATAGAGAAGTATTAAAACAAGAATTATACTTACAAGTTGATACAGTATATTTCTTTCAAATCTCAATTCGCGGTTGTTTTGACATAGCTGAAAAAATTGCTCATCAGTCATTTCTATTAATGATTTCAAATTGACAGTTAAAGCATTCATAGTCATATCCTCATTGAATATTTAGGGAGAAATTTTAACTATCTCATCTCCCGTTATATATTATTAGTTACCCATTAATATCTTTATTTTGTCATTATTTTGGAATTTATAGTATCAAATAGAACCATTAAATGTCAAATTGATTGATATTAATATAGACGAAATATGCTAAGTTAGCTAAATTGTGGGACTCATCATATTCCAGTTTCTGGTCTGTGCTAACTCTGATGGTGGTGTTGGCGATCGGTACTAAAGAAGAGGCGATCGCGTTTTGTCGGGGTGAAGTGGCGATAGATTCAGAACTATCTTTCTCTAATCAGGATTTCCTAATTTCCACAAACTACTAGAAATTAAATTAGTGAGAATATGGGCCACAATTGGAATCAATAAATTGCCCGTAATTAACGCCGTATAACCCAAGGCAAAACCCACCACCGTCGCCCAAACCACATAGGGCCATTGCTGTAAACCACTCAAATGTAAAATACCAAAGACCAAACTCGACACAATCACAGCGACCAGATCAAAGCCCAAGGCAGGGAGCATCACTCCGCGAAATAATAACTCTTCACTTAACCCAGGCAATAATCCTAACCAAATCAAATCAGGCCAAACTAAAGGTCTAATGACCATTTCTAAATAACCGTCTGCACTTTTGCGGTAAGCGGGCCACAGTCGATAAATAATACTACTCGCCAACACAATTCCCCCCGCTAACCCTAAACCCATTAAATAGGCATCAGTGCTAAAGTCCAGTTTGACGAGGGAAACATCTCCTAATTTTTGCCAAATTTTTGCAATGATTAAAAGGACGATGGCCGTTACTCCCATCACAACAAGGATTTGGGTACGGCTCAAGGGGTCAAAGTCGGAATGGTTGGACTGGGTCACAGGATTAGAATTTAGCGTAAAGGTTGTAGAGAAGATAGATTGGGACGAAAGCAGTCGAGATTAATTCCCGAACGATGGGCCACTAAAACCCCGATCGCCTCTAAATACGAGTTTACCCTAATTGCTTTGATTCCTAATGGTTCGGGGGGAACTTGTAATAAGGTGTGATTTTCTTCGACGGCGATGATTAAACAATTTTGCTGGCTGAGACTCAAGGTTGCACTCCCTCCTGCGGCGGTGGCGGGGATCACTAGCGCATTAACTTGATTTGACCAAATACTATCTAGAGTCGGTTGTTGAATAAATTGGGGCGCACGGCTTAATCCAACTAGGACACAGGGAAGGAAAGTATAACCAATTTCTTCGGCGGCGGAACGGGGAGAAATTTCGGGATCGAGGGGCAAGGGAC
>QBMS01000129.1 GCA_003249095.1 Snowella sp.
ATCCTCATACAATGTACTCTATTATACAGTTTTTACTGTGAATCCAGAAGAGCCAAAGCAACACAATAAATCAGGTTATTAAAGATTATTATCGTAATGATATATGGACTGAACATACTAATTTAGGAAACAAATATAAAGGTCATAAATCTATTATTGATTGGGGAAGAGATTTTATCGAAAATAATGTCTTACCTGCTACACAAGACAAAAATAATAGGAGAGCTGAACATAATGAGTCTACTTGCTATTTTTGGTTACATCGAGATATTCCAGAAATGATAAAAAAAGCTATGCGGCTTTTAGAATATACAGGTATTGTGCGTAAGCACAGAGAATCTGTTCGAGCAACTGGTTCAGAGTTAGGAACTCGCTATGAAATAAAATTTGGTTGTATTTTAGCTGTTGAAAGTAGTCCTACTCAAAATGGATTAGAAATAGCTCAAAATTTAACCTCATCAAGGCAGACAGAATATGGAATGAATAATACTTTATTTCAAGATTTGTCTTTGAATATAGAATCTGAATCAGAGTCCTCTATTAAAACCTATATTAATGCCTTATTAGAAAACTCAATTGAAAATCTAGGACTAACGAATTGGCTAAAAGAAAAATTAAGAGAATCTAACTTGTCAACCTTGAGGCAAGTTCTTGAAAAATCAGAAGAAGAGATGATTCAAGAAATCAAATATGTAGGAGCGAAACGCGCAAGACGTATTAAAAATTCAGTAGAAGCAGAAATTTTAGAATACATATCTGGCTAAAAAATCACTTATATGGAACTTCAAAAAATACTCTCTAAAATCAGCGATGATAAGTTGATTAAGCTAATTGGCAATGATATACATAGTGTGTTAAAAATATTATGCTCTAACATTAGTGATAAAGTTGTCTTGAGAGATGTACTTTCTTCTCTCAATGAGCCTTCAGACTTATTGATGTCAATATCCTGTAGGCAAATATTGTTTGATGCTCTTTCAGAAAAACAAAGAGAAATTTTAAAAACAATTATGGAAATTGATGACTTGAACAGCTTATCGATTTCTAAAGGTTCAGAGAAGGAAAAATATTTATTTCAGTTTTTTGAAGTTCCGTTACCCAGATATACAAAACAAAGTGAAGAAATTCCATCTTCAATTGAAATAATAGCTCAATATTCATTATTTTCTCATCAACGTCAAGCAGCAAAAAAAGTTGAAAAATATTTGTACATTGCTCCTCATCGTGTTATTCTACATATGCCGACTGGAGCTGGAAAAACACGAACGGCAATGAATATTATTTCTGATCACTTTAGAAAAAATGAACCAACTTTGGTTGTTTGGTTAGCTTATAGCGAAGAACTCTGTGAACAAGCCGTTAAAGAATTTCAGAAGGCATGGAACTTTTTAGGCGATCGCCCTTTATCTGTGTATCGATTCTGGGGCAAGCATGATTTAGATCTAGCTGATATTCGAGATGGCTTTGTCGTTGCAGGACTCTCGAAGGTTTATAATGCAGCCAAGAAAAGTATTCAGTTTATTAACCGCTTGGGCGCACGTTCTTCTCTGGTTGTCATTGACGAAGCACATCAGGCGATCGCTGAAACCTATAGGTTAGTTTTAGATTCTTTAGTTATACCCTATGAAAAAAATGCTTTGTTAGGTTTAACTGCAACTCCTGGTAGAACATGGAATGATATCGGGGCAGACGCTCAACTTTCCAAATTTTTTGCCAACAATAAAGTTACTCTTGAAATAGAAGGCTATGACAGCCCTGTTGATTATTTAGTTGATCAACAATACCTTGCTAAAGCGAATTATCGCTCGTTGTTTTACGATAGTGGTATAGAACTTAGCCTGCAAGACATAGATAGGATTAATGAACAGTTAGAAATTCCGAATGCTATTCTCAAGCGACTAGAAGAAGATGAGCAACGCAACTTACGCATCATCCTAGAACTAGAAGAGCTAACTCAACGTCATCAACGCATTATCTTTTTTGCAATATCAGTACATCACGCCAAAGTGATTTCCACTGTACTGAAGGTGAGAGGTTATTCTGCCGAAGTTGTCACAGGCGAAACCCCTAAATTTGACCGAGAAAAAATTATTAGCGATTTTAAGAACGATGATACAGAGTCAAAAATCCTCTGTAATTATGGTGTTCTAACCACTGGATTCGACGCACCAAAAACCAGTGCCGCAGTCATTGCCCGACCGACTAAATCCCTTGTCCTTTACAGCCAAATGGTAGGTAGAGCAATTCGAGGGGTCAAAGCAGGAGGTAATGAATCCGCCGAAATTGTCACTGTAGTTGATAATCAATTACCTGGCTTCGGCTCAGTAACAGAAGCTTTTCACAATTGGGAAGACATTTGGAGAAAAAACCCATGACTACAAATTCAAATTCACATGATATTGTCCCAGCACATCTCGCAGTTCAGGCAATGCGGGATAATGGTTATAAAAATGCCGCCTACGCGATCGCCGAATTAATGGATAATTCTATTCAAGCGGGGGCAACTCAAGTAGAACTTCTTTGTGGCGAGACCAAACATAAAGTTGTTCAAAGAACAATGGCTCAGATCGAAAAAATTGCCATATTGGATAACGGCGGTGGAATGGATGAAACCGTCCTTCGATTAGCGTTGCAGTTTGGTAATGGTACTTATCTTGACGAGGAAAAACATACTGGAATCGGTCGTTTTGGTATGGGTTTGCCATCCTCATCAATTTCTCAGTGTCAAAGAGTAGATGTGTGGTCATGGAAAAATGGGATAGAAAATGCTCTTTATACATATTTAGATATTGAAGAAATTAAAAATAAACAGATATCTGAGGTTCCTATTCCTATACATAAAGATATTCCAAAGACTTGGCTCAATGTCAGTGAAAATTTTGGTAATAGTGGCACATTAGTTGTTTGGTCAAAAATAGACCGTTGTATGTGGCGTACAGGTAAGGCAATTATTAATAATTCTGAATTTTTGATCGGTAGAATATATCGAAAGTTTTTAAATAATGATGCCGTTAAAATCAGAATGATTACTTTTGATTTAGATGATTTATATAGCACTAAAATATTTGAGAAAGAGGCTTTACCTAATGATCCAATGTACTTAATAGATAGAACCTCTTGTCCAGAACCATTTCATAATATTGCTATGTTTGAACCC
Organism: Snowella sp.; assembly: GCA_003249095.1. Classification (GTDB taxonomy): domain Bacteria; phylum Cyanobacteriota; class Cyanobacteriia; order Cyanobacteriales; family Microcystaceae; genus Snowella. Next base: position 3,158 of record QBMS01000129.1, read on the forward strand.
TGGGAAGAAAATGAAGATGAAGTAGCTAAATTTCCTTATACTCTCAATGGAAAAGAACATATTGTTAAAGTTCGATTTTCTTATGCAAAAGAAGAAGCTCGTCAAGGGCAAAATCCAGGTGGTAAACCTCATGGCAAACACGCTTCTAAAAATTTGGGTATCTCTATTATGAGAGCTGGCAGAGAGCTAGAACTAGATGCTGGTATGGTAAACAACTATAAACCAACAGAAAGATTCTGGGGGGTAGAAATAGATTTTCCACCTGCATTAGATGATATTTTTGGTGTGACTAACAATAAACAGTCTGCTCGTCACCTCAAAGAGTTTTTGGAAATTGATCTTGCCTCTTTACCTGAAGATGGCAAAAGTATAATTGAATATATTCACGAATTAGAACAAAATGATGATCCAAACGTCTTGCTTATTAAAATAGCTCAAAAAATTAACAATAATCTTTCGCTTATTCGTCAACTTCTTGAAAACCAGACTAAGGGAACTAGAAAAGATAATTCTAATAAGCGTCATGATCCTTATAAAGTTGAACAATCAGCAACAGTTGTAACGAGAGAAAGACAGAGTAAAGGAAAATTTGGAGCTAGTGATAAAAAAGAAAGTTTACCTCAAATTGAGAAAAAAGCTGAAATTAAGGAAACGCTAGTTTATAATGGTCTTACAGAAAATCAAGCAATTGAGTTGGCTGATCTAACAGTTGATAAGAATTTTAAATATACTTGGGTAAAAGCCCATTTAGATGATAGTGATGCTTTTTTTTCGGTGACATCAAAAGGCGGTTCAATTATTGTTACATTAAACATGAATCATCCTGCTTATAATAATCTGGTTGAGATTTTGGAAAAAAATGTTGAGGAAGCCGACATTGAAACATTACGTAATAGGTTAATTAGTGCATTAGATGGACTCGAACTTTTATTAATGGCATGGGCAAGATATGAAGATGAACAACCTGAAGGGGAATTAAAGAAAATGGTTAGAAGAGCAAGAATTGATTGGGGAATTATTGCAGGAGAATTTTTGAAGAGTGAATAATGTATAAAAATCTCGGTGATTCCCTTATTCAATCCTGTGTTGTCGCAAAGTCATCAATTATCTTAGTCGCGCCTTTTATCAAGGAAGGCGTAATGAATAGACTGTTGGAAGTAATCTCATCAAATGTATCACTTACAATTGTGACTCGTTGGATTCCTGAAGAAATTTTGGCGGGTGTCAATGATTTAGAAGTTTGGGAACTTCTCAAAAATCATCCCCAATCATCTTTATATCTACGTCAAAACTTACACGCTAAATATTACCGATGTGACGAATCCTGCCTAATTGGTTCTGCTAATCTTACTGCTCAAGCTTTAGGCTGGAAACACTTTTCTAATCTAGAAATTTTACTACAAAAATCCTTTCAAGATGAATCTCTTCAGGCATTTGAAGCAGACCTACTCATTGGGAGTATCCAAGTTAATGAAACGATCTATCTTGAATATATTGAGTTAGTTAAGTTACTTAGCAAAGAAATTGAAAATATTTCTATCCAATTAGAGGAGCCTTTTTTTTATTCAGAACAAAAGCTTTGGCTTCCCATATTAAGAAATCCTGAAGAACTTTATCTTGCTTATTCAGATCAATGGAATCGTTTAACAACAGTCGCTAGAGATTTAGCCAAAAAAGAATTATCGAATTTTAAAATTGTTCAAGGATTATCTCAAGATACTTTTAATCTTTATATTTCATTATTTTTAAAACAAACAAAAATAGTACAAGAGATAGATCAATTTATTGAAGTACCTCGAAGATTTGGTGAGGTTAAAAAGTTTTTAGATAATTTGTTTGTTAAAAAGAATATAGACGTTGATATAGCACATACATGGCAGACGTTAATGCGATGGCTATTGTACTTTTTGCCAAATCGTTATTCCTGTAAAGTTTTTAATTATTCAGAAATCTTTTATCGCATTCAAAAATGATTTATTTAGACTATCACGCTACTACCCCTACCGACTCCAGAGTTGCCGAAAAAGTTATGACATTTATGACTACTCTATTTGGTAATGCCAGTAGCATAGATCATCTGTATGGTGATCAAGCTTCTACATCGCTGAAGCAAGCTTCTTGTCAAGTAGCTGAGTTAATTCATGCTTCTCCAAAAGAAGTTATTTTTACTTCTGGTGCAACCGAAAGCCTTAACTTAGCAATCCAAGGCCATATTAATAAACAGAATAAACCTTCTCGACTAATCATTTCTCCCGTTGAACATAAAGCCGTTTTAGATATATGTATAGCTTTAGAAAAAAAGGGGCTTAGTGAAATTGTTTGGTTAAAAATTGATCAACAGGCCCAAATCGACTTAGATTATCTCGAAAAAGCCTGTGCAAATGGAGGATCATTACTTTGCGTAATGGCGGCAAATAATGAAGTAGGTACGATTTATCCTATTCAAAAAATTGGTCACATTGCTCAAAAATATCATATTCCTTTTTTATGTGATGCCTCGCAAGCAGTCGGTAAAAGTCCAATTAATTTTCAGGAATGGGGAATAACTTATCTTACCCTTTCTGGACATAAAATTTATGGGCCAAAAGGAGTGGGTGCATTAATCATAAAAAAAGGATATCAGCTAGAACCTCTGATATATGGCGGAGGTCAACAAAACGGAATTAGACCAGGGACTCTTAATGTTCCTGGTATTGTAGGACTCGGCGAAGCTTGTTATTTACGACAAATTGAAATGGAACAAGATGAAAAAATTATTGCCCAAAAACGCGATCACCTACAAACATTACTACTCGAAAAAATTCCCAATTTAGTTATCAATGGAGACATTCAATCTCGTCTTGCAGGTAACTTAAATATCTCCATTCCTGATATTCCCAATAGTGCCATTATTGCTAGAATTAGAGATAAAATGGCTATTTCCACAGGTTCAGCTTGCTCATCTGGTGTTCCGTCTTCCTCTCATGTTTTACGAGCAATGAAACTTTCGGAAAATGTAATTGACGGAGCTTTACGAATTGGATTAGGAAAATTTACAACCGAAGAAGAAATTGAACAAGCCGCAGAATTTTTAATAGAGGCAAAAATAAATTGTGAAAATATAGCGAATCTTGTTTAATTAAGGAAGCGATCGCCTCTACCCAGTCATTGGCATTTCTTGTTTAAGCATGATGCGATCACATAGGTTTGATGTTGTTGTTCGGCAAGACCTTGAGTTAGAGCTTGGCTAAGTAAGGATTGAATAAGAACTAGAGGTACAGAGTTGGGGGGCGAGTTTCAGCAGTTCGGTTTGATAATGTTGCCATTGGCATCCATTAGGATGGTTTTGCCGCCGCCATTCATACCGCCAAACAAAATAATGAGGCTTGCAGGTTGGGTTTGCAGATTAATGATTTTTCATTGATGGTAGGGGTCAAAGTTCTGTAGGGTCAGTTCAAGGAAGTGCATGAAAAAGCTTGGATTGGTTGCTAAAGGACGATGGATGAAGGGTTGGCCGTATTAGCAGAATATAGGTTGTTTTTTTGAATCTGCATCCAATTTTTGGTTCCGAAGATGCCTGCTAGTAAATGGGGAATGGAAAAATCCACATCCAAACGTTCCCAATGAATACTTTGGCCTGCGGCATCAATCCAAAGATCGCTTAAGTCTTCGGGGGAAGCGTGATCTAATCCCTGCACTAATTTGGGAGGAAAACTGAAAATTGCCCCGCTTTTGAGGTAAATAATCACCAAATCTTGTTGCGGATCATAATGGGCGGATTGGGCGCAGGGTTCAATTTCTTGGTGGAGTTGCGATCGCGCTTTTGCTTGGGCGATCTCTTGGCTGAGACTTTCCTCATCAAAGTTTTTTTGCCATTTAATTTCGGTGGATTTCATACCATTTCTCCAGTAGCATTAATTGATTTTGAGCCACTAATTTGAGGGCAATGATGATTTTTACATAATGAAAGACCGTTATCAATGTGATCATCTCGAAATTCTGAAAAAGGTTTAATGTGAGAACCATCTACAATATTTTGACCAAGAGAATTAATAATTTTTAATCCACAAAATGAACAACGGTAATTATAAACTGAAATAACAATTTTTCTAAATGCCGCATCTCTGATAATAACTTGATCTTCATTTTTTAAATCTTCTACGCTGTAAACCTTTCCACCAGATTCTTTAAGCTTATTCTGAAATTCTTGAAAGGCATCAATACGAAAAAGTTCATTAACTTGTTCTTTTTTGTGAGAAAACCAAGTTTCTACTAAGGTATTAATTAAAACTGATCGAGAAACCGAATCTTGCAATAACAAAAATAATTCATCGTCTAAAAACGCATATAAAATTAAAGTTTGCAAAGATTTTAAACTTTTTGGTTTAAAACCAGAAATAACTTCTTCTAATCCTGATTTTATCTTAAGATGCCAAAACTCATCACTTTTTAAATAAAAAAATGGTAAATAGCTAGAATCTTGGTGTCTTTCCGATCCTAAATAACTCCAATATTTTGAAAAAGTTGCAATTAAACTAGCTGATGGATAAATTTGATTGACTGTAATTTTTCTTTGTTCAAATTGTTCAATAACCGATAACAGCATGATTGGCTTGTGTGGCGCAATCCCCCGCGATTTATCGACTTTTAATCTCGAAAATTTTTGACAATAATATTTTAGGTCTTTATTCACTTTAAATAAGATAATTTAAACCGAGAGATAAAACATAATTTTAAAAGTTTAGCTTATATCAGAATATGATATAATTTTAGAAGAATAAAGTCAACAACTAAGGCTCCATGTATTACTCAATTGTGTCTAATCCACCAATAAAAGAACTAAGAAGGAATATTCATTCTCTCTCTTGGTTTTGGGATCATCATCAAAGAGGTCTACTTAACCTTGAGCCTTCTTATCAAAGACGAAGCGTTTGGAATCAAGACGACAAAGACTACTTTCTTGATACCGTCCTTAATAACTATCCTGCCCCAGCAATCTTTCTTTGTCAAACCATTAGTGACGAAGGCTACTCTAAACTAAGTATTGTAGATGGTAAACAAAGACTCTCCACCCTCTTTGAATTTATTAACGGAGAATTTCCCATCTATGAAAAAGCAACCATTGAAAGCCTAAGAGGAAAATACTTTCAAGACTTAGATACAGACATCAAACAAAAATTCTGGAAATATCAATTTGCCGTTGAATATTTACCCGAAAACGAAAGTATTATTAACCTTATCTTTGACCGTATTAACCGCAACACCATCAAACTAACCTCCCAAGAACTCCGTCATGCCAAATTTAATGGAGAATTTATTACCACAGTTGAAGAACTAACCGACTGGATGTTTAATAAATTAGGCAATAATTTTCCCGCCATAGATAAACGCTCAAAAAAACAAATGAAAGATAACGAAATGGTTGCCCAACTCCTCCTACTTTTAGAAGAAGGGGTTAGAGCCTATAGCCAAGATTATCTTGACAAAGCCTTCAGCGATCGCGATATAAATTGGGAAGAAAAAAGTGAAGTTGACAATGAATTTCGCTCGACAATTCAAATCATCAAACAAATTATTGACTCATCTCCTAACCTTAACCTAACCAAAACTAGACTTAAAAATCAGGCTGACTTTTACTCATTTTTTGGGGCGATCGCTGAACTCAAACGAGAAGAAAAACTTCAGCAAAATTACACCACAATTGCCCAAAAAATCCATACTTTTCTTACCGAAGTTGACCACACAGGCAAAGAATTAGAAACTCAATCTATTGCCAGCTTAACAAAACTTCAGATTAACACACTCAATTACTATAAAGCTGTCAAAAACAACTTTACTGATTCAGCACCAAGAAAAGAACGCATCAGTATCATTAAATTAATCATTCTAGGAGAGTAATTAACGATATTCTTACGATTATTCGACCATTATGATTTATCCATCTATCCTAGAGCGAACTTATCAAAATTATCGCCCATTTGTTGAACAATTAAGCAAACAAATCAAAGAAACACTCCTAAACTTCTGTGAAGTAAATCCAAGCTATGCTTTTATATCTCGTATCAAAACCATAGAATCCGTTGCCGAAAAAATTGAAACAGGTCGGTTTAAAAAATGGACAGATCTAGATGATTTATTTGCCTGTAGCATTATTATTCCTAGTCTTGCTGATGAAGAAAAAGTTATTAAATTTTGTCAACAAGCCTTCAGCATTCAGAGAATTATCAAACGAGGACAAAATAAAAAAGAACCTGAAAATTTTATCTTTGATACAACTCGAATTTACGCTAAATTAGTACAGAATGAAGACTTAAACTCTGAGAATCTATTAAGTATTTATAGTATCCCCTCTGAAATTCAAATTAAAACTGCCTTTGAACACGCCTGGTCTGTTACAACCCATGATTTAGTCTATAAAAGTTCTGATATAGATTGGAGAAAACTTCGTTTAGCATCTCAAATTAAAGCAAATGTTGAACAACTAGATACTCTAATACTTGCCTTTGAATCCATCTCCCAAGCTATTCCTAAAAGTAAATCTTCTGAAATTCAAATTAAAAACTATCTAAATCAAGAAATCAAAAAACTTTTTAATAGAAAACTCATAAATGATGAGCTTTTTCCTGAAGATTTGAGTCGTTTTTCAGACAACTTATATAAACTTCTTAAAGCTCACAACGCTGACTTAAAATTAGAAAATGTTCAATCAGCAATGAATATAATTTGCTCAGTAGTTGAACAAGTTAAACGAACAGAACAACCTCTTAGTCTTTCATTATACCAATATATAATTGGCATTTTATTACAGCAAAATATTATAACTCAATTGCCTAGTCTCTATACTTTACATATCACTGATGAATTTAAAGACTTCTATCATGAAGTTTTTGAGACTTACATTCAATCTGGACAAAACTCTATTTTTAATTACGAAGAATAATAGCGATCGCCTTCTCCTAGATTGAAAAAAGCGATCGCCAATTTTTAACAAAAAAATCAAACCCTAACGAGGTCTGTTTCTGCCTTGTTGCACCCCACGACTTTGATGCCGAAAACTCGTTTGTGGGTGGAGCATCATGATCTTAGGAAACTTACCCTCATGGGACGGAATTTCCATCTTCGGATGTTTACCTTTCATAACTCACCTCTCTTTAATAATTGAGGCCACACCACGATCATGACACGATCGCCTAGAATTGCCCACGCCCCCCGTTCATCGTAAACCAGACCAACACCCTGGCAACCCTAGAACGCCCATCAGCTAACTATTTAACGTTTAATTTTCATCAATCCTGACCAAACGCGCTCAAAAGCCCAATGATGATTTTTACACAGTGAAAGCCCGTTATCAATGCGATTATCTCGAAATTCTGAAAAAGATTTAATGTGAGAACCCTCTACAATATTTTGACCAAGAGAATTAATGATTTTCAATCCGCAAAATCAACAATGATAAGTAGGTGGGTGGATTTAAATGTAAAATAGATTACCTTGAAAGCCTTGTCCTAGTAGGGGCGTAGGTTTTACGCCCTTTTATTGCTACTCAAAGTCGATTTTTCAATTATTTTTTTCCACTCGAAAAATCGAGAACAGGATAATCTTCCTGACGATAAAAATGGGTCATATCGGTAAATTGACGAAGTTCGATTTTAGGAATCTGAAGAAATTCGGGATCGACTTCTAACCAATGATCATTTAATTTTCCAAGGGTTTGGGTACATCCTTCTCGGTCTAGATCGGCGGGAATTTCACCAAAATAGCCCAGGGTGATATGGGCCGTAAAATTGTATTGCTGTTCAATGCCAAGACCAATTAAGACTGGATTTTGGTACAGCGATCGCCGTAATTCGAGAATCGGTAAATAATCAGCTTCCTGTTGGGGAACCAGTACCACCGCGATCGCACGGGGGAAAATGCCAAAACCCAGGACTTGCCATTGAATCGTCCCGTCCTCCAAACCCGTCGGTTGATAAGTCGCAAAGGTCTCTCGAACGCAGTCCTTTAATTGTTGCTCAAATTCAGGATTCTCCGCGATCGCAGCTTTATATTGACTATCCCAGATCAAATCGGCAACGGTGAGGTGAAAACTCTCTGGAGGCAAGGGAATCAAAAATTCGCCAAACGCCTCAATCAATTTAGCTTGAGCCTTAATTAAATCTTGATAAAGCTTTTCATTATCGGGATCTTCACTACTGGGCGGGGTAATGATGCTATACCCAGGAAACGCGATCGGATTCCCTTCCTGAAATTTAGGAGACGCTTGAATATGGGGCAGTTGCGTTTGATAGGTAGCAGGTAAAGTCAGTCGAGCAACCCGATTGACATAAATTTGATAGGTATCGTCCAAAAGAGTTCCCTCCGAAGCCAAAACAAACAGAATAGCCTTTTATGTTAGTTTACTGGTTTTAGGCAATAACTTTATCTTCCCTACTCCTGAATCTGATCCCCCAAAGCCAGGTGTCCCCTACAGTTGCTTTTTGAACAAAAAAAATTTCCCTCCTCAACCAGGCTGGCAATGGTTCAGCCTGATTAAAGGCAGAAAGGATTACTGGGCAAAGGATTAGAGAAACAAAGAAGCAAATATAAGCTTGGAAGTAATGGTTATAACTTTACAGGGGTGTTAAGGGTAATAATACTATAAATAAATCGGTAAAAAAAGGAGAGAGAGTATGTCAATCCAAAAGATAAAGCCAATCCAAGAGTTTAATGATTCTATATTTTGCAATGGGAAAGAAAAAGAATTATTTAAACGAGACTGTCCTCATTGTCACAGCGAGGAAGTGAAAATTCATTCTCATTACAAAACGAAAAATAATGGAGAGAGAAAAATATTTATCTGTCAAAAATGTGAGTCACTATATTCAGAAACGTATAATAC
>QBMS01000012.1:0-20174 GCA_003249095.1 Snowella sp.
GTATTATACGTTTCTGAATATAGTGACTCACATTTTTGACAGATAAATATTTTTCTCTCTCCATTATTTTTCGTTTTGTAATGAGAATGAATTTTCACTTCCTCGCTGTGACAATGAGGACAGTCTCGTTTAAATAATTCTTTTTCTTTCCCATTGCAAAATATAGAATCATTAAACTCTTGGATTGGCTTTATCTTTTGGATTGACATACTCTCTCTCCTTTTTTTACCGATTTATTTATAGTATTATTACCCTTAACACCCCTGTAAAGTTATAACCATTACTTCCAAGCTTATATTTGCTTCTTTGTTTCTCTAATCCTTTGCCCAGTAATCCTTTCTGCCTTTAATCAGGCTGAACCATTGCCTTTAAAATACCTTGACAAAATTTGAGTTCATAGTAGATGGGCCGCCCGTATCCCAACAAACTCGTCGGCGAGAACGTCTTAAAGAATGGAAAAGCATAGTACGGCAAGAAGCTGAAAAATACTGGTCATCGGCACAAAAAACGGCTATGGGAGATGTCATGCTTCAAATAACTTATTTTTATGACTCTGTTACAATGAACGTGGACAATATTGTTAAACCTATTCAAGATGCCATTATTGGTTTAGCCTATGTTGATGACGATCAGGTAACTGATATTTTAGTGAGAAAAAGGAATTTATCAGGTAATTTTAAAGTAGAAAATATGACTCCAACCCTAGCCGAAGGATTTGCTCGTGGCAGTGAGTTTCTTTATATTGTTGTAACGGACGCTCCTAATCAAGAGGTATTCAACTAATGTCAACTTTAACGATAGATATCAAAAGAGAACAATTATTAAAACTAGCTCAGGAATATCAAGAGAAAGGTTATAAAGTGTCGATTCACCCTAACCTAGAAGACCTACCTGAATTCCTTAAAAAATATCGTTATTGTCCCGATATGATCGCCTATGGAGGGGAAGAATCAGTCGTTCTTGACATAAAATCACGCGCTTCACTCAACACATCTTCTGATCAAGTAAGAGCTTTAGCTAAAGAGATAGAAATGACTCGTGGTTGGCGGCTTGAGTTCGTTATGATTAATCCCGAAGACGAGACCTATTCTTCAAAAGTAGAAAGATCTTTAAAGCAAAATGAAATAGAATCACAGTTACAAGTCGTAGGTCAGCTTTCTAGCCAGCATTTAGAATCAGCCTTTCTATTTTGCTGGTCTTTGCTTGAGGCAACCCTACGACTAGTCGCAGAACAAGAGTTTGGCATTTTGCAACGAGTTGATCCCCTTTATTTGATCAAACAACTTGCCACCGAGGGAGTCATTTCTCAAACTGATTATAAATTACTGATGAATGCCCTCTCATTGCGTAACGCGATCGCGCATGGATTCAAAACGACTCAATTGAGTCAGAATTCTATGTCCGAATTAATCAACATTACAGAGCAACTATTGCAAACCCTTAAGACAGATTCATTCGTTCATTAAATCAGATTTAAAAATGGGTTTTTTATAAAATTTCTCGTCTCAAATAGGGTTGTAAAACATCGGGAATTTTAACCGTTCCATCAGCCTGTTGATAATTCTCTAAAATCGCGGCCATGGTTCGTCCCACTGCTAACCCCGAACCGTTTAAAGTATGGACAAATTGGGTTCCTTTTTTGCCTTTTTCTTTAAAGCGAATATTAGCTCTTCGTGCTTGAAAATCATGGAAATTAGAACAACTGGAAATTTCTCGATAGGTTTCTGAAGAGGGCAACCAAACTTCTAGGTCATAACATTTTGCCGCCCCGAAACCCAAATCTCCCGTACATAATTCAATAACGCGATAGGGTAATTTTAAAGCTTGTAAAATGGCTTCTGCATTTTGAACGAGGGCTTCATGTTCTGCGGCTGAATTTTCAGGTTTAACCAGTTTGACTAATTCAACTTTATTAAATTGATGTAAGCGAATTAATCCCTTCGTATCCCGTCCATAGCTCCCTGCTTCTCGACGAAAACAAGGGGTATAGGCGCAATGCTTAATTGGTAATTGATCCGCTTCTAAAACTTCATCTCGATAAAGATTGGTTACAGGAACTTCTGCTGTGGGAATTAACCAAAGATCGTCGTCTTTACATTGAAAAAGGTCTTCAGAAAATTTGGGAAGTTGGGATGTACCTTCTAGAGAATCACTATTGACTAAAATGGGCGGTAAAACTTCTAAATAACCCGCATTAATCTGGGTATCTAACATAAAGTTAATTAAGGCTCTTTCTAGGGCGGCTCCTGCTCCAATTAAGCTGACAAAACGACTTTGAGCAACTTTAACCGCTTTTTTCGTGTCAAGAATACCGAGCTTTTCGCCGATTTCCCAATGAGGCAAAATATTAGGATTATTCGGTAAATATTCATCCCCCCAACGACGAATTTCTACATTTTCTCTTTCATCTTTACCAATCGGAGTAGAATCACTCGGTAAATTGGGTAATTGTAAGAGTAAATTTCTTAATTGGGTTCTAATTTCTTTTTCCTGGGGGTCTAATTCACTGACTTGATTTTTAATTTCTTGACCTTCTATTTTTAATTCTGCAACTTCTTCGGTACTTCCTTCTTGACGACTTTTTTGACCCACTAATTTTCCGATTTCGTTACTACGAGCATTTAATTGAGTACGTGTCACTTCTAATTCTCGTTGCTGTTGGTCTAATTTTAAAATGGTTTGTAGCGTTTCACCATATTCCGCCGTGCTGCTACGGCTTTTTAATTTTTCTTCAATTAAACTGAGATTGTCACGAATTTGTTTAATGTCTAACACGGATAAGTTTTCCTCCTTGGGGGAAATTCTAGGATTTTTTGAATTTTTTAGTGATACGTTCCGTTAATAAATCAACTTCGGGCAATTTTAATTGCATAGCTAAGATGCTGAAAATTCCCACAACCACGCTACAGGAGAGGGCTAACTGTAATAATTCTAAAACTAAATTACCCGTCCCCAATATTTTTTCTAGTTGTCCACTGACTCCCCAACCCGCAAATCCCGCGATCGCGCTTATCCTCGTCAAACTCAGAAGGGATATTAACCATTCTCCCCAAGGTAAGCCATTGAGACGACGATTCAGAATTACCAGAAAAATAATCATAGAAACAACGTTAACGCCAACGGTCGCCAAGACTAAACCTGATGTACCCAAGGGCTTGTAAAACAGAAAATCAAGCAAGCCATTAAGAAAAATATTGACTGCACTGACTCGAAAAGGAAGATTGCCGTCCTCTAAAGCATAAAAAACTCGAACCAAAACATCTCGTCCCAAATAGAAAAACATCCCTGCGCCATAGACCATTAAAACGGGGATGACATCGCGGGTGGCATCGGCATTAAAGGCTCCACGTTGATAAATAATACGGACGATAGGCGCAGAGAGTCCCATAAAAATAGCAGTCAAAGGCAACATGGTTAAGGCAGTTAACAATAAACCTTGACGGATTCTCAGCTTCAGTTCTGGCCAGTCTTCAGGGGCGGCTAATCGGGAAAAGATCGGCATGAAAGGGACTAAAATCATGTTAGAAATAATCCCCAATGGTGTGAGCGCGATAAAGTTGGCATAACGCATGGATGCCGCCGCATTTTCAATAAAAGAAGCAAAAAAGAGGTTAGTGGAAACATTGATATAGAGCATTCCCGAAGAGAGAGTCGCTGGGATCATCACCTTCATGACATCACTGACCCCTGAAGTCCGCCAATTGAAGCGAAGTCGTAGTTTTCCCATTCCTGCTTTGCCTTGGGCGGCGATTTGGGACAACCATTGCAATACTCCACCCGCCATTGTTCCCCCCGCTAATAATAAGGAACCGAGGAGGGCGTATTGGGGCGTATTCAATTTGGGGCCGAGATAAGCCAGGGCAATTCCCAAGGGCAAAATGACAGTAATGCTAGAAAGTAAGGGGCTGATACTAGGGAGCCAATACTGATCGGCGGCGTTTAAAGCTCCAAAACCAATACCAATTAATCCTGCAAGTAATGCTAAGGGAGCCATGATCTGCAATTGCTGAACAGCGATCGCCTTGGAGTGAGGATCTAGACCTGGGGCAAGCAAATCGATGAGAATACCCGCAAAAACTATTAAAACAATCGTTACAACCAGTAAAATGCTACTCACTAGGGTTGTGACGGTTTCCACGAGTGGCCCCGCTTCGGATTTGTCCCGTTTGGATAAAACACTAATCAAGGCACTGTGGAAAGGCCCATTGATTCCACCGAGGAGGATCAACAAAAATCCAGGAATGACATAGGCATAGGAATAGGCATTGACCACCGCCCCCACGCCAAAGGCCGCTGCAATGATTTGTTCGCGTACTAACCCAAAAACTTTGCTGATTAGGGTCGCGATCGCCACAATACCAGCGATATTGGCAACCGAACGGGAGGCTTGCTTGGAATCAGACACAATTTCTTCTATCGGCTCTTCAAATTAGCATTATTACTTTACACCCTATTCGCTCTATTCCTAGATTGTTGAACTAATAAGAAAAATTTTCTAGAACGCGATCACTCCTTTTTTGCAGAACCCATAGGGCGATCAAGATAATTTCAAGACATGATTTGCATTCTAAATTTATAATGAGAGAAGTTAGCAATAATTCCCTCTTAAACAGAATGATTGCTCTAACGACTAGACTTGATCCTTTGACTTTATCGGATGACCAGTTTTATCAACTGTGTCAAAATAATCGTGATTTGCGTTTTGAGAGAACTTGCCGAGGAGATTTAGTAATTATGTCGCCAACAGATGGAGAAACAGGGAACAGAAATGTGGAAATTGCCTATTAGTTACAAGCGTGGAGCCGTATTGGCATACTCCCCACGCATAAATGCGAGGGATTCTTGTTCATGGTTCACAGAAGTCCACTTGCTATCTTTGGTTGCCCATCAATAGTAGAGGCGGTCTTCTCCGACTTAGCCAAATGATGATTTTTGACCATATTCGACACCTTTAAATCCTCATAGACAATCACATCGTTAGAGTGAACTACGCACCGAGCTTGCTTAATTGCCCAGTCTTTACGCTGTCTTTGAATCTTTAGGTGGGTTCTCCCTAGTCGTTTCCGAGCTTTATGATAATTATTGGATTGGGGTTTTGCCCCTTTCACGAACTTTTTACCTAATCGCCTCTGAGCCTTTTTTAATGAATTAGGGTTGTTTGGTTCAATATTGTGCCGAACAAAATTGCTTTAATCTGCTCTCCAGTTTAAAGATCACAAAATCTTCATGGCCGTGATTTTTCTAGGTTCCACTTTTTTCCACTTTAAAAATGGCTGCTTCTCTTTTTCTCTACTTAGATTTCTACTTATTTCCTTTAACTATTACCTTTAATTCCCTTTCCGTAGGGACTGACATCCCCCAATATCATGATTAATCTTAAGGAAAGGCTTCAAAGCAGTAGGAATTAACGAAAGAAAAATTATTTTTTGTAATAAAATTTTAATCAAATTTAATATTTCTTTCATTCAATTTCTAACTCTTGAAAAACTTCTTTTAATAAGCATCCAATCATCAGGAGTATTTGGTTAATCATGAAAACCTTAATTCTTAGTTTGTTAGCAGTCACTGCTGTCGGAAATTTGGCTCTTCCCGCCTTCAGTGATGAAGTTAATCTACAAAGTGTTCAACAAGTAACAACTCAAGAAGGAAATATGAACACGAGTTATCAGGAAAATCAGCAAAAAATACAATCTTCTCGTGGATCTCGTCAAATCCCCAGTGATCTAGGGAATGTCCAAGATGCTTACCAAGATACTTTACAACAAGGCGAGGGGAACCTAACTCGGCAAACGAATGTTCAAAAAATCAAGGTTCGCAACAATAATCGTTCTTTGCGTTAAGTATCCTTTCGTTTTTGCGGTTTAATCAAACGACCATCACAGAAACATCACACAAAAAAGGTATCAATGGGAACATCTCACTTTTATCCAGATGTCTTAGAAAGAATACCTATCGCGTCAAGTCGTATCACCTTAATTCGATAGAGATTTTTATTAAGCTAAATCAGATGAGGTGGGATGTTCACTTTCTTTTTTTTTAAACTTTTTTCAAAAAGTCTCATTTACAAAAAAACAGAGGAAACTTAGCCATGAAATTATCTATTATTGGGGTGGGTTTAGGATTATTTGGTTTGAACGTATTAGGCACTTTTCCTGCGATCGCACAATGCGTGCAGGGCGATACTTCTGTGCAATATAACATCAGTGGATCACGTCAAAAGACCCAACGGACTAACAACGTAAAAATGGAGAGTGACCCCAACTGTACGGGCAATTCCTCCATTACCCGTAGTGTTCAGGGAAATATTGGCGGTACAAATTCCGTAGAGCAAAATCGTGAGGTTGAACAGATTCAACGCGGTGGTAAAGGAAATCGCTCTGGGGTTAGCGGTTCGACGGTGAAGATTCGTTCCGAGGCAACTGTCGATGTTCATAACTCTGCTGATTATTATTTCGATCCATAAAAAAGAATTTTTGAAATCATTTACTTTTTTGCGGTTTTATCTCAATCTGTTTCAGGAGATCTCATTATGAACCGTGTTTTTTCATCTAATGCTTTTATCGGAAGCCTTGCCTTTGTAGTTACGCTACTTTTTTTTCATCCTATCGATCGCCCTGGACTAAAAACGGTTGCTCAAAGTATGCAAATGTCCACGATTAGTTTACAGCAACAAGGATTGAAAACTCCCTGTCTATTGAGTATTTTACCTTCTTCTGCTATTACCAATCTTCAAGGGAAAGTATTACTCAATGGGAAAATTATTGACCGACTAAATACAACAGAAAAAAACCTAGATTTATCATCTCAACTTAAAAGAGGAAGTAATCGATTAATTATTACGGGAAAATATTTTCCTATGGATTCAACGGTTAGTATTCACCTCCAGGGCTTGAACACAGAAGTCAATCAGCAAACGGGAGGTAATGGTCTTCTCAATCAAATGTTAGTGATCGAAGTAGATTAATTATACCTTAATATTTTTAGTTAATAATCAATGAGATTAATGTCATGATCAATAAATCTTCAGCTATTTTAGGAATGGTTAGTACTCTATTTATAGGAGCGATCGCCTATCCCCTATCAGCCCAAACGAATGATCCTAATACCGCACAAAATGCTAGTCAAGGAGTTTCCATTGAGGGCGATAATAATACGGTTTATCAAACCATTTATCAAACCACTATTAATCGTAATCGTTCTGGTCGGGGACAGGAAAAGAACGCTTTTTCTCCAGAGGATACTTCTACAAAGCATAAAAATTGGAAAGAGAAGGAAGAACGGAAGCAAGAAAAAAGAGAGAGAAAGGAAAATAGAGATTAATCCTGTAGATTGCAAATTACAAATCAGAAAGTGAAAAAATGACCTGAAGAACTTAATTTATTTTATCCCAATAAAGCTTATAAGCTGTTAGTCATCTAAAATGCACATAGGCAAGGGGCTTAAGCCCCTTGTTACATAGCTTTCAGAAAAATCATTATGCAATCTAAATGCGTAACAGCTTACAATTAATCAAAAATCAATAAAAGCTTCCTTGTTTTAACGCAGAGGCATGAGTACTAAATAAGCCTTGATTTGTTCCGAAGAATGGTCAAAATACCAAAACTGATGGAAGCTATTTAAAAAGTTTTGACCTAAAACTCCATCTACTTTGAGAGAGTCCAAAACCGCCGTATTTTGCAACACCACTGATTCAATATTCTTTAACGCGTGATCGCCGACCTTGACTTCTGTTAATGACGTATAACTAGCAGGTTCTAATCCACAAAAACCCTGAACTTGAATCGGTTTCATTGAATCGGGAGAGAGCTTAAGTTTTGATGCAACTTCAGGAGAAATAAAGGTACTTTCGGCTCCTGTATCTATCAAAAATAAGAAAGGTAAGTCTCCATTAATTGTGACTTTCACCAGGGCAACTCCGTCTTGCATCACTAAGGGGATGGCTTGATTGCGATCCCGTTTTGGTGGCTCCGAAGTGGGCGAAAGTTGGAGTTCTTTTCGCATGGGATCAATCTGAAAATTAAAATGACTCAGCAGATCCATCCCCAAAATGCCCGCTAAATTTTCGGGAATAATTGCTTGGGACAATTGGAGAGTCTGCAATCCTGTCGCTTTGGCCGTTCCTAGTGCAATTACAGGCAATGGATAAATAGAAGCCTTCATTTTTTGGCACCCATCCCCCGCGACGGCATAGCGAGTTTCCTCTGGGGGCAATTCCTTTCCTGTCAGTCCCAAGCTTTGGGTTAAATCTGGGGAAACCATTGAAAGAGAAGCTCCCGTATCGAGCAAAACTTTTGCCAAGCGATCGCCAATTTTTACGTCCATTGTCCAGGCGATGCCATCTTGGAGAGGTTCCAGACTGACACGACCTGTTCCCGTTGTTGTCGGTGGCGGCAATTTGGTATGGGCGAGACGGATAATCGCTTTTAATCTCCGAGGAAGCGATCGCTGAGTGGATTTTTCAGTCGTCAGTGGTTGAGATAAATCCTGCTTAACTTGGGCAATAACAGGGGAAATAAAACTGAATTCTCCCAAGGCGATCGCGCAACTAAGGACAAATACCATTCCCTTTTTGTAAGAAGCTCTAGCGTAGATACCCTGATGTATGGTTTTGATGGGCATAAATTGCTCAAAATGAAGAGATAACACCGTGATTTTTGACAACGGATATTCTGTAAGAAAAAAGTCCTATCTAACCATCATTTTAGAATAATATGGGTAGAAATTAACCATCTATCCATTAACCAGATTCCTTTTTCACCTTAAAGGATATATTTCGGATTGACACTTAAAAAAATCAATAAAACTTGCTCTAATTATGTAAAGTTTTTTTGCAGTTTTGCCCATTTCTCCCTAAGGATTAGGAACAGTGTTATATTAGTAAATGGGGCTGTAAGGCTTCCTTAGCAGTCGAATCTGCTGAAGTCAAGGTAAAGATAGTAAAGGAGAAGACCCTGATTAAGTGCCTACTTGTCTCGTTAACTCACAATAGCAGTAACCAAGCTAGACGCTCAGATTTCCATTAGTGATCCCCAGGGAGCAATGCGATTGAATAAGTGATTTCAACGTAACTCTGTAAAGGCTCGACGAAGACTAGGAAATTCTTGAGGAACTGCATCGCGTTACTGCTATTGTTTTAGGATTAAATTTTAGGAGTAAAGTTTTAGGATTAAAGATTAGAATTGATAGATGATCGGCTAGGGTTTTAGATAGAATTGCAATACATTACTCTCGTTACGTTAGACTTTGATTAATTCTAGATTTGATTTACTAAATATTTCAGCAAATGAAAGTTAATTTACAAGTGGCTCTCAGTGATGCCCATCTTGACGCAAATCAAGCGAGTAGTCAGCGTCAACTCTGGCTGTCTCTTTCGGCGATCGCGGGAACCCTAGATTTTTCCTTGCCCCTCAATTTATGTTTAGTGCTAGACCAGAGTGGTTCCATGAATGGCCGTCCCTTATCAACGGTAAAAGAGGCGGCGGTTGCCCTGGTGGAATCCCTGAAACCGACGGATCTGATCTCGGTAGTTGCCTTTAACCACAAAGCCCAGACGCTAATTTCTAATCAGTCCGTATCCCAGGCGAAACAAATTATTGCGACGATCCAAAAACTCGAAGCATCGGGGGGAACGGCCATTGATGAAGGGCTGAAATTGGGGATCAAGGAATCTGCGGTCGGTAAAGAAGACCGTGTTTCTCAAATTTTTCTGCTCACCGATGGCGAAAATGAACACGGGGATAATGAAAGATGCCTCAAGCTTGCCCAGGTTGCCTCGGAATACAATATTACGGTGAATAGTTTGGGATTTGGTTCCCACTGGAATCAGGATGTTTTAGAAGCGATCGCCGATTCCGCCAATGGGTCATTATCCTATATTGAAAATCCTGATCAGGCCCTCAATACTTTTAGTCAACTTTTTAGTCGGATGCAAACGGTAGGACTAACCAATGCCTATTTGTTGCTGGAATTCAATCCAGGGGTACGTTTAGCCGAACTCAAACCCACCGCCCAGGTAGAACCCGAAGCCATTGAACTCACGCCCCAACCCGAAGGAAAGGGTTATGCCCTACGCTTAGGGGATTTGATGACCGAACAGGCGCGGGTGATTTTAGCGAATCTTTATATTAATCAATTGCCTCCAGGGGAACAGACGATTGGTTTTGCTCAGGTTCGGTACGATGATCCTTCCCAATCTGGTCTGGGATTATTGTCTGAAAAAATTCCCATTACCGCGATCGTTCAAGCGACCTATCAAACCCAACCCAACGATCAGGTTCAAAAAGCAATTCTTACCCTCGCTAAATATCGTCAAACTCAAATTGCCGAAACCAAACTCAAACAAGGCGATCGCACTGGAGCGGCAACCATGTTACAAACGGCGGCTAAAACGGCTTTGCAATTGGGCGATCAGAATGGGGCAACTGTCCTGCAAACCAATGCCACCCGCCTTCAATCAGGGGAAGAGTTGACCGAAGCAGACCGTAAGAAAACCCGCATGGTGTCTAAAACAACCCTCCAACCGCCCGCACCCTAAACCATAAAAGCTACTGAGTGATTATTAAAAAAGACTTGTCAATTAGCGATCGCCCATGAGACAATTAATGATTGCGTCTAAAATTAAGATTGTCCTACATAAATTACTATGGCCAGCAAAAAAGGAAAAGGTGCGCGTCTTATTATTACTCTGGAATGCACCGAATGTCGCAATAACAATAGCAAGCGATCGCCAGGGGTTTCCCGTTACACCACGACCAAAAATCGCCGTAACACCACCGCCCGTTTAGAATTGAAAAAGTTCTGTACCCACTGCAACACCCACACGATCCATAAAGAAATTAAATAATTTCAATTCGCAAAACTATCAGAAATTCTCGTCAAAAGTTATGAACTACTACCGCAAACGCCTTTCCCCCCTCGCTCCCAACCAACCCATCGACTACAAAGACACCGATCTGCTCAGAAAATTTATCACCGAGCGCGGTAAAATTCTTCCCCGTCGCATCACAGGTTTAACTTGTAAACAGCAACATGATTTAACCACTGCGGTTAAACGCGCCCGTCTCGTGGCCCTATTGCCTTTTGTTGATACTGCGGCGTAGGATTAATTCCTTGGATAATGGAATAATAGAACTGGATTGGAAGATTAATTTCTGACCATCCAAATTCTAGTATTTGTGACTTGATCTCCTGCAAAAAATCAAAGAATTTTCGTTTTTTCCCTGGCTTTTCCGCAATAGACAGGGAATTCGCATTTTTAAATAGGACTATCACTCTTTCCTAATGTTATCTTTAAGGGGAGATTGAGACCGAGGAACCCTTTGATGGTTACATTCTTTCCATTTCTTGCCTCTGATATTGACTATCCTGACAGCGACGGTTTACCAATGGCTGAGAGCGATGCCGCACGCGATTATTTAATCTATGGTGTAGAAGCTTTAGGAATTTATTTTCAAGATGATTCCCAGGTTTATGTTTCGGGAAATATTTTTGTCTATTACGAAGAAGGCAATCCGAAATCTGTTGTTTCCCCTGATGTTTTAGTCGTGATGGGAGTCGAAAAAAAACAGCGACGTTCCTACAAAACCTGGGAAGAGGGAGATAAATTTCCTGATTTTGTCCTCGAAATTACTTCCAAAAGTACGGTACACGAGGATCAAGGCGCAAAAAAAGGACTCTATGCCCATTTAGGAGCCAAGGAATATTTTCAGTATGACCCCACCTCGGATTATTTAAAGCCCGCCTTGCAGGGATTTCGTTTGATAGAAGGAAATTATTTAGCCATTCCTGCTCAAATTTCTGATGATGCGATCGCCCTCTCTTCCCAAGTATTAGGGTTAGAATTGCGCTTAGAAAAGGGAGAAATGCGTTTTTATGACCCCAAAACGGGCAAAAAATTACGCAGTCATTCGGAATCGGAGCAGGCGTTAAAAGAATCAGAACAGGAAAAATTAGCGGCTTTGGACAAAGTTCGTCAATTGGAAGAGCGTCTCAAGGCTCTAGGAATTGATCCATGAAATATATTTATCTACATGGCTTTGCCTCTAGTCCTGATTCTGCAAAGGCTCGATTTATCCGCGATCGCTTTTTAGAAAAACAAATTTTCCTGAGTGTTCCCGATCTCAATCAAAATAATTTTTCCGAGTTAACCCTGACGCGGCAAATGAGGCAAGTTTCTCAGGAATTTAATGATGTTCCCGTCACCCTCATCGGTTCTAGTTTGGGGGGATTAACGGCTGCCTGGCTTGGGGAAAAATATCCTCAAATTGAGCGATTAGTTCTCCTTGCCCCCGCTTTTGGTTTTCTTTCTAGTTATTTAACCCGACTAGGCTCAGAAGCCGTCCAAAATTGGCAAGAATCAGGTTTTCTTTCGGTTTATCACTACGCCGAAAAGCGATCGCTCCCCCTGAGTTATCAGTTTGTCCTCGATAGTCAAAACTATGCAGATCACGCTCTCAGGCGATCGATTCCGACCCTGATTTTGCATGGTCAACGGGACGAAGTTATTCCCCTAACTGCTAGTCAAGAGTACGCCCAATCTCGGTCTTGGGCAGAATTAATCGAACTCGATAGTGATCACGGATTAGGCAATGCGTTACCCGAAATTTGGTCAAAGATTCAATTATTTTGTGATTTAATGTAATCCAAATCTAGGCGTTCTTTTTGAATGAATATACTCAAATTAATTTTCTTCCTTATTCTGCATCAATCCCCGATTCAAATTCATGGACATTATTGATTAAATTCATAGATTAAAAAAAGACCAATTCCCACGCCAATAATATTCGGTAACCAAGCGGCCATAAGAGGAGATAAAATTTCAATCATCCCCAAACTTCCCATAATAAAAGCTAGTAAATAATAGGTGAAAATAATCGCAATACTGAGACCAAAACTGGTGGCACGGCTGACTTGGTGGGGGCGAGACCCCAGGGCAGAACCTACCAGTCCAAAGACAATACAGACAAAAGGAAAAGCGATTTTTTGTTCTGTTCTAACGGAAAAAAAAGTTAGTTTTTTTGTATCTCCAATTAACCGCAAAATTTTCATATATTGTTTGGCTTCTCCCACATTCATTTCGTAGGGATCTCTGCCCTGCATGGCAAAATCAAAAGCGGCTTTAGGAAGGGCAATTTTTTCATGCTTAAAAGAGGAAGATTGAGAGAGGGAAGCATCTGCCGCTAATTTATAAATTGTGCCATTAAAAAAATCCCATTTTTGTGATTCATTATTCCAAGTAGCATTATCGGATAAAACAATTTGCTCTAAGCTATTCCCTGTCCATTTTAAAATTGTCAAATCTTTCATTTTTTTTCCATCAAAATTTTCGGCATAAACTAAGCTTTTTAAGCGTCTTTCTTTACTTCCATCAGGTAAAATTATTTCTTGAAAATCAGGATAAAATATGTCTTTATTTTGCCAAAAAGGATGTTCTTCTTGGATGGAATTCACTAAAATAGAGGTGGCTTGGTAATTGGCGGCAGGAACAACAAATTCAGTCACAGAAAAAGTTATTCCCGTCACAATAATGCTGAGAAATAGGGCAGGAGCAATGATACGATAAAGACTAATGCCACACCCCCGCATGGCGATCAATTCACTATCACTACTCAAACGACCATAGGTAATTAGGGTTGCTAACATTACGGCGATCGGTAAGGAATAGGCGACAAATTCAGGTACTTTTAAGAGTAGAATTTCTACGGCATGGATTAGGGGTAAATGCTTATCAACAATTTTGTTGGCTAAATCCGATAGATAGGCGATCGCGACTCCCAGGGTTGCCACTAGTCCCACACTGAAGAAAAAAGGAGGGAGCAACTGGGCCATGAGATAGCGATCCATGATCGACAAAATAGAGCCGTTTAGCCACATTTGGAGTCGATAAAAGATGGGTTTTGGAAAAAACATATCCTAAAAATAAGGGAATCTCGCTATTCTATCGACTATCAGGATAGGATAAATGATAATAAATATGCTTAAGATTAATTCAAAATTGACTGAAGTAACCGACTAAACCGACGAACAGCCTCTGCAACAAATATTTTAGAAAATTTAACCGATACCGTTGAACTAACAACATGAGTTATGTTATAGTAAATTTTAGTTAATGGCGAGCGTAGCCAAGTGGTTAAGGCAGAGGTTTGTGGTACCTCCATACGTGGGTTCGATCCCCATCGTTCGCCCTTTTGCAATCTTTCATGATTCTGACCAATCATTCGATGCTTCGAGTTTGGGATTATTGGTGAGAAAACTAAGTTTTTGAAAAAATTAGAGATCTCGTCAGCCGAAGTTGTCAGTAGCCCAAGCTATTTTATATGAATAGGGACTTACGCAAATGGCCATAATTGTTTAAACTATCCATAGAAAAAGTGCGCTTAGCGAGCAAAGTATCAGTCATGTCCCAGAAACCCATTGTCGTAGCCCCCTCCATCTTATCGGCTGATTTTAGTCGTTTAGGAGCAGAAATTGAAGCCGTTGATAAAGCAGGAGCCGATTGGATTCATGTTGATGTTATGGATGGACGTTTTGTCCCCAATATCACGATTGGCCCCTTGATCGTCAGTGCTATTCGTCCCTATACGAAAAAACCGTTGGATGTTCATTTGATGATTGTTGAACCAGAGAAATACGTCGCCGATTTTGCGAAAGCTGGGGCTGATATTATTTCTGTCCACGCCGAGCATAATGCGTCTCCCCATCTACACCGTACTTTGGGTCAGATTCGGGAATTGGGGAAACAAGCGGGAGTTGTTTTAAATCCTTCAACACCTTTGGAGTTGATTGAGCATGTATTAGAACTATGTGACTTGGTTTTAATCATGAGTGTTAACCCTGGTTTTGGCGGACAGAGTTTTATTCCTGGAGTGATTCCCAAAATTCAAAAACTTCGTCGGATGTGTGATGAACGGGGGCTTGATCCTTGGATTGAAGTGGACGGTGGACTGAAACCGAATAATACTTGGCAAGTCTTGGAAGCTGGTGCTAATGCGATCGTTGCGGGGTCAGCAGTTTTTAATGCTCCCGATTATGCTACCGCAGTGGAAGGTGTGCGTAACAGTAAGCGTCCTGAACCTCAACTAGCGGCTGTTTAGTTTATAGTGTCTGTACTCTTAAGGACTATCTTTGTCGAGATTGTCCTTTTTTTGGATTTTGGTGAAGTGGAAGGTTCCATCGGCGATCGCATTGCGCGGATATGCTAGTATGTTTGAGCAAAATTGACAAAATCCAGAGGAGATGGGGAACAATCCGTTGAAAATCACCTTCAATGAGTCTGATTCATACACCGTAATAATATAAAAAATAAAAAATTTAGATAAAATTTATAGATTCACCACAAAAGGAGGAGATTGATTATTAAAGCGTCCGTACTACTGCGTTATTTAATTCCTTTTTATGATCCCGATATCAAGAACTGGTCGGGAGAAGCCCGCTTAATGCGTTGGCTAACCTTTGCCTGGTTGTTGATTGGACTCATTGTTCTGTATTCTGCTTCTTTTCCAGAGGGAGAGGCTAATTATGGCGATGGTTTTTACATCATTAAACGTCAAGTGCTTTTTGTTTGGTTGGGGATGATTCTCTTTAACTGGATTGTGCGCTCGCCGTTGACCAATATTCTCAAAATTTCCCCTTGGATGTTATTTGTCTTTTTGGGGCTGATTTTAGCGACGTTGGTGGGATTTGGTACCAGCGTTAATGGGGCGACTCGCTGGATCGCGATCGGACCTTTTTTGTTGCAACCCTCGGAATTTATGAAGCCATTTTTGGTCATTCAAAGTGCCTGGATTTTTGGAAACTGGGAGCGATTGCCCTGGAGAGTCCGACTTACTTGGATCGGCATTTTTGGATTGGTCTTAGTCGGCATTCTGGTGCAACCCAATTTAAGTACGACGGCCCTTTGTGGAATGACGATTTGGTTGATTGCCCTAGCATCTGGACTACCCTTTGGCTATTTGGGAACAACGGCGGTACTGGGGGCAATGACGGCGGTTTTAAGTATTACTTTCAAGGAATATCAACGTAAACGGATTACCTCCTTCCTCGATCCCTGGGCAGACCCGATGGGCAATGGCTACCAATTAGTCCAAAGTTTATACGCGATCGGATCAGGGGGCGTTTGGGGAACAGGTTACGGACTTTCCCAACAAAAATTATTTTATCTGCCCATTCAATACACCGACTTTATTTTTTCCGTTTTTGCTGAAGAATTTGGCATCATGGGTGGAATTGCCTTACTTTGTCTGTTGGGACTGTATTCCACCCTGGCTCTACGGATTGCCATGAATTGTCGTCATCGGGTGAAACGTTTAATTGCCCTGGGGGTAATGGTGGTGATGATCGGTCAATCGCTTTTAAATATTGGAGTTGCAACAGGCGCGTTACCGACAACGGGTTTACCCTTTCCGCTCTTTAGCTATGGCGGAAGTTCGGTGGTGTCCTGTTTAATTTTGTCCGCCTTAATTATTCGCGTGGCCAGGGAAAGTAATGAAGCAGAGGTTGTTCCATTAAAACAAAGCCAGGCAACTTGAAAGGACTTAATCGAATAAATCCCTAGTATTGACAGCATCAAATGAGAAAATGCGGTATTTGAAAGCCGAACTTTTTCTGACGGTTTTTACGGTGTTTATTTATCTATCACAAACTTAACACTTCGTTACAATGGGAGTATCGCAAAGGAAAATTAATCTTTTGCTTACTTAAAATAGGAGAGTTTCCGATGAACGGTAACTTAAAAGTTGGTACATTATTTGGGATTCCGTTTTATGTGAATCCATCGTGGTTTTTGATTTTGGGCTTGGTAACGTTGAGTTATGGACAAGAACTCGCCCAATTTCCGCAACTATCTGGCGTAACGCCTTGGCTTTTGGGCTTTGCAACTGCGTTACTCCTATTCGCATCGGTGCTTGCCCATGAGTTGGGTCATAGTTTAGTGGCTCTTGCCCAGGGTATTGAAGTTAAATCCATTACGCTGTTTCTTTTCGGTGGTTTAGCTAATTTAGAAAAAGAGTCGAAAACGCCTTTAGAAGCTTTTGGTGTTGCGATCGCGGGGCCATTGGTGAGCTTGATACTATTTGCGGTTTTAACTGTTATTGGTATTAATGTTCCCTTACCCCTGCCTGCGGCGGCCATTGTTGCCCTACTCGCTTCGATTAATTTGGCGTTAGGACTCTTCAATTTGATTCCTGGCTTGCCGTTAGATGGTGGAAATATCCTCAAAGCTTTAGTCTGGAAAATTACGGGGAATCAAAACCAAGGCATTATTATTGCCAGTCGAGTCGGTCAAATCTTTGGTTGGAGCGCGATCGCGATCGGTGGCTTAGGAATTCTCGGCATTAGCTCCTTTGGAAATTTTTGGACATTATTAATCGGCTGGTTCCTGTTACAAAATGCTGGATTCTCTGCTCGCAATGCCCAGGTTAAAGATAGTTTAGAAAGCCATACTGCCGAAGAAGCGGTTATTCCCAACAGTCCCATCGTGACAGAAAATTTAACCCTACGGGAATTTGTCAATAATTACGTAATTGGTAAAGAAAGCTGGCGCAAGTTTTTAGTTACCAATGAATTTGGTCAACTGGTCGGAACCCTAGAAGTTGATGGTCTAAAGAAAATTCCAACTTCGGACTGGACAGAATTAACGATTCATCAAACCATGCAATCAACGGAACACCTGAAAACTGTTAAGGCGAATCAATCCCTTTTGGAAGTGGCTCAATTGCTAGATCAACCCAACAATTCTCAATTAGCGGTAATTCGAGAAACGGGTGAGGTGTTAGGTTTATTAGAAAAAGCTTCGATCGCCCAGTGTTTACAAAAAGCCTTAGTTGCTTAGAAGTTCAACAAATTAATATTGAGAGATGGAAGATCAATCATAGGATCAATTTCCATCTCTTTTTTTTTTGATTATTTTAAAATGATGAGAATTTTTGTGATGGTGATCAGCGATCGCTGTCTTATCAAACTTTAAAAATGCGATCAATTTGGTTTTTGAAAGTGCGATCGCGGTCTTATCACACTTTCAAAAACGCGATCACCAAATGGATTACAGAAAACGGAAAAATATGATATAATCTTTACCAAGCTCATCTAATATTTTAGCAAACTTATGACTCAATCTATCAAAAAAACTGTAATTGAAGAAAATAACTTGTTAGATAAATTCAGAAATCTAACCCCTGAACAACAACAGAGTATTGTAAATTCTGTGGAATTTATGGATAGCACACAAAATAAATTGCAAGATCACCAAGAAGTTTCTGCTTATGACTTAGCGAAGGAATGGGCTGGTTCTGTCGAAAGTAAGATAGGCGATTTGTCTACTAATAAAAAATATCTTCAGAGATTTGGAAGATAATGAAATCAGCAATCATTGTAGATACTTCAACCTTGGTCGCTTTTGTTGATAAAAGTGATGATTTTCATCAATGGACAGTAGAACAATGGAAAAAATTACGTCCCCCTTTGTTTACCTGTGAAGCCGTTGTTGCTGAGTCTTGTTTTTTGTTACAGAATGTTTATGGGGGAGAAAATGCTATTTTATCTTTATTAGAATTAGAAGTCGTTAAAATACCTTTTCATTTAAATGAAGACGTAACAGCAATTAAGCCATTGATGAAACAATATCAAGCTGTCCCTATGTCTTTAGCTGATGCTTGCTTAGTGAGAATGAGTGAATTAATTAGAGGAAGTAGTGTTTTTACTTTGGACAGTGATTTTAGGATTTATCGTCAATACAAAAATCAGATTATTCCTGTTGTTATGCCTGAATAAAATAATCAACACTGTTTCTAACTGCAAAACGCGATCGCCTTAACCGACCCTTTACAATAAAATAACCCTCATTCACTATCAAAAAGACTCCTATGTTAACTGACGACAAAAATTAGGCCAGTAAATCATCTAAAGATAATCTGCCTTCCATTGGTTCATACTCGTCCTCTAGTAACCATAACTTAGCCGTTTCATAATTATCACTGGAGAATATTACTGGATAATGTGTCGCGGGATCATAAATAGAACATTTGCCGCTCTTATCTGCCAACAATAAAAGTACATAAGGAGGGGTTAACATCGGATCGATCCAAACCTCTATAAACTTCCAATCAATCTCTACTGGGAGTCGTTTTAGGGGGAACGTGATATTGGTTGTCGTCATTATTTTATGTCATATCTTTTCCTAAGCAAATATCAGTATTTATTTCATTAGTGACCATCATAGATTTCCTCAAATCAAGATCTTACCCAAAATTATAATCAATGAACGACTATTTCCGTCAATTTCGTTTACCAGTAACCACTTCAATATACGCTTTACAATAAAATAATCGTCATTCAGAATTGAGGAAAACCCGAATGTTAGAAGAATACCGCCAACACGCTGAAGAAAGAGCATTGCTTGGCATCCCTCCCCTTCCTCTCAATGCGTCCCAAACGTCCGAGTTGTGCGATCTGCTCACCCATTCATCAGAAGCTTTACAAGGGGAATTATTATTGCTGTTACGCGATCGCGTCCCGCCTGGAGTCGATGAAGCCGCCTATGTCAAAGCAGGATTTTTAACCGCGATCGCCAGGGGAGAAATTGAATGTCCTGCTATTTCCGCCCAGGGAGCCGTTAGCCTCTTGGGAACGATGATCGGGGGCTATAACGTTCAATCCTTAGTGAAATTGCTCAAATTCAAAGATAGTAATATTGCCCTAACCGCCGCCACAGCCTTAAGCAAAACTCTGCTAGTCTTTGATGCCTTCCATGAAGTTTTAGAATTATCCGAAACCAATCCCTACGCCAAACAAGTGATTGATGCCTGGGCCAATGCCGCCTGGTTTATTGCTAAACCCAAATTAGCCGAAAGTATTACCGTTACCGTTTTTAAAGTCCCAGGCGAAACCAACACCGACGATCTTTCCCCCGCCACCCACGCCACCACCCGCCCCGATATTCCGCTCCATGCGTTGGCCATGTTGGAAAGTCGTTTACCAGGCAGTTTAGAAAAAATTACCGAACTCAAACAAAAAGGTTATCCCGTTGCCTATGTCGGTGATGTGGTGGGAACAGGATCTTCCCGTAAATCTGCCATTAACTCGGTGCTTTGGCACATTGGCGATGATATTCCCTTTGTTCCTAACAAGCGATCAGGCGGTTATATTCTCGGCGGAAAAATTGCCCCGATTTTCTTTAATAC